>NZ_JAUBVD010000004.1:105703-209438 GCF_036705675.1 Microcoleus sp. AT8-A3
CATCTTGCCTGTGTGTGGCACAGTATGTGGAACAGGCATCTTGCCTGTGTGTGGAACAGGCATCTTGCCTGTATGTGGAACAGTATGTGGAACAGGCATCTTGCCTGTATGTGGAACAGGCATCTTGCCTGTTAACCTAAAATGCCGCACTGGGGTTAATTAATACCGACCTAATTAATTGACAAAAATATAGGAAAATTTAGATAAGAGTTAAGTTAATTGGGAGAGTAAATCGTGATTATTTGGGTAAACGAGCAAATCGATCCGTCGGGCATTCTTTATTCTTGTATTGCTTGTTGCGATGAGACTCAAGCGAAGGATTGCCACGAATCTTTTGAGAAGAATTTGACGGCCGAGCAAAAACAGCAGGGCTGGGTTGCTACCTTGCGGACTGTTAGTTCTTGGGATGAGGTGCCTGTTAATGCTTTGAAATTGAATTAATGAGTGCAAGTCATCAGCAGCTTTAGTCTCGCCCTGTTTCCGTTCGCTTGAAACGGCAGGAAAACGTGGGCAATCTGTTCGTCCAAGGCAAGATAGCTCGATCGCACATTGGTCAAAATAACAGAAGTTTTGTGAATCTGAAGGCAAAAACCTGCCATCATTTGGCGCGGAGAATCTGAGGATTGTGCCCTGGAAGCTGCGGGAATTTGGGCGGAAATTTTCGGGCTGGCACTGCTGCGAACACGCTAGGACGAAAAAGCGTGCCAGTGCGATCCTTTTCGAGGGCTCCGCTAACGACAATTTGCATTTTTTAAACTGATTTTAGCATTACTATTAATAGATAGAGGCATTTCCAATTGTCTAGTTAAATTTTTATGATTGAAACCTTATTTCACGCTTATACGCCTCTAGTTATCTGGACGGGCTTGGGACTGCTGCTGTTTCGGTACATCCCAGTTAATTTTCCCAAGCTGCTGAGCTACTTTCTTTTCTGGATTGGGATACCGCTGCAAATTCTAGTTTTAGCCCGTCACAGCGAATTTTCGGGTGCTGTGGGATTCACGCCGGCGATCGCCATATTCGTGTTATTTCTGAGTACGAGTTTTGCTTGGCTGACTTGGGTATTATTGCGTAGGCTGAGTGCGGCCCACATCCAAAAGCCCTATTTTCAGGGCAAAAATTCTCTAGTAAATTTATTTTTAGTAAATTTTAATTCCCTGAAGCGATCGAGCGAAGGAAGTTTTATCCTAGCTGCGATGTTAGGGAATACGGGCTTTGTTGGATTAGCAATCACCCCGTCTATCATCAGCACCGATAACAACAACTGGGCTGTCTTGTACAGCGTCACTAACAACGTTATTGGCACTTATTGTTTCGGTGTATTTATTGCTAGCTATTTTGGGAACTCCGAGCAAAAAAATCACTGGTGGACTCAGATCCGGGACGTGCTGACAGTTCCCGCCCTGTGGGCATTTTTAATTGGTTTTTATACTAGAAACATCCCCCTGCCCGAAATAGTGGAATCGGGATTGCAGACTGCTGTTTGGGTGGTAATTGCCAGTGCTTTGCTGCTGGTTGGCATCCGGCTGAGGTCTATTAAGAAATGGGAAAGTTTTGAACTGGCCTTAATCCCGTCGCTGTTAAAAGTGGTAATTGTGCCGGTGCTAATCGGATTGGGTGCTAGTTATTTCGGATTGAGCGGCGATCCGAGGTTCGTGTTGGTGTTGATGTCGGGAACGCCCACAGCTCTTTCCGTGTTGATTTTAGCAGAAGTCTACGAGCTCGATCGCGATTTGTTAGCTAGCAGCATCGCCATCACTTCTGTCGGGTTGCTGTTGATGCTTCCGCTGTGGTTAGCTGGGTTTAGTTAATATTAGCTGGAGTCTACAATCGGCTGGAGCTAAAATTTCGCAGTACAATCAAACATAACTGCACGGAAAAGGCTATGAATGAGACAATAACTGCTACAGGTCTGCCTCCTGCATTCCCCGACCACACGCAATTGCCAGACGAAGACGGTACATTTGTGAAAAATTTTCACGAGCATCCCCAGAGCATCATTCTGGCAGATTGGATGTTTTGGGATTTGCTAGCCGTAATGGAAAGCAAGAGCGCGATTGTACTCCGTTGGCTGTAGTTAGCGACTGTGAGCAATGGAAATAGATCCCCATGCTGAGGATTGATATCAAATTCCCCAAACTCTCTCTGTAGCGCGAGCATCCCGCACCAGATATTTTACAATCACAAAAAACAAAGCTGATGGAAACTAAACCACCTCTACCGCCCTTTACGTTGGAAACGGCTAAAGCCAAAGTTCAAGCTGCTGAAGATGCCTGGAATACCCGCGATCCCGAACGAGTAGCCTTAGCTTATACGGAAGATTCTCAGTGGCGAAACCGTGCCGAATTCTTCAGCGGACGGGAACAAATCAAGGCTTTTTTAAGACGAAAATGGGCAAAGGAATTAGATTACCGTTTAAAGAAAGAACTGTGGAGTTTTACAGACAATCGGATTTCTGTTCGATTTGAGTATGAGTGGCACGATGATTCTGGCTACTGGTATCGGGCCTATGGTAATGAACAGTGGGAATTTGCCGAAAATGGGTTAATGCGAAGACGTGAAGCTAGCATTAATGATGTTCCGATTCAAGAGTCTGAACGGAAGTTTCGATAAGATTTATCTGTGAGTTGTTAGACGCATAAACCGGGTTTATTAGGAAAATATGCAGGTTGGTAAGCTGTCGCGCATTTAAATTATATATTCAGGGCGGGCGGGACACCCCACAAGACTGTAATTTTTTTTGACAGACAATTTATATCATGTCCAATCGATTGACCGCGATTAAAAGCCGGGGCGGGTTTACAGATTTTCCCGTTTCTATTTAATATATTGGCGAACCCGCCCCTACAGGAATCATGGTTAATTGACCGGACATGATATTAAATGTCGCAACAGCTTAGTAAGGACTTTAGTCATGATTGACTAAACGCCAGAAAGACAAATAAAGTCCTCACTACGAACGAAAGGTTTGCAGTAAGGACTTTAGTCATGATTGAATAAACGCCAGAGAGAGGAGTAAAGCCCTCACTACGAACGAAAGACGCGCAATTGCTCAACTTTCCTCAATCGGTAAGCAAACTTGGAGAAGTAAGCACAAAGACATCCCTGGTTCCCACTCCTTCAGATTCCGGTTTAATCGGTGTAGTAAAGTGGAAAAACTCGTGGTCGTTAACTAACAGCAATTCTCCCGGATGCAGAATTTTATTAAAAACAGGCTTCTCTTTTTTAGCCAAGTACAAATGCGTTTCCCCGCCTACAATATTAGTTCTGTCAACCGAGAAAATCCCGATAAAGTCAGTACCGTCTTGGTGAATGCCTTCCGGTGCGGGGTTGCCGAAATTGTTTGGCGAACAAGTCGTCCTGATTTGATGGATGCCGATTTCAGCTTCGGGGTGAATTTTGCAGGAATCGAAAAAAGCAAAAATCATCTGTTTGAAATTATCGAGGGCGATTAGTCGATCGTCCAATTCGGCAAATTCCCGCCTGATATCACCCACTAGCGGATTGTATGTTTTGCTTTGATACAAATAGCCGTGAGGTAACTTAACTAACTCATTTCCGTTGACCGCAAACCGCGATAATCTTCTCGAACGATACTTACCTTTCACATACGGATCGACAGGCATATCGTCAAAAAAATCCTTGAAACCTTCTAGCTTAATCGAGTTTACTTTTTTGAAAGTAAACATGAAGGCATAATCCAAATGAATGGATTCTAATACGGTTTTCATAGATTTTACTCCCTGAAGCCTTGCTCCCCTCCCTAATTTTGCCTGTAGGAGGTGTATGCTTCTACTCTAGCGCAGGTTTTTTGTATGTGTCGTAAAAGGCACTACAAAAATTGCAAAGATATCGTAAAGCTTGCAAGATGAATCCGGGGGCTGGTTCTTCTTTTAATCCAAAATCCCCAATCTAAAATCCAAAATCCAAAATCTAAAATCGATTGACTGCTTTCACCAGCGACTGACAGGCGCGCAGGAAAACGGCAACATCGACCCCAAGTGCAACGTACTGAACGCCAGCATCAATCCACTGCTGGGCGATTTCGGGGTTTTCGGCAAAAGTACCGGCGGCTTTGCCTGCTTTGCGGATGGTTTGCACTGCCTCCTGCATCATGTCGATGACTCGGGGATCGCGGACTTGGCCGGGAATGCCGATCGACTGTGACAAATCGTAAGGCCCTAGAAAAATCACGTCAACCTCTGGCACAGTAACAATTTCTGCCAGGTTGTCGATGCCACCTTTGCCTTCGACATGAATCACAACTAAGGATTCTTCGTTGAGTTTGTCGGTGATATTTGTACCTGCGGCGGTGTACAGTCCGGCCCGCGTAGCGAAGGAAAGGCCTCGCGTGCCCAGAGGACTGTATTTAGCACTTTTGACAGCGGTTTCGGCATCGATTTTGCCTTCAATTTGAGGTACTTGAACCCCTGCACTGCCGATGTCGAGAGCTCGTTGAATTTGCGGCCCGTCGTTTTTGCTGACGCGAACGATCGGTGCAATTCCACTACAGTCGGCGGCGCGACACAAATCTTCAGCAGCAAGCGGGTGCAGGGGGCCGTGTTCCATGTCGATAACGGCAAAGTCGAATCCAGCGTGACCGCAGATTTCTATGAATGCGGGATAAGGGCAGTTCATAAATAAACCGAGGACTGTTTCGCCTTGTTTAATTTTTTGTTTCAGTTGGTTTTGACGCATGGGTAATCCCGGAAAGTTAATTTTTTTTAGCCGCAGATGAAGCCAGATTGTTTTTAACAATACAGCTAAAATATTGTCGCGGTCGATTACTTTATGTTAACAAAATAGACAAAAATTTTATAGCTGCTTTTGCTTCTATCTTAAAGGGAATCAAGCACAAAAGCCAGCCAAAAAGAAACATTCCTAAAATTGGTAAAAATATGGCTCCCACGGATGGTTCGACTAACCAAGCAAATAAAGAAAACATTCCAATACTGCCCGTTGTCCACAGCCAAAGAATCAGAAATCCTAGAACTATTTTATGTAAAGTCATCCTAATTTTTATATAACAACCAAACTTTTGAGTATGTATATCTCCTTCTATAATTGGGATCAATGACTTGCGACCGATGATGATGCGATTGATTTTGAATTTTTTGCCAGAGATTGTTCCTTCATAGGGTTTTGCAGGTGGCGGGCCAAAGGGTAGTGTTACTCTAAAAAGTTTGGGAGGAGTGACAACTTCCTCCAACCGGGACACAACTTCCGAAAAAGTTAAACTGGTAGTAATTGTTAAACTCTCAAACGGAATAAATAACCTAAAAAATTTGACTATTTTGAGCATAATGTTCATCCGGCTGTTCAATAGTTGTTGCTGGTATTAATGCCTCTTATCTAAAAAAGTTTTCCCTGACAACAGCGCGAAATACCAGTATACTGCAAAATAAACATTTAGATGGGATGAGTGTTTTTCGCGCTATGTCAAAATTAATTCCACAATCTCCGATGAAACTTCGACAGTATCTATTTGTGCTCAAAGGTCGATCGATCCTTAGCCTCACCCTCGGCATAATTTCCGCGATAGGGAGCATTTCGCCAGTATTTGCCGCACCGGGCCGCAATCCAGACAATGCAGAAACTTGCGACATTCTAGTAGCAGGCGGCGGGCTCGCAGGGGCTGCTACCGCTTACGAAGGTTTGCTGGCGGGGCGCACAGTTTGCCTCACTGAAATTACTGACTGGGTAGGCGGTCAAATTTCCTCCCAGGGAACTTCCGCACTCGATGAAAGAGATACTCAGCGATCGCTCTTATTTTACCCCCGTGGCTACCTAGAATTGCGGCGGCGGATCGAGCAACATTACGGCCGGCTAAATCCCGGAGGCTGTTGGGTTAGCTATTCGTGTTTCATGCCCTACGACGGTCACAAAATTCTCTTTAACATCTTGCAGGATGCCGCTAGAAAAGGCAAAGGCACGCTGAAATGGTTTCCCAATACAGTTATTAAAGAACTAGCAATTACTCCGGCTGTGGCGGGGAATACGGTTGGGGGTCAACAAATTAAAAGTGCGATCGCCATTCAACACAAACCAGCCGCCAACACCGGGCCAATCAACACCGAAACTCTTTCTCAGACTATCGAAGATGCCTATCGCTACGAAAATTCTCCGCGCTTTAACAAAACTATTATTCGGTTTATTCCTAAAGCATCTGGAACCCCCCCTAACCCCCCCTTGCCAAGGGGGGGGAATTCCACCAGTTCCCCCCCTTTACAAGGGGGGAATTCCACCAGTTCCCCCCCTTTACAAGGGGGGAATTCCACCAGTTCCCCCCCTTTACAAGGGGGAAATTCCACCAGTTCCCCCCCTTTACAAGGGGGGAATTCCACCAGTTCCCCCCCTTTACAAGGGGGGGCTAGGGGGGGTGCTGATTGGTATGTTGTAGATGCCACTGAAACAGGAGAATTGATCGGACTTGCCGATGTTCCCTACCGCCTCGGAATTGACCCGCGTTCCCCTCTGGAACCTTCCTCCGCCAGCCCCACCGGCGACCCTTACTGCACTCAAGGTTTTACCTACACCTTTGCGATGGAGGCAACGAAGGAACCGCAGCAGCATCAAGTGCCGTCTTTTTATCAACAATACGCTCCTTACTACAGCTACGAATTGCAGAGATTGGCTAGCTTTCCTTTAGTTTTCAGCTACCGCCAAATCAGGAGTATGAGACCAGATGAAAAGCGACCTTCAGACCCGAAGCAATTCCCAATTTATCCTGGGGATATATCGATGCAAAACTGGACTTGGGGCAATGACTATCGTCCCGGCAATTCTCAAGATAATTTAATTTACACTCGCGAGCAGTTGTCAGCATCAGGTCAACTGCAACCGGGGGGATGGATGGGCGGTTTGCGAACGGAAACTTTGCGAAAAGGAGAGGAAAATGCCAAAGGATTTTTCTACTGGTTGGTAACAGGAACTACTGACTCGCAGCTAGGAGATGGAGTGAAAAAGCCTTATCCAAACAATCGTTTTTTGAGCGGGTTGGATTCGCCGATGGGGACGGTGCACGGACTTTCTAAATATCCTTATATGCGGGAGGGCCGGCGCATTATTGGGCGGCCGAGTTTCAATCAGGCTCAAGGTTTTACGGTGTGGGAAGTTGATATGTCTCGCACTGACTTTAGGGCTGATTTTTACCGCCAGAATTTGTCGGAGGAAGAGTATCGCAATTTGTGGTTGGCTGTCGGTGGTTTGAATGCGCCGGCTTTGGCTGTGGGAAGTCAATCTGTTGAGGATACAAAATCGCGATCGCGCGCTACGATTTATCCTGATTCTGTGGGTATTGGTCATTATGCGATCGACTTTCACCCCTGCATGACCAACAGTCCGCCGGAAGCACCGGGAAATACCGAACGCGAAGGCACTCGCAAAGGTCAAGGGCAAGCTTATCCCTTCCAAATTCCGCTGCGGGCAATGATTCCTCAGAAAATTGACAATATGTTAGTGGCAGGTAAAAGTATTGCTGTTAGCCACACAGCGGCCGCTGCTTATCGAGTGCATTCTTTTGAATGGTCTGCCGGTGTGGCGGCGGGAGTTACGGCTGCTTTTTCCCTAGAAAAGGGGATTCTCCCTTATGAATTAGTGGACGAATTGCCATCCCGCGAACCGAACTTGGAAGTTTTGCAGTTGCGGTTGCAACAAAATGCTAATCCCATCGCCTTTCCGGGTACTTCTATTTTCAATAGTTCGTGGCAAAATTGGAAATAATCGCAGTTGGTAATCTGTAGGGAGGGCATCCGGCCCGCCCCACAAGAAAATTCACTCTTTGTGGAACAGGGTGGAACAGGCTTTCGAGCCTGTTCCTGACACCCCACAATTAACTCGTTACCAAGAAGAGCCTGCTAACCAGTATAAAATAACCAATAACTCAATATCCGATCAACAGCAATTTGTCATCTATCTTTCGATATAAGCAGTCAGACACTGCTTTAGTCCGATAATATCAATAATCTCAAAAATTGTCCCCCCTTCCCCTTCAAACTCCCCAAAGGTAACGGTCATGTCAACTGCACAGATAACAAGCCCTAATTCCAATAATGCTTATGCCAAACAGTTACTCAGAACCTTAGTAGCTGTCAAAAAAGGGGACTTTTCAGTTCGGATGCCCATAGATCAGACTGGTCTAGCGGGAAAAATTGCTGACGAACTTAACGACATTATCGATCTCAATGAGAGAATGGCGGCCGAACTCGATCGCATCGGCACAGTTGTCGGTAAAGAAGGCAAAATCGCCCAGCGGGCCACCATCGGCAACGCCGAGGGGTCATGGGCAGCTAGCGTAAATTCTGTCAATACCCTAATTACAGATTTAGTGCAACCAACCTCTGAAACCGCCAGAGTAATTCGGGCCGTAGCAAAAGGAGATTTATCGCAAACCATCGCCCTAGAAATAGAAGACAGACCCCTCAAAGGAGAATTCCTCCAAACAGCGCAAATTGTTAACACAATGGTAGACCAGTTGAGCTCCTTTGCGTCGGAAGTAACGCGGGTGGCTAGGGAAGTAGGAACCGAAGGGAAATTAGGCGTACAAGCAGAAGTTAAAGGAGTTGCCGGAACCTGGAAAGATTTAACGGATTCAGTTAACTCAATGGCAGGAAATCTTACCGCCCAAGTGCGGAACATTGCGGAAGTGACAACGGCTGTAGCAAATGGCGATTTGTCGAAGAAAATTACAGTAGATGTAAAAGGGGAAATTCTCGAACTGAAAAACACGATTAACATCATGGTGGATCAGTTGAGTTCCTTCGCATCTGAAGTAACCAGAGTTGCTAGGGAAGTAGGAACCGAAGGCAAATTAGGCGTGCAAGCTGAAGTGCGGGGAGTTGCAGGAACCTGGAAAGATTTAACGGATTCAGTTAACTCGATGGCTGGTAATCTTACCGCACAGGTGCGGAACATTGCCGACGTGACGACTGCTGTGGCAAATGGCGACTTATCCAAGAAAATTACAGTAGATGTTAAAGGTGAAATTCTGGAGTTAAAAAACACGATTAACATCATGGTGGATCAGTTAAATTCCTTCGCATCTGAAGTAACGCGGGTGGCGAGAGAAGTGGGTTCCGAAGGCAAACTCGGCGGTCAAGCAGAAGTTAAAGGAGTTGCGGGAACTTGGAAGGATTTAACTGATAGTGTTAACTTCATGGCAGGCAGTTTGACATCACAAGTCCGCAACATCGCTGAAGTGACAACCGCTGTGGCAAAGGGCGATTTATCCAAGAAAATTACCGTCGATGTGAAAGGGGAAATTCTTGAACTCAAAAACACCGTCAACACGATGGTTGACCAGTTAAATTCCTTCGCATCTGAAGTCACCAGGGTGGCTAGGGAAGTGGGAACCGAAGGGAAATTAGGCGTCCAAGCTGAAGTGCAAGAAGTAGCAGGAACTTGGAAAGATTTAACGGATTCTGTTAACTCAATGGCCGGGAATTTAACAGCCCAAGTTCGCAACATTGCTGAGGTGACGACGGCGGTTGCTAACGGTGACTTATCTAAAAAAATTACGGTACAGGTTAAAGGCGAAATTTTAGAACTGAAAAATACCATTAACGTGATGGTGGATCAGCTTAATTCCTTTGCATCTGAAGTAACCAGGGTTGCTAGAGAAGTGGGTTCCGAAGGTAAACTGGGCGGTCAAGCGGATGTCCGAGGCGTAGCAGGAACTTGGAAGGATTTAACGGATTCAGTTAATTTTATGGCGGGTAGTTTGACAGAGCAAGTACGGAATATTGCGGCTGTTACTACTGCTGTGGCAAATGGCGACTTATCTAAGAAAATTACTGTCGATGTGAAAGGTGAAATTCTGGAGTTAAAAAACACCGTCAACACGATGGTGGATCAATTGAATTCCTTTGCTTCGGAAGTAACCAGGGTGGCTAGGGAAGTGGGAACCGAAGGGAAATTAGGCGTGCAAGCTGAAGTTAAAGGAGTTGCCGGAACCTGGAAAGATTTAACGGATTCAGTTAACTCGATGGCGGGAAATCTTACCGCCCAAGTGCGGAACATTGCGGAAGTGACAACGGCTGTAGCAAATGGCGATTTGTCGAAGAAAATTACAGTAGATGTTAAAGGTGAAATTCTCGAACTGAAAAACACGATTAACATCATGGTGGATCAGTTGAGTTCCTTCGCATCTGAAGTAACCAGAGTTGCTAGGGAAGTAGGAACCGAAGGCAAATTAGGTGTGCAAGCTTACGTGCGGGGTGTAGGGGGAACTTGGAAAGATTTAACTGATAATGTTAACTTGATGGCGGGGAATTTGACGGCGCAGGTGCGGAATATTGCGGAAGTGACGAAAGCGGTGGCAAATGGCGATTTGTCTAAGAAAATTACCGTGGATGTCAAAGGCGAAATTCTTGAGTTGAAAGACACTATTAACGTGATGGTGGATCAGCTTAATTCCTTCGCTTCTGAGGTGACGCGGGTGGCGCGGGAGGTGGGAACTGAGGGTAAATTGGGCGGCCAAGCTGAGGTGAAAGGAGTTGCGGGCACTTGGAAAGATTTAACCGACAATGTAAACTCGATGGCGGGGAATTTGACAGCGCAAGTGCGGGGTATTGCTAAGGTTGTGACGGCGGTGGCGAATGGCGATTTGAAGCGCAAATTAATGCTGGAAGCTAAGGGAGAAATTGCGACTCTGGCAGATACGATTAACGAGATGATTGATACGCTGGCGACGTTTGCAGATCAAGTTACTACGGTGGCGCGGGAGGTGGGAATTGAAGGAAAATTGGGCGGCCAAGCGAAGGTTCCGGGCGCGGCGGGGACGTGGCGAGATTTGACGGATAATGTGAATGAGTTGGCGGCGAATTTGACTACTCAACTGCGGGCGATCGCCGAAGTAGCAATTGCTGTTACCAGAGGCGATTTAACGAGGTCAATTTCCGTCGCCACTGAAGGAGAAGTTGCCATTGTTAAGGACAACATTAACCAGATGATCGCCAATCTCCGGGAGACGACGCAGAAGAATACTGAGCAAGATTGGCTGAAAACAAACCTTGCTAAGTTCACTCGAATGCTACAAGGTCAGCGGGATTTAGAAACTGTTTCTAAACTAATTCTCTCCGAATTGACGCCGCTGGTTTCTGCTCAGCATGGCGTATTCTTTATGATGGAATCTGTCGAACACGATCCGTTTCTCAAACTGTTAAGTACCTACGCCTACCGGGAACGCAAACAGTTAGGAAATAGATTCCATTTAGGAGAAGGTTTGGTAGGACAGTGCGCCCTGGAAAAAGAACGGATACTGTTGACTGAAGTGCCGGAAAACTACGTTAAGATTGGATCGGGACTGGGAGAAGCGACGCCGTTGAATGTGGTGGTTTTACCCGTACTATTTGAGGGACAAGTGACGGCAGTAATTGAGTTAGCTTCGTTCCGCCGCTTCAGCGAAATACACTTGACATTTCTCGACCAACTTACAGAAAGTATCGCCATTGTTTTAAATACAATTGCGGCAAGTATGCGGACGGAAGAGTTGCTGAAACAGTCACAGTCTTTGGCAGAAGAGTTACAAACTCAGCAAAAGGAACTAACGGAAACTAACAAGCGTCTCGAACAGCAAGCGCAGTCACTCCGCGCATCTGAGGAACTGTTGAAGAGTCAGCAGGAAGAGTTGCAACAAACGAATGAAGAACTAGAAGAACAAGCTGAATTGCTAGCGCTGCAAAATAAGGAAGTTGAGCGGAAAAACCGAGATATCGAACAGGCGAGGGGGTTGTTGGAAGAAAGAGCCGAACAGTTGGCTCTAACTTCTAAGTATAAGTCGGAGTTTCTGGCAAATATGTCTCACGAGTTGCGAACTCCGCTGAATTCGCTGTTGATTCTGGCTCGATTGCTTTCTGACAATACTGAGGGTAATTTGACTCAGAAGCAAGTTGAATACACGCGCACAATTTACTCGGCGGGAAATGATTTGCTGGGGCTGATTAATGACATCTTGGATCTCGCTAAGATTGAATCAGGCACGATGTCGGTGGAAATTGAGCAAGTGTTGTTTGCGGATTTGCGAGATCATTTGGATCGGACTTTCCGCCAAATCGCCCAGGATAAGAAGTTGAATTTTCAAATAGAGCTTGAGGGTGGGTTGCCAAAAGGTCTTTATACAGATGCTAAACGCCTGCAACAAGTTTTGAAGAATCTTCTCTCTAATGCGTTTAAGTTTACAGAACGGGGTGAGGTGAAATTGCGTGTCGAAGTAGCGCGGGAAGGGTGGAGTTTAGAGATAGAAAGTTTAAGGAGTTCCCCTACTGTTTTGGCTTTCTCAGTTAGCGATACGGGGATTGGGATTTCTGCTGAAAAACACAGGGTTATTTTTGAGGCTTTCCAACAAGCTGATGGTAGCACTAGCCGCAAATACGGGGGCACGGGTTTGGGTTTGTCAATTAGTAGAGAAATCGCTAATCTGTTAGGCGGAGAAATTAAATTGACAAGTCGCCCTGGTGAGGGTAGTAGGTTCACGCTTTATCTGCCGCAAACTTACCAAGAATCGCGAATAATGAACGATCAGGAGTCGGGAATGAGCAAGCAAATTGCTCAATTGCCTGCTGCTATTTCTTCTGCTGTTCCTTCGCCGAATTTCAACTTGCCGATCGCTCCTTATCCATCACCGGTTATCGCTGACGATCGGGAAAATGTCGAACTCGACGATCGCGTGCTGTTGATTGTCGAGGATGATGTAAACTTCGCTCGGATTCTGTTGGATATGGCGCAGGAACAGGGTTTTAAAGGTTTGGTGGCTTTGCGGAGCGATATCGGTTTGGCGATGGCGCGAGAGTTCAAGCCAACGGCGATTATGCTGGATCTAAATTTGCCTGTGATGGATGGCTGGACAGTGCTCGATCGCTTGAAGCACGATCCAAGTACGCGCCACATTCCGGTTCACATTGTATCAGTTGAAGAAGGGCGGCAGCGCAGTTTGCAGTTAGGGGCGATCGCGTATCTACAAAAGCCTGTCAGTCGCGAAGCTTTGAGCAAAGCTTTGACTGATATTAAGGGGTTTGTGGAGCGGCCCGTGAAGAATTTGCTAGTCGTGGAAGACGACGAAACACAGCGTCTCAGTATTGTGGATTTAATTGGCAATCACGATGTTTCTACAACGGCTGTGGGGAGCGGTGCAGAAGCGCTAGCAACTTTGAAATCGGGGCATTTTGACTGCATCGTACTCGATTTGGGACTGCCAGATATGACTGGTTTTGAACTGATCGAGCAGATCAAGCAAGAGGCTACTTTGAAAAGTCTGCCGATTATTATTTATACGGGCAAAGAGTTGACGAGAACCGAAGAAACTCAACTGAAGCGGATGGCGGAAACAATCATTGTGAAAGATGTGCGATCGCCAGAACGTTTGTTAGATGAAACAGCTTTGTTTTTGCACCGAGTTCAAGCAAATTTGCCGGAACCAAAGCGCCAAATGCTAGAGCAATTGTATCAAACAGATTCGACGCTGGCGGGCAAAACAGTCTTGATTGTTGACGATGATATGCGGAATATTTTCGCCCTCACAAGTATGCTGGAGCGCCATAAAATGGAAGTTGTGTATGCTGAGAATGGCAGAGAGGGCATTGCTAAATTGCAAAGTACGCCTGAGATAAATATTGTGTTGATGGACGTGATGATGCCAGAGATGGACGGTTACGAAACCATGCAAGCAATTCGTAATATGCCTCAATTTGCGTCCTTGCCAATGATTGCTCTGACTGCGAAAGCTATGAAGGGCGATCGGGAAAAATGTATCGAAGCTGGTGCGTCTGACTACATTACCAAACCTGTGGATACGGAACAGTTGCTCTCGCTGCTGCGTGTCTGGCTTTATCGATAGTCATTAGTCATTAGTCATTAGTCATTAGTAAGCAGTGAACAGTTGTAGGGTGCGTCGCTACCAACCATCCCAAACAAAAATCGACCATCGATGAGCGACGCACCTTACAGTTGACCTGTGACATTAACCAATTCCCAAGTCCCAATGCCCAATTCCCAATAACTAATTAAAAATGCCCGAAAGCCATGAACTTGAAACAATCGAAATTCAACTCCTACTAGAGGGAATGTTTCGCTATTACGGATTTGATTTTCGCAATTATGCTCTTGCCTCTCTCAAGCGCCGTATTTGGAACACTATTCGCTCGGAACGGCTCACCACTGTGTCTGCACTTCAGGAAAAGGTACTCCACAATCCTGCTTACCTAGACCGTTTACTGCTGGACATTTCTGTCAATGTAACGGCGATGTTTCGCGATCCCAGCTTTTACATTAGTTTCAGAAAAAAAGTTGTACCGCTGCTGCGTACTTATCCTTTTATTCGGATTTGGCACGCGGGATGTTCAACGGGAGAAGAAGTCTATTCTATGGCAATTTTGCTGCAAGAAGAAGGACTTTATGACCGTTGTCGGATTTACGCTACGGACATGAATGAATTAGTTTTGAAAAGCGCAAAAAGTGGGATATTCCCGCTGAAACAGATGCAAGAATATACGCAACTTTACCACCAAGCGGGGGGCAAGAGAGCGTTTTCTGAGTATTACACTGCGGCCTATGAAAATGCAATTTTTCGCTCTTCACTTAAAGATAATATTGTCTTTGCTCACCACAACCTAGCAACGGATAATTCTTTTAATGAGTTTAATGTTATTTTATGCCGTAATGTGCTGATTTATTTCAATTCACACCTCCAAGAGCGGGTACACAAGCTTTTTTATGAGAGCCTGGTAATGTTTGGGGTTTTAGGCCTGGGTCATCAGGAGTCTCTGATTTTTACACCTTATGAAAAATATTATGAAGCACTTGAAAGTAGTGATAAACTCTACCGAAGAGTTAAATAAAAAAAATTTTGAAATAGTGGTTGTGGGCACGTCTTTGGGAGGGCTAGAGGCTCTGACTGTGCTGCTGGCAGATTTGCCAAAAAGCTTTCCTTTGCCTGTAGTTATTGTCCAACACCGCCATAAGAGTTCTCAGAATAGGCTGACAGATTTTTTACAACAGCACAGCTCTCTCCCAATCACAGAGGCCCAAGACAAAGAGCCGATCGCACCTGGACGAGTTTACTTGGCTCCTGCTGACTATCACTTGCTAATAGAATCGCCCTGTGAGGAGGAGTTTAGCCTGTATGAAAACAACTTGACAGAATGGGGGAGCGTGGCAGTGGAGTCAATCCATAATTCAAAATCCCCAATTCCCAATCGCGTTTCTCCTACATTTGCACTATCAACTGAGGCTCCTGTCTGCTACGCGCGGCCCTCAATCGATGTGCTGTTTGAGTCTGCTGCGGATGCCTTTGGGGAGAAAGTTATCGGCATAATTTTAACGGGAGCTAATTCGGATGGCAGTGAAGGGCTGGCAAAAATTAAAGCTGAGGGAGGATTGACATTCGTGGAGGAACCGGCTTCAGCTCTATGCCCAACCATGCCAGCATCGGCGATCGCAAATGTTGAAGTAGACTGGATTTTACCCCTCTCTAAAATTGCTCCCTGTTTAGTCAATTTGCTAAGAATTAAAGATTAAAAAAATTATGAATCAGCAGTCGCCCCATCGAGTAAATGTCCTTTTAGTTGACGATCGCCCAGAAAATTTGATAGCTCTAGAAGCTATCCTCAACAGCCCCTCTTATCATCTAGTACAAGCTAATTCGGGCGCGGAGGCTCTGAGATGTCTGCTTAATGAAGATTTTGCGGTAATTTTGCTTGATGTGCAGATGCCGGGAATGGATGGATTTGAGACAGCAACATTGATTCGCTCTAGAGATCGATCGCGAGCGACTCCGATTATTTTTATCACAGCATTCAGCAGTAATGACACCCACGTGTTTAAAGGTTATTCTCTGGGTGCGGTGGATTACCTGTTCAAACCCTTGGAACCGGAAATATTGACCTCGAAGGTGCAGGTGTTTGTGGAATTGTTCCAGAAAACAGTGGAGGTGAAACAGCAAGCAACACAGTTAGCTGCTGTTAATAGTGAACTAAGTAAAAGTGAAGAGCGGTTTCGCACTTTGTGTGCTTGTTCGCCGCTGGGAATTTACTTAGCTGACGTTGAAGGGCGTTGTACATACATTAATCCCCGTTGTCAAGCAATTTGCGGGTTAACACTGGAGGAAAGTTTAGCAGATATTTGGCAGCGGGAAGTTCATGAAGAAGATCGCGATCGCGTAGTAGCACATTGGTTAGCTTGGATTAAAGAAGGCAAGGAATATTCTAACGAGTTTCGATTAGCTGGTAGCGAAACTGTGCGTTGGATTAATGTGCAGTCGTCGCCAATGTTTTCGGATTTGGGAAAACTGATCGGTCATGTGGGTACGGTTAGAGATGTCACAGACCGCAAGCAAGCAGAGGAAGAACGCGGCCGACTAATCCGCGAACAAGTGGCGCGGCAAGAAGCGGAGAGAGCTAACCAGATGAAGGATGAATTTTTAGCTATTCTCTCTCACGAACTCCGTACTCCTTTAAATGCAATTCTCGGCTGGTCTAGGCTGCTTCGTACCAAAACATTTGACCAAGACACTATAGAGAAAGCCCTAGAAACAATAGAGCGCAATGCTAAATCTCAATCTCAACTCATCGAAGATATTTTAGATGTTTCGCGGATTCTGCGGGGGAAACTAAATTTAAATAAGCATCCGATTCGGTTGGAATCTGCGATCAAGCTGGCAATAGATTCTTTGCAGCCGCTGACTGAGGAAAAATCAATAGTCATAGAATTAACGTGCAGTCCCAATGTAGGTGAAGTTATCGGCGATTTCGATCGCTTGCAGCAAATTGTGTGGAATTTGCTGTCAAATGCGATTAAGTTTAGTCCGCAAGAGGGTAAAGTACAGGTGCGCTTAGAGTCGGTTGGAGATGAGGCTCAAATTCAGATAATTGATAGCGGCATTGGTATCGCTCCTGATTTTTTGCCTTATGTTTTCGATCGCTTCCGCCAAGCTGATAGCAGCACAACTAGGTCTTACGGGGGTTTGGGACTGGGATTGGCGATCGTCCGTCACTTGGTGGAACAGCACGGCGGTAAGGTGTATGCAGAGAATAATCCGGGCGAGGGTGCGAAATTTACGGTGGCTTTACCTGTGGCACAGAGGAACGCCGTCGCTGCTGACGATGATTGGTCGGAGCTCAATGACAGGACAGAGACCCTTCCTACTCTAACTAATTTGCAATTGCTGGTGGTGGATGATGACGATGATACGCGGGAGTTTTTGATTGCTTTACTCGAGGACGAAGGAGCTATGGTGCGATCGGCGGCATCGGTGGCAGGGGCTCTAGCTGCACTGGAGAGTTATTGGCCGGATCTACTGCTGAGCGACATTGGAATGCCGGAAGCAGACGGCTATGAGTTGATCGCGCGCGTGAGAGAAATGGAAGTGATCAGGGGTGGAAAGATGCCTGCGATCGCCCTGACGGCCTACGCGAGAGAGGAAGAGCGCCAGCAAGCGCTGGAAGCGGGTTTCCAGATGCACTTATCTAAACCAGTTGACATAAATAAGTTAATTGCCGCAATTGCTAACCTCACAGGGATGCTCGGAAATCCCGATCCAACTCACATCTTGCACCATGCTCAATAACAGGCTTTTCGGCCTGTTCCACAAAGAGTAAATTTTCTTGTGGGGAGTAGGGGTTGGGCAGGAGAGCCCGTCCCTGAAGGCTGATTGACAATAGTGTTCTTCGGTGATTTCCAACGGACTCGGCGGTTAAAACCGCTTTGTTGACCCAAAGCATCCAGGATACCCGCCACGTGATTCATCCGTCCAGAAATAAAAAACCTGTATCCGATGAAACTTGCCGAACGTATTTATTCGTGGGCTCTATGCTTCAATCTAAAATCTAAAATCTAAAATCGATTGACCCCCAATCCCGTGCCGATTAGTGAGAAAAATATTAAGCTAGCTTAAAGGACACGCGATCGACAGTTCGGAACAAGACACCCGTTTTTCCACAAAAAACTGGATATTTGCCGTTTTTTTGCTTCAACCTGCCGTCAAAGTACAAAATTACTCGCCAATCAATTCATGAATATTTTTAGCAGTCTGCTTTCTAGCCCAACTCAAGCACCCCAAGTCAAAAAACAGCGTCGAGGCATTGAAATTAAGTCGGAACGCGAAATCGAAATTATGCGGCAGGCCGCGAAAATCGTTGCAACGGTACTCAAAGAAATTTCCCAAATGGTGAAACCGGGAATGACTACTGCTGATTTGGATGCTTATGCCGAAAAACGCATCCGTGCTATGGGGGCAACTCCGAGTTTTAAAGGCTATCACGGTTTTCCCGGATCGATTTGCTCTAGCATTAATAACGAAGTTGTTCACGGCATCCCCAGTCCCAAAAAGGTAATTCGGGCCGGAGATGTTCTTAAGGTAGATACGGGGGCATATTATCAAGGTTTTCACGGCGATTCTTGCATTACGATCGCAGTTGTGGAAGTGACTCCCGAATCGGCAAAATTAATCCGAGTCGCAGAAGAAGCTCTCTACAAAGGCATCGAACAAGTGAAGGCGGGAGCCTATTTGCTCGATCTGGCTGGTGCGATCGAAGATCATGTCAAAAGCAACGGTTTTAACATCGTTGAGGAGTTTACGGGCCACGGTGTCGGGCGAAATTTGCACGAGGAACCGTCGGTTTTCAATTTCCGCACGCGGGAAATGCCGAATGTGAAATTGCGAGCGGGCATGACATTGGCGATCGAACCGATTCTGAATGCCGGTTCTAAGTACACTCGGACGCTTTCTGACAAGTGGACGGCTGTAACCGTTGACAATGCTATGTCGGCTCAGTTTGAGCATACTGTGTTGGTAACAGAAACTGGCTATGAAATTTTGACCGATCGTTCCAAAGTTTAAGTGGAAGGGTTCAACAATAATTTTGAGTTTTGAGTTTCGAGTTTTGAATTAAAGATTTAAGAACTTTTTAATCGTTAGATCAAAACCTAACTCAAAACTCTTGAGTTGGACAACAAGTTTTTAACTTCCTTCGAGGGATGGAGTGACAATAAGAGTTAAATGCGGCTAAATTAAAAAATAGTGGTAAAGCGTAAGGGTAACAACTATGTCAGCACGATTATTATTGGTAGATGATGAACCGGGCTTGCGGGAAGCAGTACAAGCTTATTTGGAAGATAGCGATTTTGCGGTTGAGGTTGCCAGTAATGCTCGCGATGGGTGGGAACTCTTGCAGCAGACTAATCCAGATTTGGTGATTTCAGACATTATGATGCCCCAGGTGGACGGTTATCAATTTCTCAAGCAAGTGCGGGAAGATCCTCGCTATAAGGCTTTGCCGGTGGTGTTTTTGACGGCTAAGGGGATGACGAGCGATCGTATTCAAGGCTATCAAGCAGGCTGCGATGCTTATCTTTCTAAGCCCTTCGATCCCGACGAATTAGTAGCAATAGTAACCAATTTGCTAGCCCGCCGCGCGGCTGCTAAGGAGACAAGCGAAAATCCTGAAAGTCCAGATATTGCTGCTTTGACAAGCCAAATGGCGAGAATTGAGTCTTTGCTGAGTGGGCGGAGTTCGATCGCCCAAAGTCCTTCGCCGATTAAAATTGATTTGACTCCGCGAGAACAAAGTGTTTTGGATTTGGTTGCTCAAGGTTTGATGAATAAGGAAATTGCCCGCCGCTTGGAAACTAGCGTGCGTAATGTGGAAAAGTACGTCAGCCGTTTGTTTAGCAAGACGGGTACTAACAGCCGTACTGAGTTGGTTCGCTTCGCCCTCGAACACGGCTTGACGAAATAGGAGTCCTCTCGACTTGGCTGGAGGCTGTGGCTTGCCGAGCTGCGTTACCAGGCTCTTCCTGGTAACGAGAATTATGCAAAAAATTAGAAATGTTAAGATTTGACACTCCCCAGCCTAAAGGCGTGGGGATTCTTAATTCATCGACTGACCTTTAAGCACCATGTCCTTGCGGCAGTCCTTAAACCTTTCAACCGTACAATAGTACAAATTGACGAGTCTAATTCACTGTTACCCCAGAGGGTCTATCTCCAAAAGCGTACTAGGATACAAGCAAGCGAGTTTGGGTATGCCCTACCCTACTTAACAAATCAAGAAATTGTTTGTTGTTACTGGTTTAAGGATGCGTTGATCCTTTAGCTGTTTTAAGAGTTTTCGCCGCTCTGCGTCCCCCGGTTTATACCTAAAAGTGTGTCTTAACTGTTTCACGATGGTAAAGGAGTTTAACCTTGACTATTTTAGTATACTACAAATACCAGCAATTCCTGATTTTTAGGAAGGGATTTAAGAAATTAAAGCCGCCCTAGAAGGACGGGTTTTAAACCCAATTTCCTGATAAGTATTGACAGGTATCCGGCGGCTGTGGTATGTCACATCAGCTTGCTGGTGGCAGCGCGGGTGTGCGAAAACTGGTGTGCGAAAACTGGTGTGCCAAAACTGGTGTGCGATTCCCTACGGGATAGCTACGCACGCGCGTACTTCTCACCCACTTTGCTTTGAGTCTGAGATAAACACTCGCAAACACCGGGGAATTACTTAGCGGGAAAACCTGACTGTTTAAGAGTTTTCACGTAGTAAATAGAAAAGCAAACACTTGACCGGATATGCTCCGTTAAGCAAACTTGCCACGAAAAGTCACAGATAAGGTTATATCCTGTGGAAAAACAAGCCACTATTAATTACAGTTCTGGACGCACTCCTACAAAGAAACCGGGTTTTTTACCTAATTTACGGTGTGTAACAAAGTATTTCGTAAAAAAAAACCGTTTCTGGGCCCCCAGGCTAAAATTTTACACCCTAGTTCAAGCTCTCAGATTCATCTGTGGAGTCAATCTAAAATCTAAAATCTAAAATCGACTGACAGCGAAGGAAAGTAGCCGCAGATGTTGAATGTATAGTAGTACCAAAGTTTAGTTTATATCAGGAGGATACCATGAGGAAAATCACGGCGCGACAAACGATAAGTGCCATAGTAGCACTGCCGATCGTACTAATAGCCAATACAACTCAAGCTTTAGCGACTGATACCGCTCAAAAAATAGAGCCCATTAAGAAAGTTTCGGATTTTGGCGATGAGCTAGATTTTGATATTGGGCCACCAACAACCATCAGCATTGAAGAAAGCGAGGATTGGGATGAACCTGATTTTACAGCTACTTTAGATATGGAGATTAGTAAATTTATGACAAAAAATCTTCAAGCTGTATTTGATGAGCCGCCGCCGATAGTTTATCTCAGTGCTGCAAGGGGTCAGTCAAGCAAGGAATGCCGGATTTCAGCGATATGCGAATAACTGAATCGGATTTGTGCGATTTTGGCGATGGCTGGGACTCCCGCAAACAAAGACTCATTTGCTGGGTAGAATTTGAGCAATTATCAAGATTTCAGTAAACTCCGGTTGATTTTGCTGGGAATATGCGAATAACAGAGTATGTATTTTTTTGGGTATGCTTTAATTGCGATCGGCTAAAATAATAAGTATGCAGGCTGAAAAAAACTTAACTAATTGATAGTTAGTCCGTAGGGTGCGGATCTGCTTCATATTTGATAAAGATTGCAGATTGACGGGTGTATCCGCACCTTACTCGCGTCTCTCTTCTTGTGTGTACCACATATACATGGAATATGCTGTAAGTATGCAGGCTGAAATAAACTTAACTAATTGATAGTTCCCAGTGATGGGAAATCGCCAAAAAGGGCAGAAATAAAATTAATCATGTGATTGTTCGCTGTGATTGGCAAACGTAAAAACGGGTAAAAGTAAACTTAGTTAGAGCAACCGCCCAAAAGGTGAGGACGTTCTTAATTGCAGTTCCCCCCTGCGGTCTATTCTTTCCATCCGTTACATCCGTTACATCCGTTACATCCGTTAAATAATCCGTTGCCGAACTTCCATCCGTTACATCCGTTACATCCGTTAAATAATCCGTTGCCGAACTTATTTTTTTCGGCAGTTGACAGCACCTATCCTGAGAATTTTTTTCAAATATTAATTATGATTAATTCGCACTACCAGCAAGAAACCGCAGCACAGCAAAACCAAAGTTCGCTGCAAACTCTCTCCCGGACTCTGAGAATGTCTCACGGGCAATTTTCGCTCATTTTGGTACGGTGCAATTACAGCGCTATGAGAGAGGAAATTGTAAGGCAATTGCGGGCAGAGTCTGGGATCGAGATTCGAGAAATTGTCCTCCCGCCATCTGTTAAAACTCTTTACACGACGATAGAAACCAAACTTTCCTGCACCCATCCGGCAGCTTTAATGGTGTTTGGATTGGAATCGGTAAGTGCGATCGATCGCCTGCTGACTTCTACCAACTACGTGAGGGAAGAATTTCGGAATAATTTTCCTTTCCCGGTGGTGCTGTGGGTGACAGACAAAATATTAAAAAAACTGATTCGGTTAGTAACAGATATCGAAACTTGGACGACAAGTGTTGAATTTGTGATGGGCCCGGACGACTTGGTAGATTTTTTGGGCAAAAGTGCCGATCGCATTTTTTCCAACATTTTAGAAAGTGGCAATTGGCGTTTAACTAATTCTGCCATTCTCGGAGCCAATTCTTTGAGTGAACTAGAGTCGGCTAGCCAAGACTTGCAAACTTGCAATATCAGATTAGAACCAGCTATTGAAGCAAGTTTGCAATTTATTCGCGGTAGGCACGAATATGCTTGTCACCGCATCTCTGCGGCTATTGAATTATATCAAAAAAGTCTCAGTTTTTGGAAGTATCAAGTAGCATTTATTGGACAAAAAACAGAATTTAGCGATTTGTTATTTACCGTTCACCCTGCACCGGTGTTAGAGGGAATTCTGCTATTCCACATCGGTCTTTGCTACCGCTTCCAAGCAGAAAAACACCGCAGCGGCAACCGTCCTTACTGGACGGAAGCTAAGAATTATTTTCAGGAATGTATAGATGTTTTAGAACGCGTGGGGCGGCCGGATGCCGTGAGTATATTCATCAATCAACTTGAGGAAGTATTGCAGCATTTAGAAGATTGGGATGCACTCTGGAATTTAGCCATAAAAGCTCGGAGGTTACATGAAAATATGGAAAATTCAGCAGTTAATTTGGCTCAAGATTACGGCTTTTTGGCTAGAGTAGCCTTAGAGCAAAAGAACTGGCAAGGGGCGAAAGAATGGGCTTTAGTGGCTCTAGACGTTCTCAACTCAAATTTAGAAGCGACGGGACAGGGAACCCCTGTAAAGTCGCAGCATTTAGGCTTGTATCTGTTAATTTTAGCAGAGGCCCAGAGTCATTTGGGTGAGGTGCAAGAGGCGATCGCGCATTTAGAACTTGCTCGCTCGGAAACCGAACCTTGCTACAACCCGCAACTGTATTTGCGGGTTTTAGAAATGCTGCGATCGCTCTATTTTCAGCGGGGAGAATATCTCGAAGCATTTCAAATTAAGCAAGATTATCGAGCGGTGGAACACACGTATCGGTTCCGAGCTTTTATTGGGGCCGGAAAGTTGCAGCCGCACAGAGAAGCGGTTAATTCCGTCGCCGAAACTCTTGCCGGCGCTGCTACTATTGCTGACGAGATTACAGCTTCCGGCAGAGAGGAAGACCTCAACCGCTTGATATATAGAATGAACAATACCCCCGACAAACTGACAGTAATTTACGGTCAGTCTGGAGTTGGCAAAAGTTCAATAGTCACGGGAGGATTAGTACCAGCTCTCAAACAAAAAAAAATAGAAATGCGGACTGTTTTGCCGGTAGTGTTGCAAGTTTACAACAACTGGCCGCGGGAATTGACCAGACAGTTATCTGCTGGAAAAGCTGAAATATTCGATTCGGAAAATTCCGAAGCAGTACCAGAAACTGCTCCGGTAGATTTGACCGTAGAAGCAGGTGCAGTCAAGGGAAATCTTATTTCGGGATTGCACGGTGGCTCGGCTGCGAAAAATGAGGAGCAAAGGGAGCAGTCACAGCCAGTAGAATTTATCATACAACAACAGGCGATCGAATACGAAAACATTATCAATGAGCTGCAAAGAAATTCAGAACATTTAGTTACTGTTCTGATATTTGACCAATTTGAAGAATTCTTTTTTGTATGGAAAGAGCCAGCGGAAAGACAAATATTTTTTGATTTTTTGCGGGAATGCTTGAAAATCAAATATTTAAAAGTCGTCCTGTGTTTGCGGGAAGATTACCTGCACTATGTGCTGGAATTTACTCGACAAAAAAACCAGACAGGATTCGTTAACAATGATATTTTAGATGACATTCTCAGCAAAAATATTCTGTTTTATTTGGGAAATTTTTCGCCGATCGATGCGCGAGCGGTAATTCGCACTTTAACTGAGCGAGCGCAGTTTTACTTAGAACCGGAGCTGATCGAAGAATTAGTCAATGATTTAGCTGGAGAATTAGGAGAAGTTCGCCCGATCGAACTACAACTTGTCGGCGCTCAACTACAACAAGAGAACATTAGAACTTTAACTCAATATCAGGAACTTGGCAACAATCCGCAACAAAAATTAGTCGAAAGGTTTCTCGAAGAAGTTATCAAAGATTGCGGCCCAGAGAATGAAGTAGCGGCGCGCCGAGTTTTGTATTTGCTCACAGATGAAGAACAGATTCGTCCCCTAAAAACCCGCGCAGAATTAGCTTCAAGTTTAGCGACATTTGCTGAAGCTGACAAATTAGATTTAGTCTTAGAATTGTTAGTAAAGTCTGGTTTAGTCTTTCGATGGATGGAACTGCCTGCTGAGCTTTATCAGCTCGTTCACGATTATTTAGTTAGCTTCATTCGCCAGCAGCAAGAATTAGATAAAAAGGCAGAATTTGAGGAACTGCGAAAGCAAAACCAAATTAACCGAGATGAAATTGAACAAATTCGCAAAGACAGAGAGCAAGATGCTTTGCTGTCGGAAGCTAGAGACAAACAGTACCAAGCAGAAGCTCAACTTTACCACACTCGGAGATGGCAATTGCAGGCGGCGGTTCTAGGAGTGCTTGTACTCGGAGGAGTTTCGGGGATGGCTTTCGAGCAAGCAAAATTAGCAGAAAGCGCACGGCAAGAAGCAGAAACCAGTCGGACTGATGCCCTAAATTCGGCGTCGGAAGCTTTGGTGCTTTCTAATGAAAAAAATCAATTAGGAGTGTTGGGAAATAGTATCAAAATTGGTCGTGATTCTCTGAAAAGTACGGCGCTGCCTGTGGACACTAAAAATCAAATTGCTGAAAGACTAAGACAAGCAGTTTCCGGGGTGCAAGAACGCAACCGTTTCGAGCAGCACAGCAAGTTTGTTTTGGATGTAAGTGTTAGTCCCGACGGCAATTCAGTTGCTTCAGCAAGTGCAGATCAAACTGTTAAATTGTGGAGCAAAGAAGGTAAGTTATTAAAAACTTTCAATCACCCAGATAGCGTGACGAGTGTTAGTTTTAGTCCTGATGGGAAAACGATCGCTACTGGTTGTGCCGATCGCACAATTAGAATTTGGCAAGTAGATAACGACAAAAGTGCGATTGGCATTTTATCCGGCCACCGCGATATCGTCACCAGCGTCAGTTTCAGTCCAGACGGCAAAACCCTAGCTTCCGCCAGTCACGACAACACCGTCAAAATCTGGAACCTTGCGAACAAAAAATTGCTGCAAACCTTAACCGGACACAAAGACTGGGTGCTCGGCGTCAGTTTCAGTCCCGACGGCCAAACAATTGCCTCAGCAAGTGTTGACAAAACTGTCAAACTTTGGAACCGAGAAAGTAAAACGCAGAAATTTAGAATTAATCCCAAAACATTAACCAAACATTCTGACATTGTTTACAGCATTAAGTTCAGTCCAAACAGTCGAGAACTCGTCTCAGCAAGTGCCGACACCACAGCCAAAATTTGGAACCGAAACGGTGAGGAAATCAGAACTCTCAAAGGACACAACGATGAAGTTGTCAGCGCGACTTTCAGTCGCGACGGCGAAAAAATTGTCACCGGCAGTGCAGACGATACGGTGAAAGTTTGGAGTCGCAGCGGCACTTTGCTCAACACTTTTCGAGGACATCAAGACGACGTGAGGGCTGTAAGTTTCAGCGGCGACGGCACTATTGCTTCCGCAAGTAAGGACAAAATAGTGAAAATTTGGAAACCAGACAGCACTCCGCTGAATAAGATTTTATCAGGACACGAAGACTGGGTTTACAAAGTCAGTTTTAGTGCTGACGGCAAAACAATTGCTTCTGCTAGCGGGGACAAAACAGTGAGACTTTGGCGTGCTGACGGCAGTTTATTCAAAACCTTAGAAAGTCACAAGGATTCTGTTACCTGGGTTAGCATTTCGCCTGATGATAAAACTGTTGCTTCCGCGAGCGATGACAAAACCGTGAAAGTCTGGAGTTTAAACGGCAAACTGTTAAATACTCTCAGCCACAGCGGCATTGTTAGAAGCGTGAGTTTTAGTCCAGATGGAAAGATAATTGCTGCCGCAAGTGCCGATCGCAAATTGTACCTCTGGCGCTGGAACGGTGCTAAAGCAACTTTGTTGGCAAAACTCGATCACAGCAATCCAGTAATTAGCGTTAGCTTCAGTCCCGACGGCAAAACTATTGCTACTGCTACCGCTGCTGAGGACAAGCCAAGCGGGAAGAAAAAGGCTTTTGAAATTACCGGAGAAAAGAGAGTTTACCTATGGGAATTTAACGGTTCGTCGGCGAAAATCCTGAAAACTCTCGACCACCAAGACAGCGTTAAAAATGTTAGTTTTAGTCCAGACGGCAAGACTATTGCTGCTGCTTGCGCTGACAAAAAAGTTTACTTGTGGGGGTTTGATGGAAAGGTGGCGAATTTAACTGAAAAACTCGACCACAGCGATACTGTAGAAAGCGTGAGTTTTAGTCCCAACGGCAAGTTGATTGCGGCGGCGAGTGGGGGAAATACTGTTAAGCTGTGGGATTTTGACGGCAAGAAGGCGCTGCTATCGAAGACTTTGGAATCGAGCGATCGCGTGTTGAGTGTTACTTTTAGTTCTGATAGCAAAACTCTGGGTTTTGCTAGTAGGGATAGGAATGTAATTCTGTTGCCTGTGGAGAATTTGGAACTGAATAATATTATTGCTCGCAGTTGCGAGTGGTTAGGAGATTATTTGCAGAATGACCCGAATGTTGCTGAGGGCGATCGACTGCTGTGTCTTGGGTTTGGGAAACAGGCGTTAAATAAGGGGAAGCGGTGAAATTGACAGGGGTAAGTTGCGGGCTGCGCCCCCTACATAATTATATTTTGCTAATTCTCATCTACATAATTTTATGGAAAAATTCTGTATATGTCTCGGCGGTGCGCTACTCGCTGACAAATTAAAGTTTTTGTCGGTGCATCAACTGTGAGTCCAATACGGTAGTCACCAAGACGAATCTTATATTTATCTGGATAACCTTTCATTTTTTCCAGATATCCTAATGCAAAGGGATTGTCTGATTCTAAGAATTGAAAAACTATAGGTTCTATCCTACTTCTAATTTCAGCAGGTAAACCAGCTAGTTCTTTGAGGAACCGATTTGTATATTCAACTTGCCACATTATTTTGTTTAATTGAGTTATAATACTTTAGTGCTTGTTCTTTTGATAATCTCTCATCACCTTCAGTTTCTTCTATAAGTTTAGCCAGACCATAGTTTTCCAAAATCTCCTCGATTTTCTCAAATTGTTCAAGGGGGATTTGAACAGCAATCGGCTGCTGATTTTCGTCGATTACATAACTTTTATGTAGTTCTAGCATTTTGTAGTGTTTATATCTGAGTATATGAATTATTATAATAGATACATTTTTTTTGTCAAGAGGCGATCGCGTCTGCCTGTCGAGTTACTCAACCGATAGGTTAAACAAATCTATCTACTGGCTAATTGTGGTCGCAGTAAACTTGCGCTAAAATTCGACTGATAAGCTTAAGCTTTTTGGCAATTCCCCACAGAATTAACCAGCAATCAAAACCCGAGGTAAACCACATGGATGTCAACTCCCAAAATGTCCAACCAATCCCGCCATTCAACGAGACAAACGAGGAAACACCAGAGATAGGTGGCGGTTTGCCCGTAATAGAATATTGGGCAGAACATACATTGTCCCCGGAAGGGCCGAAACTTTGGAAAACTTTGCTGCACAAAAGTGCTTGTTTGTCGTGTTCTTGGGGCACGGGCGGACAGAAAGGAGGTTTTACAAATGAAGAGGGCGAAAAACTTCAGCGGTGCATGAAAAGCGTCGAAGCAATCTCCGCTGAAATCAAGCCGGCTATCTCAACTCAATTTTTTGAACAGCAGAGTATTGCACAACTTCAGCAATTAACTTCAATGGAAGCCGATAGGCTGGGAAGGCTGAGTTTTCCGATGATTTTGCGGGCTGGTTCCTCTCATTACGATCGCATTTCTTGGCAAGAAGTTTATCAAATTGCCGAAGCTGCTTTTCGCAAAACCCCCGAACGAGTGGCATCTTACAGTTCCGGTCGTTCTTCCAACGAAGCGGCTTTTCTGCTGCAATTGATGATGCGGGCGATGGGTTCCAATAACTTAGCAGATTGTTCCGATCTCTGCCACGCTCCCTCGACAACCGGCTTAAGCGAAATGTTTGCCACCCGCACCTCGGTAGTGAGTCTAGAAAACTTGAAGGAAGCAGATTGCGTCGTGCTCGCGGGCAGCAATTCTTCCTACAACCATCCCCGCTTGATGAACGAATTGATTAAAATTCGCGACAAAGGCGGTAAAATAATTGTCATCAATCCGGTGATGGAAATCGGGTTAGTCAAGTTTGGTTCTCCCGCATTTCCTGTCAAATCGCTCATCCCCGGTTCCGATATTTCCTCCCTATACTTGCAACCAATTCCCGGCAGCGATACGGCGCTATTTGTAGGGATTCAAAAGTCTATAATCGAACAAGGATTGCTGGACGAAAGCTATTTGCAAGCTCATACAGAAGGCTGGGAAGCAGCAGTCCAGCACGCCCGCGAAACTTCTTGGGAAACTATTACTGAAACCTGCGGAGTTTCCCGCGCAGAAATTGAGGCAGCAGCCAGAATTATTGGCACGTCCCAGCGAGTTGTCTTCGGTTGGGCGATGGGAATTACCCAACACGATAACGGTGTAGATAACGTTTTCAGCATCGCTAATACTGCCTTAATGACAGGAAATGTCGGCAAAGAAGGGGCGGGATTAATGCCCGTGAGAGGACACTCAAACGTGCAAGGATTCGGCTCTATGGGCGTCACTGTGAAGCTGAAAAAAGAAATTCAACAAGCTTTAGAAAAGTTATTGAATCGTCCCCTGAGTCCTGTTAAGGGCTACGACACTCGATCGCTCATTGAAGCAGCAGAAGCAGGCAAAGTTGATACCCTGATCTGTCTGGGCGGCAACTTGTATGGGGCAAATCCAGATTTAACTCAGGCAAAACGCGCTTTAGCCAATGTTGAAACCGTTATCTACCTCGCAACCAAACCGAATTTAGGGCATTTTCACGGATTGGCAAAGCACAATACAATTGTGATCCCCGTGCTGAATCGCTTTGAAAACCCCCACAAAACAACCGTGGAATCTGGCAATAACTTTGTGCGTTTAAATGATGAGGGCGAAACTCATCTCCAGAATTCGGATTTGATTCCTGAAGTGCATTTTTTGACGGAATTAGCCAGCAGAATCCACGGCGATTTTCCGGTTGATTGGCGCCGACTTCAAGACACAAAATACGTGCGCCAATTGATTGCTAAAACTATTCCGGGCTATGAAAAAATAGCGACAATTGATGAAACACAAGAGGAATTTACCATCAGCGGCCGCATTTTTACAGAACCTAAATTTCCTACAGAGTCTGGGAAAGCGAAGATGTTTGTCACGCCTTTACCTAAGCTGAAATTACCGGAAGCGAAAGAGTTTGGACTATCGGAATCAACACAGGGTATTGTTGTAGCCTTAATGACGGGACGCAGCTATTCTCAGCATAATACTGTGGTTTACAAAATTGATGACAAGTACCGGGGAATGCCGCACCGCAACTGCATTTTGATGAATCGCGCGGATGCAGAAAGCACGGGTTTGCATGAACATCAACGGGTTACGGTGCAGGGAAATGTGGGGAAAATGGAAAATGTCGAGGTGATTTACGGGGCGGTTCGTGAGGGTGCTGCTTTGATGTTTTATCCTGAAGTTAATGTGATTTTTCACCCGGAGATTGAAAGGCGATCGGGCACGCCTGCTTACAAGCGCGTACCTGCTTTTGTATACGCCTAAGTTCGGCAAAGGATTCTGTAACGGATGTAACGGATGTTATGATTAGCTCTGCCTTCTGTCTTCTATAACTCACATTTTAGATGATTTTTAAGAACAGGCAAGATGCCTGTTCCACAAGGAGTTAATTTTTTGTGGGGAGTATGGGTTGGGCATCTTGCCTGCCCATATGCAAGTCTTAATTAACTCTTAATTTGCAAAGTTCTACCGCGCCAAGTCCACCCCCAACCGGTTTCAGTTTGAATCGCAGAACCGATCGCAATTGCGGCCACTAAGGATCGCGAATTAAATAACTTACAATTTTAATTGTTATTGTGGAAGTTATTTAATTCTCATTCCTAACGCACCTCCGAAACCTCCAAACCACCAGTATTTCGTCGGACATTCAGAAATCTCGGCACCCAAGGGGCGCAAAGTGTAATGCTGCCAAATTACGATTACGGATAAACAAATAGTTAACCAGGTAATTGGTTGGTTGGTCGCGGCTGACAAGCGAATTTCTTCATGTGGTATCCGCCACGTGATTTATCCGTGGAATTGATCCAAAATCTAAAATCGAAAATCCTCAAGAAAGAGCATTTATCTCGCGCAAGTCAATTTTTTAATCTAAAATCTAAAATCTAAAATCGCGCAATCGATTGACCTGCTAATATTTTAAGCCGGGGGTCGTTGAGATGCTGTTGCAGGGTTTCCCCGATCGCCTTGGTGTCGTCTGTCGATCGATCGTCTACAATTAAAACCTCTAAGTTGTCCACAGACAGCGGTGTACTCTCCCTCATGGCGATCGCGCAATCCCGAATATTCTCTGCCTCGTTGTATTGTAAAACTTCATTAAGTTTATAAGCATTAGTGGACAAAAGTAGTATCCTGTGGTCAGGAAGACCAAATGATACTACCTGACTAGGCCAAGGCAATAGGCATCACTCTACACAACCGCATGGCGAGTCGTGGAAAGCAAAATTAAGGAACCCAGACTCAACCATGCAACTAGCAGAAAGGCACATTATTAAGCATACAGAACACCGTTTTGCCGAACTCGATAACGCTTCGTGGCAATCCAAAAATCTCTACAACGCTGCTAACTACGTCCTTCGCCAAAACTTCCTCTACGGCTGGGGATATCTCACTTACAATCAGATGGCTAATTTGATGAAATCCCATCCAGCATATCAGGCACTACCTGCCAAAGTCAGCCAACAAATTTTGATGATATTGGACAAAAACTGGCAAGCTTTTTTCGAGGCTCTCAAAGCTTACAACAAAGAACCGACAAAATTTACAGGACGCCCAAAAATACCGAAGTACAAAGATAAAGTTAAGGGGCGAAATATTCTCGTTTATACAGTGCAAGCAATTAGCAGCAAACAATTAAAAAAAGGAATTATCAAACTTTCAGGGACAGAAATATCGATTCAAACAACTGTCAAGCCCGATCGAATTTGTCAAGTAAGAGTAGTTCCCAAATGCAATTGTTACGTAATCGAGGTAATTTACCATGAACAGGAGCCCGCCCGATATCGAGAGAACTCTGCATCGGTAGCCAGTATCGATCTCGGACTGAATAACTTAGTAGCGCTAACATCAAATCAACCAGGCTTTATCCCCCTACTGATTAACGGGCGACCGCTAAAATCCATCAATCAGTTCTACAACAAGCGCAAATCCCAATTACAATCTCAATTGAAAGGCAATCTTAAAACCTCATCAAGAATTGTGCGCCTCACTCGCTGTCGCAATCAAAAAGTCGATAACTACTTACACCATACTAGCAGGCTGATTATCGATATTTTGAGCGAGCGTCAGATTGGGACATTAGTAATTGGGAAAAATGTGCAGTGGAAAAACTGCATTAACTTAGGCAAGCAGAACAATCAAAACTTGGTCAGCATTCCGCACGCTCGATTAATTCAGATGTTGGAATACAAAGCTGTTTTGGCTGGGATTGAAGTAATAATACAGGAAGAATCCTATACTTCAGCCTCCAACTTCCTTTCTTTAGATCCGATTCCTGTTTACGGCGATAGCGATGCCAACAGCGTGGAATTTACTGGCAAACGCATCCACAGAGGTTTGTACAAAACGGCAGAGGGTTTGTTAATTAATGCTGATGTTAATGGGTCTTACAATATCATGCGAAAAGCACTCCCAAAAGCGTTGAGCAATGGGATAGGGAGCTGCGTAGTTCAGCCCAGGCGGGTTAATCCGCTCAAAGTAAAAGCGAAAGGGGAGGGGCACGATGCCTCCCATGTCATGTAATAGATGACTATACTTTTACCAGCTATGCTGGTACGATTACCGAAACTTTAGGAAACTACGCGGCGGGTTCCGGTGAGGGCCTCGCGGAACTTCTGTCGGTTTGAGGCGCATTTTTGACCGATCGGCGCAAATTCTTAGTGTAAGCTCTACTTACAATCAGAGAAAAAATTAGCAGGGTTAACAATATCAAAGCGAACTGACCTCAAAATTTCAGTACACGATTTGTCTCCCTAAATATTAAAAAATATTAAAACAAAAAGCTAGTCGATCGCCCGAAAAGTTATTTTGACCGAAACCATCCAGGATACAAGCCCCCGGATTCATCTCGCGCAAGTCAATGCTTCAATCTAAAATCTAAAATCTAAAATCGCGCAATCGATTGACCGCCTCTTTTGCTATAATTTGTGAGCATCTTTCGGCTCGCCCGCACCGAGGGGCAAGACCCCTCACCCAGACAGCGACCGAAAAGCCGAGGATAGATATCAGTTTTCAGAGGATATTGCAATGGGCGAATTTTTTACAGTCGATGTGTTTGCGAACACGATAGCGGTACTCGGCGCTTTGGGTTTTTTCTTTTTGGGATATCAAGCTTTGCAGATGTTGAAAAAATAAAGTATGTCAGAACTGAGATGTTGCACCATTGTCAAGAACGGGCAAGATGCCCGTTCCACAAAGAATGATTTTTCTCGTGGAACAGGCATCTTGCCTGTTCCTAAACAAGTAATTGAGAATGGTGCAATATCTCAGTCAGAAGTCAGAAGTCAGAAGTCAGAAGGAAAGAAGGAAGAGGGAAGAAGGAAGAGGGAAGAAGGAAGAAGGAAAGAAAAAAGAAGGAAAGAAAGAAGAAGGAAAGAAACAACTATTCCGAATACCCAATGCCCTGTTTTGCCAATGCCCAATGTCCTGTTTTGCCAATGCCCTGTTTTGCCAATGCCCAATGCCCTGTTTTGCCAATGCCCAGGAACACCTAATTTACCTGAAAAAGGCTATACAACTGACTCAACATTGCCACTGTTTCTTGCGAAAATCAACCAAAAAAAGGCTGCGTTATTATCATGGTGAGCCAACTTTTAGATGGACGCTATCAAATCATTGAAGTCATAGAAACAGGAGAATTTGGGCAAACCTATCTGGCCAAAGATATTCGCCGTCCCGGAGAACCGCAGTGCTTTGTCAAGCACCTGCGTCCCGGTACTACCGAACCGAAATTAATTAATACTACGCGCCGTCTTTTTCAAAAAGAAGCAGAAGTTCTAGAAAAACTCGGTCAACACGACCAAATTCCTCAGCTATTCGCTTATTTTGAAGAAAATGAAGAATTTTTCTTAGTAGAATCCTTCGTTGCCGGTCACTCGCTATCAACCGAGATTGTACCGGGCAAGCCTCTAACTGAAGAAAAAATGATTCCTTTGCTGAAGGAACTGTTAGAAATTTTAGTATTTGTACACGGACAGGGCGTAATTCACCGAGATATTAAACCGGCAAATTTAATCCGCCGCTATTCAGATAACAAGTTAGTTTTGATTGACTTTGGCTCGGTGAAAGAAATTCACATCGCTCAAAGACAAGCGCCGGTAACTGTGCGGATTGGCACTTTGGAATATATGCCGATCGAACAATTTCAATACAACCCGCAACTCAACAGCGATATCTACGCTTTGGGAATGATTGGCATCCAAGCAATGACGGGTTTGCCGGCTTACGATTTGCCGAAACTGCGGGATTTGAAAAATTCTAATAAAGGCGAAATTGTTTGGCGGCATTTAGCCACGTGTTCCCAAGCGCTGGCTGATGTTTTGGACAATATGGTGCGCTACGATTTTCGGGAGAGGTACCAGTCGGCGGCGGAAGCTTTAGCCGATTTGAGGAAAATTGGCGATCGCTCGCGGGCGCGGATTCCCAAGCTAACAATATATCGCGAAGAAGTCGATCGGCGCAGCAGCAGCCGGGGTGATATTACAGTCGTCGGTCGAAGAATATTAGATGAACTGCGCGTCAGTTTGGAATTGCTGCCAGAAGAAGCAGAGGCGATCGAAGATGAGGTATTGAACCCTTACCGGAAATACAGGGAAAAAGGCGAACGCTACGAACAATCACTGCAAGAAGCAATGCAGCAAGAATATCCCTTTTCTCTGGAAACTCGCGACGAATTAAAACGCTTGCAGCAAGTTTTAGGGCTTACCGACGAAGATGCCGCGAAAATCGAAGAATTAGTCATTCCTAAATCTTTATTTGCTAAATTGTACAAGGCGATATCCACAGTTTTGGAGGGACATCGCAACCCCAATCTGCCACCAGCGAGTAGCGCCCCTCACCTCGTCGAATTGCAGGCAAGTCCGGCGGTATCCCCGCAGGTAAATCTGAACGGAAAAACCGATTTGTCGAACTCCAGCCCAGCAGCACTTGTCCCCAAAGAAACTCGCAAATTCAACCCTTATCTTGCCGGGGCAACAATTGCGGCTATCTTAGCTGCGATCGGCGGAATTTACGGATATCTCAAATGGCAAGAATGGCAGCAGCTAGCCCAGAAAGAATCCCAACAGCTCAATCAAATTGAAGCTCTTTATACAGCCAGCAATTATGAAGGCTGCATCAGCCAAATACCAACAATTGCCGACACTTCCAGCACCTATTCGTCCGCTCAGGAGTTACAAGAACAGTGCCAAGCAGGTCTGCGTTGGAAGAACGCCACAGTCAAAAATTTCGCTCAGCATTCCGATGCAGTTGGGTCTGTTGCTTTCAGTCCCGACGGCTTAATGTTAGCCAGCGGTTCTAAAGACAAAACCATCCAAATTTGGGATTTAGCTACAGGCAAGTCGATTCGCACTTTTCCAGGAGATTCCTCCACTATTTGGTCGGTTGCTTTTGACTCAAACGGTACGAAACTGGCGACGGGAACCGGTTTTTGGCGAGTCATGTTGTGGGATTTGAAAACAGGGCAAGTGATTCGCAGTCTCGACCACACTGCTTCTGTTTGGTCTGTCGCTCTTAGCCCCGACGGACAGCTTGTGGCTAGTGCCAGCGGAGACAAAACCACAAAGATTTCGGATGCAGCAAGTGGTCGTTTGATTCAGAGTTTTCCAGACCATACAGATTTTGTTTATTCTGTTGCTTTCACTCCAGATGGACAAAGTTTGGTTAGCGCTTCTAAGGATAAAAAAATTACAGTTGTGGATGTCGCAACAGGGGCGTTGCTCAAAACAATTGAGGGACATGGCGACGCGGTGAGGTCGGTTGCTGTTAGCCCGGACGGCAAGACAATTGTTAGCGGTTCCTACGATGAAAGTATTAAAATTTGGAATATCGAAACAGGAGATTTAATTCGCTCTATCAAGGGACATTCTGACGATATTGTCTCGGTTGCTATCAGCCCGGACGGGAAGTTTATTGCCAGCGGGAGCAAGGATAAAACTATTAAAGTTTGGGATTTTGCTACTGGAGAATTGCTGAATACTTTGACGGGACATTCCGATGAGGTTTATGTGGTAACTTTTAGTCCCGATGGCAAAACTATTGCTAGCGGTTCTAAAGACAATACTATTAAGTTGTGGTTGAGGTAATACGATTTTAGATTTTAGATTTTAGATTTTAGATGGGAATGACTTACTGCATAATGGTTGGGAATTTCCCTACAGTTGCATCCTTTTGAGGAACTGGTGTACTATCAATTCCGGTCGATTACCCCTAATATCATGTCCGAGCCATTGACCGTGATTAAACGCCGGGGCGGGTTTACAGATTTTCCCGTTTCTATTCAATATCTTGGTGAACCCGCCCCTACAGGAATCAGGGTTAATTGACCGGACATAATATAATACGGTAGGGGCGGGTTCACCCAAAATATATGCCAATAATTGACAATCTCAAAAACCCGCCCTTTTAATCGCTCGATCGTAAATGATATCATTAGTCATTGGTCATTTAATTGGTATAATTCAGCTCATTTTTGAAGGTTTGGGGAAAGTGCCAATAAGGCGTTTCTAATTCGTCCTCAGTTGGAGAATTTTCAGTTGAGTTCTCTCGGATTTGAAAAAAGTGGTAGAGGTTAGCGACAGTTAAATCGGATATTTCTTGCCAATTCGAGGCAGCTAAACCTTGATAGCCAGTAGCGATCGCCTGCTGGCTGACATAAACTTCGGATCTCCGGCGGATTTCCGGCGACACAGCGAAGGTTAGCTGGTCGCGCAAGGATAGAAAGTGAGACTTTTGCTTTAAACTTTCATAAAGTGAAGGTTCCGCAGCTAATACCGTGAATGTAGTGTACACGCTGCTTTTTAAACTCTCGCCGCTGAGTTTATCTAAACTAGCTAACTGGTGCTGCTCTTTTGGAGACAAAGTTTCCATCCAATCAACCTCATTGTGCCAAAATTCTATTACACTTAAATCATGACCGAGAATCCTAGTAACTTCGGGAAATAAAAAATCTAGTTCGGGTTCGGATTGACATCCTTTAACAACAGTTAGAAGATTTTGACGAATTTTTGATTGCAGTTCCCGGAGGCGATCGCTCACCATATAGTAGGCCCGCTGCAAGTGAAACGTGACCCCGATCGCCTGCTCGATCGCCCAAACACATTCCATTTGCCTGAGCTTTCCTGCAGAAGACAGCCCCTCCAACAAACTAGGATTATCATAAATTTTTAAAGCCTCAAACAGCATATCCCGCCCGCTATTAATTTCGGAATTCCGAAGTTTAATATCTGGCACTGTTAGGGCTGACTGACAGCGTTTGATAGCTTTAGAAAAAATCTCATAACCGTTAACCAGTTTCTGGCGGTGCATTTCAAAACTTGAGTCGTGAGCCACCTTAAAAATCTGCTGGATCACTTCTACTCCCCTATCTTTGAGGATGTGTCTGAGATCGATAAATCCGTCTTTAATTTTTAGCTTCTGGTGCTTTGCCTCTTCTCGGATTTTTAATACTTGGTTGAGGTTTACTGCTGACAAAACTGTGTTCGATACAGCGCCAATACCAATGACAGCAGCAGTCGCTTGCATCACTGCCAAATTAATTTTCAGACAGTTAAGCATTCTGTATATTTTTTGAAACCCCTGATGAGTTTGAGCAACCTGCAACGGCGCCACAGTGACGTACAGGGGAGCTACCAGCGGCTGTATGGGGCCACCTCCGGCTAACTGTGCGAGCAATCCTATAACTCCCCGCGAGGAAAGAGTTTCACTTCTTGATTGATAAAAAATTTTTGCGAGCTCCACAAACTCCCCTGTCACCGGATCTCTAGCTGCGGGGAGCAATTTTCCTGTTTTGGTAGCAGGCTGTACAAGGTTGCCACTATTGAGTCGCGCCTGAGTTGCAGGGGTGAATATATAATCCATGTTGTGGCTCAGTTTCCATTCAAAAAGGCAGATGTTTTGTATTGTATGCTGTTTATGGAAACGAGAGATGAAAGGAAATGAATGAGTATCTCAAGGCATTCCAGGCTATTAACCTGTTTAGCGATCGATTGTTGGCAGACGAATATCAATCCGTGGAGATTAAACAGTCAGCTACCCAACTCAATTTAGATGTGGAACCTTGTATTGACGAAATTAAGCAATCTGCCATCAGGCTCAAAGAGCTACTTCAGGTATGTTTCAAAGATGTATCTCAGGCTGAGGATGTCTGGAATAGCAAGCCGAGAATTGCGGGAGCATCTCCTGTTGATGTCTGGGAGCAAATTGGCGAACTAAGCGGATGCGATGTGAGAATTCGCACTTTAGGAAAACAGGGCAAATATGATGCTGTTGCTAAAGTTCGCAAATCTTGGAGCGACAAGGCAACCAAGTTAAAAAATCATTGGTTTTTGTGGGATAAAAACTCTCAAGTCTTTCAAAGAGATACTATTGGTTTTTTTGAAAAAGATAATTTGCACAAAGAGTTGCGGAATGAAGTTGATTCCCAGGCAGAGCGAGTGATTTTAATTATGGAAAATGAATTAAATTTAATTTTTAAAGAATTACAATCTATTGATATAGAAAAAATTGAACTTTGTATTGAATGCTTTGACCTAAACAGTCAGTCTAAATTTAGAGAGCGACTACAATCAATAGGCGGGGAGATTGTATCGAAGTTTACGGAGCCTCTGAAATATTTGCCGGATTCTTATATGAAGAGTTTTAAAGAAACGCTGAAAGAACCTGTAGAAACTCTGGTTCATAAAAGCAAGATGGGAATCAGTTTGATCGATTTTGAAGAGTGCTGTAAAGTGATTGGCTTAATCCTAGAAAATGTGATTTTAGCAATTTTTGAGGAGCGTCTGAAACTGGCAATTGAAACAGTTGAAAAAGCGATTAAATTCTACAATAATTTTTTAGAGAAGCAGGCGCGGTATCAGAAAGAAACGCCCCAACAGCGAGCGGCGGAAAAAGATTGGATTGAAGGCCAGCGGCAGCAACTCAGGGAAATTCAGCAGTATATTGATGCAGTCATTAGTCATTAGTGGTTAGTTATTAGTAATTGGCAATTTGTAATTAGGAGTTAGTAATTAGTGTTTTAACTACTAATTACTGACCCCTAACTGTTGAATTCACCCAAACAGGACTTACACAGAAGCTAATTAATTATTTACGGCTCCATGCACACCGCACCTTAGCGCTATAATTAGCGCGTCAAACCACTTTTTGCGTAAGTCCTGCTAAAAATAGATACAAGCCCCGGAATTAAGTCAGGGAAATAAAAAAATTAGACTTTAGTTCAACTTCCCACTCAAGGCTGGGGAGTTAATCTAAAATCTAAAATCTAAAATCTAAAATCTAAAATCGAATGATTATTGATATTGACCGCTGATTTCGTAAACGATCGCGCCCAAAGACGCTAAGCTAGCTAAAATTAGCATTCCGGCCGGCATGAATTTTTGAGTTTTAACAAGGCGCACAATAAAGACTATTACTAAAACAGCGGAGATGGCTGCTGCTAATGTTAAACCCCAACTTTGTCCCATAAGCTGGGCGGTGCCGGCAAAAATTAGCAGCGAACCGCTAATCAAGCCCGAAATGAGCGAGGCTTGGCTTTTGGCCTTGATATAACCCATGATGCCGCCAACCAGTGTTAAAATGCCGTAGCCGATCGCCGCTGCTGTACCTAAATTCATTTTTAATCCTCCCGATTTCACTGTTTGCATCTAAATTTATACAGCGCGGCCTGCAATTAGTGTCACGAATTGTTAGAAAATTTATTAAAGCCAGTCAGGATATGTAACTGTTATACAATTGCCATTATGTCAGCCCTAACTTCTGGTGCGATCGCCCAAATCCGTTACCTCCAGCGCCAAGCGGCATCCCTGCTGCTGTATCAATCAGTTCTCAAAAGCCCTGTCGGTCAAGCTTTTCTCGATTTGCTGCAAGCCCTTCACCACAGCGAAGTCAGCGGTTTGGAATGTCAGGTAGCTTACGGGAACTGGTTCAAACTTCAGGCTGCTAAAAATTTAAGCTGGAAAGATTCTTTGATTTGGGAAATTCTCAAAAACGAAAACCCCTTTTCACGCCGAGCTCAGCAAACAGATTTTGCAAGTTTGCCCCCCGCTTTGGTGGAGGCCGCCCGACATGATTTAGAAGTGCTGCAAAATATTTACGAATGCAGCAGCGAACAGTTGAGCAAGTGGGTGCGGGTAGCGGGTCAACTTGACGCAGTGCCTCCGATTTGGCATTCAGAAAGTGTAGCAGAACAGGGAGATTTGCCGCTGCACGGAAAACTGGAAAAATGGTCGAGCGCTACGGAATCTTTGGCAGCTTATTACCGACAGTTTGGCACGGGTTTGTTTGCCGAATATCGCGCTTTTGCGTGGCGGGGAGGGCAGTTGGCGAGTATTTCCCATCCCGATCGCATAACTTTAAAAGAGTTGGTTTGCTGCGATTGGCAGCGGGATGCTTTGGTGAAAAATACGGAGTTTTTGCTGGCAGGTTATCCGGCTTTGCACGTCTTGCTATACGGCAGCCGCGGTTCGGGCAAGTCTTCTTTGGTGAAGTCGCTGTTAAATGAATTTGGATCTCGCAATCTGCGCTTGATTGAAGTATCTAAATCGGATTTGCAAGATTTGCCGCTAATTGTCGAGCAGTTGCGGGGAGTTCCTCAAAAGTTTATTATTTTTGTGGATGACCTGTCTTTTGAGGAAGATGATGATGCTTTTAAAGCTCTGAAAGTTGTGTTGGAGGGGAATGTGACTGCCCGCTCTCAAAATGTGGTAGTTTACGCCACATCTAACCGCAGGCATTTAATTCGAGAGTTTTTTGACGACAGGCCTCGCCCCCGCGACGGAGATGAAGTTCACGCTTGGGATACTGTGCAGGAAAAACTTTCATTTAGCGATCGATTTGGCTTGACTTTAACTTTTGAACCGGCCGATCAAAACACTTATTTAACAATTGTCCGACATCTGGCAGAACTTGCTGGAATCAAACTCGCTGCTGAGGATTTGGAACACCGCGCTAAAGAATGGGCAACTCGTCGCAACGGGCGATCGGGCAGAACTGCGCGGCAGTTTGTTGATTTTCTGAAAGCAGATTTAGCCCTTTTTGACAAATAGATGGTCTGCGCTGTAATGGCGGGTTTTAACTGAGATGTTACATCCTTCTCAATAAGTTTTTTATGAACAGGCTTTTCGGCCTGTTCCACAATAAAATTCACTCTTTGTGGAACAGGCCGAAAAGCCTGTTGCTTACAAGGGTGCAAGATGCCTGTTTTAGCCGATATATGGGAAGGCAATTCAGGATCTGAATAAACCCGCCGTTGCAGCGCCGAAGGGCGAAATAAAAATTCTTAATTTTTTCATAATTTTATTGATAATAAATAACTAACCAAATTTGATATAATTATCAAAATCTCCCAAGAAACCTCCAGAGCCAGAACCCATCCTGACTCCATAAATCCACCACTAAATAATGAGGAAAATATCATGGGTTTATTTGATAAAGTATCGAAGACTCGCCAAGAAACGGAAGTAACTTTAGGGCCGGCCGAATCATTTGCGGCGATCGCGCTAATTGCCGTAGCAGCCGACGGTTACATCAATGACAGCGAAAGTAAAGCGATTAGCATGACGCTATCTCGGATGCAACTGTTCCGCAGTTATCCTGATGACGTGATGAGAAAAATGCTCGATCGCCTGCTGATGATTATGCAACGGCAAGGAGTGGAGGTACTGTTTAATGCCGCTTTGGCAATGCTTCCCGACGAACTTAAAGAAACAGTTTTTGCTGTGACAACTGATATCGCTTTAGCAGATGGCGAGGTTTCAGAAGAAGAAGAACAACTTTTGAACGATCTTTACAGTGCATTGGGGATTTCCGAAGATATTGCCCTCAAGATTATAGACGTGATGTTGATTAAGAACAAAGGTTAAGAAATCAGGGGAAGGAGTGAGGAGGGCGAATTTTACAATCTAAAAAATTAGTGCCTACTTACTTAGCTGACAACTTCTCCAAAAGTGCGGGTTTACCGATATGATGGTTGGTAAAATTGCGATCGAATTTGCGATCGCCGTTACTACCTCAAATGCCTTTCACTTACACCCGCACTGTTCGCTTTCAAGATACCGATGCTGCTGGAGTCGTTTACTTTGCTAACGTTTTGGCGATGTGCCACGAAGCTTACGAGGCATCTCTAGCAGCATCGGGAATCAATCTCAAAGCATTTTTCAGCAATCCCGAGGTTGCCTTTCCCATAATTCATGCTAGTGTAGATTTTTATCGCCCAATGTTTGCGGGCGATCGGCTGATAATTCAATTGACGCCCAAACAACTTACGGGCGATGAATTTGAAATTGCCTATCAAGTATTTTCTCAGGAAGTTGCAGGAAGAAGCGCGGCTAAAGCTCTGACTAAGCACGTCTGCATCGATGCAGTTGGCAGAACTCGAAAACAGCTATCTGAAGACTTGATGCAGTGGATGAGGAAAATTGAGAGTTGAGATTTCAGATTATACTAATTCTCAAAAGTCATGCAACAGTAGCGCTCCGGGTGCGTCGCCACCTGCCAATCCTAAAAAAGAGTGACAATCTCAAAGCGACGCACCTTACCTCATAGTTCAGGAAACAAACCCAACACTCATGATTGTTGCTTTCTGGAGGCGAGAATTGGCATTAGTTCTATCTTTAAATAGTAGCAGGGAATGACAATCAAATTTCTGTTTTGTTGATAATTATTTCTGAATAGTTGATAGTATGTCAAATCGCAATTATGCCATTGTGGGCACGGGAGCTTTAGGCGGATTCTACGGTGCTAGACTGCAACAAGCAGGTTTAGAAGTCAATTTTTTGCTTCGTAGTGATTACGAACACGTCAAAAAACACGGTTTGATTGTCGAGTCTCCCGAAGGCAACTTCACCCTCCCTCACGTCCGCGCCTACCACGACGCGCACAAAATGCCTCAGTGCGACGTAGTAATTGTAGCGCTGAAAACAACTCAAAATCACTTGTTGCCCAAAATATTGCCTCCTTTATTAAAGGATAACGGCGCGGTTTTAGTATTGCAAAATGGATTGAATACAGAACCGGAAGTCGCTAAAATTGTCGGTGCAGAACGAGTGGTTGGCGGGCTGTGTTTTCTCTGCTCTTATAAAGTTGGGCCCGGTCATATCTGCCACCTAGATTACGGCACTATCACCCTGGGAGAATATGCCCAGGACTACAAAGCAATCGGTATTACTGATAGATTGCACCAAATTGCTAAGGACTTTAAACGTGCTCATATTCCCATTAAAATGAGCGAAGATTTGCTATTGTCAAGGTGGAAAAAGCTGGTTTGGAATATTCCTTATAACGGGCTGTCTGTAGTGTTGGATGCGAGAACTGACGAACTGATGGCTAATCCCGATACTCTGATTTTAGTTGAGGAAATCATGGGGGAAGTGGTAGCGGCAGCCAAAAGTTGCGATCGCATTATTCCCGATGACTTTATCCCACAAATGCTCGAATATACTCAGAAAATGAAGCCTTACCGCACCAGCATGAAAATCGATTATGATGAATCGCGGCCCCTGGAAGTTGAGGCGATTTTTGGTAATCCGATACGGGTGGCGCAGCAAGCAGGTATTAGGTTGCGGCAAATAGAGGTACTTTACCGAATGTTGAAGTTTGTGGATTTTCAAAGACAAGAAGCGGAGAGGACGAGAAGGCTATTAGGTTTGTCCTAATTGGCAATTGGCAATTGGGCGGGGCGGGTTTGTGAGATTTCTCGCTGGTGTTGTAGATATTGGTGAACCCGCCCCTACAGGAATTACTGTCAAATCCGGTTAATTCTATCGATTCACCGGCGATGACACATCGCAATTTCTTGCAATTGTTCTCGATTGACTTTGCCTTGAGAATTGCGCGGCAATTGTTCGACAATTACCCAATATTTCGGCCGCTTAAACTTGCTCAACTTATCTTCTATTGCTGCGTGCAGATTTTTGACCGTAACTTCGGAATTAGCGGGAACGTAGATAGCCGTAACGACTTGACCCCAATCTTTGTCTGGCAAGCCAATTACAGCAATATCCGCAACTAAATTAGTCGATCGCACAACGGCTTCAACTTCCGCCGGAAAAACATTTTCTCCGCCTGTGATAATTTTGTCGCTGCTGCGTCCGACGATATTTAAGTAGTTATTTTTATCAAAAAATCCCAAATCGTCTAATTGGAAGTATTGGCGATCGCCAATATTTTTAGGATAATAACCCAACGCCAAAGATTTAGCATTTACCACAATATTTCCGATTTGATTTTCGCACAAAATATCACCATTTGCACTCCGAATAGTTATTTTAGCATGGGGTAAAGTTTGACCGGAACTGTTATTGCCCGCGAGAAAATCTTCGGGTTTTAGTGTAGCAATTTGCGAGGCGGTTTCGGTCATGCCATAACTGGGCGCTAATTTGATTTGATAGTTTCTAGCTGTTTCTAAAAGTTCCGGCCAAGCGGGAGCACCGCCCAAAAGTACGGCACGAAAGCGTCCAAGCCAATTAGCTGTATCGGGATTTTGCAGCAGCCGTTGCAGTTGAGTTGGAACTAAAGAAATGAAAAATTCTTCGGGTTCGATATCGCATATTTTACCATTTTCTAATTCTTTAAATGGCTGAATTGCCAGTTGTCCGCCGCTAGTAAAAGAACGCATGAATTGCATTAAACCGCTGACGTGGTATAAGGGCAAAATGCAGAAAGAGTTGATTTTGTCAACTTGAAAATATTGTTGAAAACCTTGTACTGATGCGGTTAGTGTTTCCCAAGTGTGGATGGCAAAACGGATTTTTCCTGAAGAACCGCCGGTGGGAATCATGATTGTATCAAAACCGCTTTTTGTCGGCGAATGGAATTCGCGGCTATACAAACGAAGTCCGCCTTCGCAGACTGGGATATGGGGAGTGGTGGGAAGCGGGCATTGTCCCCAAATTAAGTCTGGTTGAACTAAATCAAAGACTTGTTGCCATTCTTGTTTTACCCAGTTGGGATTGCAGAGAAAAATCGGGCATTTGGCGGCGCGGGCGGCGGTGAAACTGGCAAGAAATTGCACTGGTTCTGCTTCGGCGATGCAAATTTTTGGGGGTGTTTTTTGTGCGGGATTTTGGGTGATTTCTTGAAATAGCCGATCGACAATTCGGGCAAATTCGCGACTGTCACAACCGATCAGCCAATCATCGGGCAAGCCACACGCGATATCCAGGATATTTACTGTTAGATTTGTTGCCATAGATGCTTTCACCAAGTTTCTCGCTTCAAAACAATTACAGGAGTTACTCACTCCGACAAAGAAACCGGGTTTTTTACCGAATTTGTCGGCTGCAACGCGTCTTTTCGTAAAAAACCCGGTTTCTGAGCCCCAGGAGTAATTTAAAATCTAAAATCTAAAATCTAAAATCGAATGATTGTCATCGAACCAGCAATCGGTGGCGAAGCCGAGTGCTCTATTATTTAAAGACAATTGTGTTGCTAAGTTTAATGCTGCTTGTCTGCCGATTTCGGTTTCAAATACTGATGAGAAAACAGCGTCTATCTTATGAGTTTGACAAAATTTTCGCAGTTGGGATGGAGAACCAGCAATCGCAGGTTTAATGACGAAAATGCCTCGCCAGCCTTGGCTGTAGCACTCTTGGATGCGATCGAGGTTGGCGGCAGATTCGTCAAGGGCGATCGGAGTTGTATAAATAGCATTCAATTCTACCATTTCCTGAAACTGTGTTACTGGCAGCGGCTGTTCCAAAAATTCAATGTCTGCGGAAAAGTCGGGAGTTGCTTTTACCTTGTCGCAAGCTTCCAGCCATGTTTTAGCCTGCGAGTAACTGAGTCCCCCGTTGGCATCTAACCGCAAAAATGCTTTTTCGCGATCGCACAAATTGTGCATTACTTGGATTAGCTGCTGAAAAATCTTTAATTCTTCCTCAATTGCAGCAACACCAATTTTCCATTTAAACGTGCGATATCCCTCTAACCAAAGTATTGGTAAAGCCTGCAAAGCTGTTTCTCCTGCTGGCAATAAACCGCTGAACCGATTTTTTTCTTCCTCATTTCCAACCTCTCTCCATTGGTGACTGCTTAAGACTGAACCCGCAATCAATGTCGATTTTAGGCGAAGTCTAGATCCCCCTAAATCCCCCTTAATAAGGGGGACTTGGAGAATATTTCTTGTCCCCCCCTTAGTAGGGGCGGTGCCCCCGTGCCCGCCCTTGGTTAGGGGGAATCTAGAGTTTGATAGTGCTGACTCAAAGCCAAATTGACAAGCCGGCAATTCACCGGAAATAGCAAAAATCATCTCTGATGAAAGATTAGCTGGCAACTGGTGACAAAAATCTAAAGCTTGCTCAAAACTTTCGGAACCAAACCAACTCAAAGGGGCAATTTCTCCCCAACCAATTCGATTATTTTCGTCCACAAGTCGCAGGATAATTCCTTCGCGAATATCCCAGATGCCGTGACTTGTTTGCAAGGGGCGCTTAAATTTTCGCTGATAAGTGCGAAACTCGAATTGATAAAGCATTAGTTTTTTAGTTAATCATAAAATTGTCTCACAACTGATCCAAACTTATCAATATTTTCAAAATGGATATTGTGACCAGCTTTGGGTACAATTTCCAGAGTAGCCGCCGGACACAAGCTGGCCATTTCGGTATTTATATTTATAAATTTATCATCATATTCTCCCGCTAGCAAGATGATGGGGATTTGATTTTGTGCGAGTTTTTCCCAGAGAGATGGCTGGTTGCCGGTTCCCATGTTGCGGAGGGATTTGGCTAATTCTAAGGGATTGTTTGCTAAGCGGCTTTCTATGAGTTTGTCGAAGTTAGGAGAGTTTTTTAAAGATTTGAATAAAGGGATATCGTACCAGTTGAATAAAAAATCTTTAATGTTGCTATTTTCCAGCTTTTGTGCTAGCTGTAAATCGGCTTGTCGGCGGTGCGATCGCTCTTTTTCTGTCTTCAATCCCGGCGAGGCAGACTCCAGCACTACTTTCTCAAATCTTTCTGGAAAATGTAATGTCATGTAAAGTGCCAATCGCCCGCCCATTGAATAGCCCAATAACAAACATTTGTCTATTTGTAAATCATTTAATAACTGGATCAATGCTTGGGCTGTATTTGATATATTGTAGCAACTTTCGTCGCCGCTGACTCTAGTTTCTCCGTGACCTGGAAGGTCAACTGCTAAGCAGCAATAACTGTTAAAAAGTAAGGGAATGACGCTGCTAAAGTCTTGACTGCTGCCCGTGAATCCATGCAAAAATAAAATTGTCGGCTGATTCTTGTTGCCAGTTAAGGAATAGTGAAATTGATAATGTTTAAAGTCCATCTACAATTATTAGTATAATTGCCGTATTTACTGAAATCTAATTTCCGCATCGCCAACAGAGATAACTGCCTGAAAACGAGTGAGAAAGTCCATACCAAGAAGACCATCTATACGAACATTTGGCGGTATATCGTGGGCAAATACGTCAAAATTTTCTATTAGTTGACCCACGCAATTAAACCAAGATACATTAATTACAGGAACATAGATTCTTCCTTGACCTGTAAAGATTTCTTGCCTGCGTAGAGGATTGCGCGTATCGTAACCCAAATCCTCTAATGTTTTAACTGGCAATATTGTGTAGCTGGCTCCCGTATCCACCAATAAACGCACCCGATACTCAGTAGCCTCACCATTATTTCCACCAATGGTTGCTTGCACCGCGAGCAAATTTCGTCCGTGACGCAATAAGCGATAAGCTTTTTGATAATCTGGCATTTTTGTTACAACATAGCTGCTAAGTCTTCAGGGATAGGGCCGGTGTATTCTATTGCCACCGATTTTCCCTTCCTTGACAAAGCATTATTGTAAAGCAAATCGCGCTCCGGTGAGTGTGCTAAAACTTCACCTCGAATTACATTCAAATCCTCATCCAGCTCAGTGTAAGCAATTAGCACCCACTCGCTAGGATATAAGTGGATGATTTCTTCTAGGCTCATGATTTTGTCAATTTCTGTTTGCGTACTCATGCTTTGATTCTCCTTTTGACCATTCAATGTGAGGTACGGATTGCTGAATTAAAGAAGATTTTGAGAAGTCGCCCAACTCTGCCAACTCGCCCAACTCCCTCAGCTTAGCAAACCATACCTCCAGTTTACCCGAATTCTCGATCGCCCGATCTACAAACCAAAGCCCAACGCCAGCAGCAATCCGCTCGAAAAATGCAGCGTAACTGCGATAAACTTAGAGTTGCTCACCTTTGCAGGTTGGTCGTGATAGTCTGTGACATGGCGGCAAAGGTCGATCGCAAATGGCAAACTTCCAAAAATCAACAGCGTCCAAATTGGGAACATTCCCAAAGCCACAAATAGCACAGTCAAAGTATAAACGCTGCCGCATAACCACTGCAACAACTGAGCACCTTTTTTCGTACCGAGTCGCACAATCGGCGATTTTTTTCCCGCCGCCAAATCATCCGCAATTTGATGAAAGTGGGAACAAAATAAGATGATACTCGTAGTAATTCCCACGATTACCGAAGCCGCAAAATTAGTTGCAGACCAAGTTTGAGTCTGACTGTAATAAGCAGCGGCGAAGGCTAGCGGCCCAAAGGTAAAAAAGCAAATTATTTCCCCCAAACCTTGATAGCCAAGACGAAATGGAGGCCCTTGGTAAGTGTAGCCGAGAGCACAGCACAAAACTACTAGCAAAATTACTGTTGGGTCTTTTTGCCACCAGCTTATGGCACAGATTCCCGACACTCCCACTGCTAAAAATAGATTTGCCAGCCCGAAAATTAAAGCTTTATTTCCGGTTAAATTAACTAGGGAATGCGCTTTATTTTTATCGATGCCTGTTTCTGAGTCAAATACATCATTGCTGAGATTCAGCCATGCTATAATCAAAATGGCTGACATTAAAAATGTCGAAAAAATTGACGAATTAATCGTTTGAGTTTCGGCAAAAGCAACTGCTGTTCCTACTGAAATAGGAATTACCGCAACGCTGTACATGGGCGGCTTGATTGCCGCCAGCCACAATTTACTATTTGGACGTTCAATTAACTTTGTTGTCATTACACAAACTTGATGCAATTGATAGCAGCGTAGTAATTTTACAATTTTATTGGTGAAGAAACTCTACTCTGCATCGGGTTTAGTGCGCGGGGGGTATCCGTTGACAGGCTTTGCGGGCGATCGCGCGCCCGGTAATGCCCGTCTGCAAACCTCTGTGGGGGCGATCGTATGAGAGTCGAGATTGAGTCGCTCAATCTTAAAGTTTTATGTCTAAATGTTTCGATCGATCGCGGGTTGGCGTTAGCTTTCGCGATCCGAAGGAAAGCCCTCGAAGAAGATCGTCTGTTTTTTGCCCCCCGCCGATCCCAAACTTTCCGGGAAACTCGAAAGGTCATGTTTTGCGATCGCCCTCCCGTGCTTAGATCGAAATAGGGGTTCTAGCGGGACAAAACCGCACTCTTTCTGACAAATCTGCTATTCTCGCTTTCATGACAGTAATACCGCACCGCGCTAATCTTTTACAAGACCGCAATCAACTGCATCAGTTTCTGTTAGATTGCCAGCAGTCTTTAACCGAAAAAGATCAAACCAAGATAGTTAGTATTTCTCAGGAGATTGCCCCCGTCGATCCGCTAGTTGTACTTCAAGAGATTTCCGAACCTTGCCAGCGGCACTTTTACTTTGAAAAAAGAGACCCGATTTCCGGCAACAGTTTTGCGATCGCCGCCCTAGATTCGGCCATCCATTTAACAGTAGCCGGAAGCGATCGATTTACCCTAGCTCAAAATTTTATTCAATCTTGTCTTGCCCGAACAATTACCATCGGTACAGAACGCTTGCCCTTCAGCGGGCCCCACTTTTTTTGTAGCTTTGCTTTTTTCGATGAGAATGTCGCGACCAATTCTTACTTCCCCCCTGGCAGCGTATTTTTACCAAAATGGCAGATTACTCGCCTGAAAGATAGCTGCACAATTGTTGCCAATGCAATTATAAACCGAGATATAAATGTTAAAATTATCACGGATAATATTTGGGAAAATTTTGATAAAATTTCGTGTTCAGCTTACAAAAAAATCACGTCTATTAGAAACAGCTCGATATTTTTCAAACAAATTCCTGTGAATGATGCCACTCAATTTAAAACATCCGTCAAGTCCGCTTTAGACTTGATCCACTCTCAATATTTCAGTAAGATTGTTTTGTCCCAAGCAATAAATGTCATTTCCCAAACCCCTTTCAGTTTAATAGATTCGTTAAATAACTTGCGCCTTACTTATCCCGGTTGCTACGTATTTTCCACCAGTAACGGCAAAGGTCAAAATTTCATCGGTGCCAGTCCAGAACGCTTAATCAGCATTCACAAAAATGAGTTAGTAACAGATGCCTTAGCAGGTTCCGCACCGAGGGGGAAAAATGAAGCGGAAGATGCGAATTTAGGCAAAGGTTTACTCAACAGCGAAAAGGATATTCGAGAACATCGAGTTGTAATTGATTTTATAGTCGATCGCCTGTCGAGTCTCGGTATCAATCCCGAATTTTCTCCACTACCGAGACTGCTGCAACTGTCAAACATTCAGCATTTGTGGACGCCCATAAGGGCTAAAATTCCCCGCGATATTCATTTATTAAAGATTTTATCCCAACTGCATCCAACGCCAGCGGTGGCGGGCGTACCGAGAGATATTGCCCTACAGCAAATTCGCGGCTGCGAAAGCTGCGATCGCTCTCTGTATGCAGCACCCATCGGCTGGATCGATCGCACCGGCAACGGCGAATTTGCCGTCGGCATTCGATCGGCTTTAATCGACGGCGATCGGGCTATACTTTATGCTGGTGCTGGTATTGTGGCGGGTTCGGAACCAGAAAAAGAACTAGCAGAAATTCAACTCAAATTACAAGCACTTTTAAATGCTTTAGTTTAATTCAGCTTATTTTAATTCGCTCCCAGAAACCGGGTTTTTTACGAAAAGATGCGTTGTAGCCCGAATATTCCGTAAAAACCCGGTTTCTTTGGTTGGAATGGGTAAATCATGTTAATTAATTTTAACTTCCTCAAAATGTTCAACTATGGGAAAAGGATCGTAAAAATGGTGAAGCATTCTTTTCCACTCTTGATATTCAGCAGAATTCCTAAATCTAATTGTATGAGCTTCTAAATTTTCCCATCTCACCAATAATAGATATTTTCCTTTAACTTCTGTGCAGCGATGAAGTTCGTGAGATAAATATCCATCAATAGACGCTATCAGACTGGAGGCTTCTCTAAAAGCTATCTCAAAATCGCCCTCACAGCCAGATTTGACATTCAGCACAACCGCCTCAAGAATCATAAAAATGTATCCTGACAATTATTTGGGTATAATATCGTAGCACAATACAGAGTTGAGCTACTCAGATTTAGCAATGTCAATAGATTTTCGCAACACAAATACCGTCTGGGCTTCCGTATTAGCAGAGACTTTGCAGCGTTTGGGATTAACTACCGCCGTGATTTGTCCCGGTTCGCGATCGGCACCGCTAACAATAGCCTTTGCCCAGAACAACACAATAGAAACTATCCCCATACTCGACGAGCGATCGGCTAGTTTTTTTGCATTAGGAATTGCCAAAAAATCCGGTTTACCAACAGCACTAATTTGTACGTCGGGAACGGCAGCAGCCAACTTTTATCCTGCGATAATAGAAGCCAGAGAAAGTCGAATTCCGCTGCTAATATTCACCGCCGATAGACCTCCCGAACTGCGGGACTGTCACGCCGGACAAGCGATCGACCAAGTTAAAATATACGGCAATTATCCCAACTGGCAAGCCGAATTAGCGATACCTTCTGCGTCCACAGGAATGCTAGACTATCTGCGGCAGACGATCGTGTATGCTTGGGAACGATCGCAATTTCCAACTCCCGGCCCCGTTCACCTCAACATCCCTTTTCGCGACCCGCTTGTACCCGTTCCAGACATAGCCGTAGAAGCTTTAGAAACACAATTCAATCCCGAAGAGTTCTTTGCAGGATTAGAACCAATTTTTGCCGGAGAAAACTCTACCCCTCCCAGCTTGTTAAGGGGGGGAGAAGAAAGTACAATGCAACAATGGCAAAAGTGCGATCGGGGGATTATTATTGCAGGCGTTGCACAGCCCCAATTTGCCGAAAAATACTGTAGCGCGATCGGTCAAATTTCTCAATTATTAAACTGGCCAGTTTTAGCAGAAGGACTATCCCCAGTCAGAAACTACGCCCAACTAAACCCCCATCTCATTTCCACCTACGATTTAATCCTGCGAAACCGCGAACTAGCAGATAAATTAACCCCAGAAATCGCAATTCAAATCGGAGACTTACCCACAAGCAAAGAACTGCGAAACTGGCTAGACAAAACCCAACCAAAACGCTACATAATCGACCCCAGCCACCACAACTTCGATCCGCTACACGGCAAAACAATTCACCTGCGAACCTCCGTAGAAAATCTCGCAACTAATCTCCCAACTATATTAACTCAAGTCCCCCCCCTTATTAAGGGGGGGTTAGGGGGGGATCGATCCCCTGCTACCACTGCTATTTCCCCTCAAATCTCCCCCCTAAACAAGGGCGAGTCAACTCTTGTCCCCCCCCTTAATAAGGGGGGGTTAGGGGGGGTTCTAACCTCACCCTCAAACGAATACCTCCAACTTTGGCGCAACACCGAAATCCAAGTCAGACAAACAATAGACCAAAAAATATCAACAATTAACCACATAATCGAGCCCAAAGTTTCCTGGCTGCTTTCCCAAATTTTGCCACCCGCAACACCGATATTTATTGCTAACAGTATGCCCGTCAGAGATGTAGAGTTTTTCTGGAAGCCGAACAACTTAGAAATAAAGCCGTTTTTCAATCGCGGCGCTAACGGTATAGACGGCACATTATCAACAGCTTTGGGAGTTTCTCACCGCAATCAAAGCAGCATCATGCTAACAGGAGATTTAGCATTTTTGCACGATACAAACGGTTTTTTAATTAAAAATAAATTTATAGGTCATCTGACAATCATATTAATTAATAACAACGGCGGCGGAATTTTTGAAATGTTGCCCGTTGCCAAATTTGACCCGCCCTTTGAAGAGTTTTTTGCCACGCCGCAGGATATCAATTTTGCTCAGTTGTGTGCAACTTATGGGGTGGAACACGAGGTAATTGAGGATTGGGGACAGTTCAAAGAAAAATTAAATTTGCTGCCAAATAGCGGGATTCGCGTCTTAGAATTGCAAACAGACAGGCGATCGGATGCTAAATGGCGACAAGACAATCTAGGTAAATTTGCCAAAGATTTGTAATTTTCAGGAATGGCGCACGGCGCGATCCAAGAAACCGGGTTTTTTCCGAAATACTTCGTTGCAGCCCTAGAATCGGTAAAAAACCCGGTTTCTGACCACCCGTGCGCTCGCGAACTAACTAATTTAAACTGCAGGTTGAGCTAGCAGCGGATCTAACTGTCCTTCTGCATCGAGTTGGTGAATGTCATCGCAGCCGCCTACGTGTTGGTTGTTAATGAAAATTTGGGGTACGCTGCGGCGTCCGTTAGCGCGATCGGACATTGCCTTCCTAGCCACTTCGTCGCCATCAATTTTGTATTCCGTGAAATTTACGCCTTTCCACCACAGCAAAGTTTTGGCGCGGATGCAGTAGGGACAGGTTTGCCAAGTATAGATTTCCACATTGGCTTTGATGCGATCGGGCTTGCGGCCCAAGATGGGATTGAGAAAATCAAGCATTTTCAGTACGGGGGTAAGGGTGGAACTCATTTAGAAATCATACCCAATGTATAAATTCCGCTGGTATGGGCGCATCTGCCAGAGGTGGGTTTTAAGCTGTCGGGCGATCGCATTGTGACCCAAATCACAATTTGACTCTACTCGGATCACTTGCTTTCACCCCTGACAATCACCTTCGCGGCCTCATTAATATCACCGATTTTTTGAGGAAAGCAGAAGATGATAAATATATCGAATTCAACCGCACTGCCATGCACCCCGTACAACTCCTCCCCGGCGCTATCTCTGAAATCCTCGCTTCTGTAACGGATACAGGCGTTTTGACTCTGGCCGATCGCTACGGTTTGATGGCCGCCACCTTCGACGACTCTCTGAATGACGAAGACAGAGGCTGTGTCAACCGCCTGCTGCGGGCGGTGCTCAGAGGCAGAGTCCAAGTAGTCAACGAACTTTCCGCAGCATTCTAATCGGGATTTGAAGTTTTGTTCTGAAGGCAAGGTGAGTCAGCGGTAGATGAAAATAGTGGAAACTCAGGCAGGAGTTGAAACAGCGGTAATTTGAATTCGATTTAAAGTTTTCTCCTCTAACTCAACAACGGTTTTTTTGTCAAAGCAGCCTTTACCGGCTGCTTTTTTTTTGATTTAATCGCGGGTTGTCAGAAACCGGGTTTTTACCAAAATACTGGATTCAAACCCTTAATCTCGGAAAAAACCCGGTTTCTTAAGTCTCTGTGTGTTTTTCGGTACTTCCAAGTCCTCTAATCGCGGATTTCGATGTTGTACTGGCGGCAGAGGGCGATCAGTTCTTGTTGGAAGCGATCGCGCACATTCTGGGGCGAGACAATCACGCAGTCTTTGCCGTACCGAAACACCTCTCGGAACAGCCAGAATCGGCTGGATACCCGCTTCACTACATGGCGCACGTCTCCCACCATTTCATTTGCCACATCGTCCTCCTCTTTGGCTTCATAGTTTCCAGCCAATCCCCTTAAAAAGTGTAAGTGTACTTCCAGATAGTCTATGGTTTCGCGCCAATTTTCACTGGCAGGTAGCAAGTTAACAATCTTGTCCAAACGCAAACACCGATTGTGAGCTAATTCCGGGATTTCTCTGGGATCGGCATCGTCGCACCAGATTTCTAGGTACAGGCGCTTGTCGTAGAGGCGAATTTTGGCACTGCGGGCAGTAAATTCGCTCAATTTGTCTTTGCCTGACTGGTAAAACAGCCTGAACGGTTGGCGATCGTCAATCAGTTGATTGAGTCGAAGCCGCCACGCTTCGGCAGTTTGGTTGACTTGTTCGAGCAACTTTTGCCGGAAAGGGGTTTCCAGATTGGCTTTGTCCAAAAGTAATGCCATGACGATCTGGGCGGCTTCGACTTCGCCAGAGTCGTTGAGGAATTTGACGGCTTTGTTCAAGGATTGTACCTGCACTGAATTGAGGGTAAAGGGTTCGCCCACTTCGATTTTTTGTTGGGCGATTGCGACCAGTAACCCAGACACACTGGGACTTTTGCCCCATAAGATACCGAGGCGAAGGGCGATCGCCTCTAGCTGTTCCTTGGTTCCGGTCGGAATTGAAAGTGTAATTGTCTCTTTTTTGCGGGGCATCAAACAAATTGTACTTGCACACTTGACAGATTGGGTTTTCAATGTAAATATAATTTTAGTGCAAGTACAAACATCCCAGAGATAACGAAGGCTATAAATTTCAGTCCTGGACGCATGGTAGTCAGAAACCGGGTTTTTTTACGAAAAGACGCGTTCTACCCGACAGTTCGAGTATAAAAACCCGGTTTCTTTGGTTTTATGCGTTCAGGACTGAATTTGAGAAACGTCGCCTGAGCCGGCAGTAGCACGAAACCGATTGTTGCTGAACGTCAATAATAGGGTGTAAGGCTATTTTGTCAGGGGGTTTGAAGGAATTTTTCTCTTTCTACCCCTCTAAAGATAGAGTGTTAGAGACAATTTATTATGACTAGAAAAATTTATCTGTACTAGTCGTCGAATTTGTTTACCCTACAAAAGTTAACCATGCTCCAAATTTCCCCAACACTGACTGAACTTCAGGAAATTGCTTCACAACTTCCCGAACAAATTCCTTACCTCAAAATGCTAATCCTCTTTGGTTCTCGTGCCAGAGGTGATACTCACCCAAAAAGTGATTGGGATTTTGCCGCACTTTACGATGAAAAGCTTAGGGAAGAATATTGCCAAGACCGGGGATTTTCTTGGTTTGAAGTTCCAGGAATTTTGGGTCAACTTTTTAGAATAAATAGTGACGATATTGATGTGGTGGAATTACATCGCTGTTCGTCGCTAATTGCTCATTTTGTAGCGCGAGACGGAATTTTACTGTACGAAACAGAATTAGGTAAATTTGAAGCTTTTAAACAACAATGTTTCATGACTGATGCAGAATTAGAAGTGCTGCGTCAGAATCTGCGACAAAAAATCGAGGTTGCGTTGCAAAGGAGGGGAGTATGAAGGAGATTGAGCCTGCCATCGTCCTAGCTAAGCTGGATTTTATGACAGACTATCTAGAGAGTTTAAGTTGTTTTGAGTCAATTTCTTTAGAAGAATATCTCACAAATCGAGGAAACCAGTTAATTGTAGAACGATTGTTGCAACTAATTATTCAAGTTGCACTTGATGTCAATAGATATTTGCTCAAGCGCTTAGAAGTCCAGCAACCGAATAGCAACTTTGATGTTTTTATAGAAGTTAGCAACTGTGGCATTATAACAGCGGAGTTAGCTAGCATCTTATCTCAATCAGGTGTTTTGCGTAACCGTCTGGTACATCTGTATGACGAAATCGATCCTGTCAAAGTGCATCAAGCCATCGATCTTGTATTGCAGAAATACCCGATTTATCAACGGCAAGTCACTACTTATCTAGATTCTCTTCGAGAGAATAATAGCTAAATAGTAATTAATCTAAAAAATGATGAACTTATGAGGGCGAATTATGTCACTAAAAAGTCTGCTTTTTGACGAAGAACCTCAAACTTTAGACCACCGCTACTTTATGGAAGTTCGTCCCCAACTGTACCAACTGCATACCAATCACGGACAGTATGGCACTCGCCAAGGACGCACCCTTGCCGAACACCTCGATTCGGCTTGTCAGTTCGTTTTAACGGTTAGCAAAATTGCCGGAGTTCCCGATGACAAACGCGCTTGTATTCTGGCCGCGACTGCCGTTCACGATTTGAATAAGTTGGCAGAGGACGGACGCAATGTTAAGGCGTTGGCACGCGATCGCACTTTTTTGCTACAACAACTCGATCGCGCCTGCGTTGCCCAATTCGCCCAAACCGAGTCCGAACTCGAACTCGTCCGCCGCCTGATAGAACGCCATTCCGGCCACAGCGCCAGCGATGGAATGCGTTTTTTGCCTGAAGATCCCAATATCAAACGTTGGGCCGCGATGTTGATTGGGGGCGACTTATTTGACTTAGGAATTGAGGAAAATAAGCGCATTCGCAAAGTTGAAACCGAGTTAACCGTTGCATTGCAGCGTGACAGTAAGTTGTTTCATGTCACTCTTTCCGAAGACCGAGGTTATTTAACTTCGCTGTTGCTGTCAGCTTGTGAAGAGGTTTTGCACGATCGCAATTTGCATACTCTCGCGATCGATCCCAACGGTCAAATTTTTGTCGGAGAAGCCTTTCCCGACGGCGATTTAAGCTTAATCATTGCTCAAAAATGGCAAAAAAAGATCGATCGCGTCTTTAGCAGCAACGTCGAACAACTCGTGAACGCCACCAAAGACGGCATCAAAATCGACCCGCAAGCCATCCAACAAAACCCAGAAGCAACTTTAGACCAAGTAGATAAGTTACTGCTAAAAAAAGCCAGCGGTTACAAAGTTGAAAAAGTCGCCAAGGATATTGACAAATATGGCGGCGATGCTGGAGAAAATGCCGTTACCGCAGCCGCTGCTGTCGGCTTGCATCCAGTTTCCAATGCCGATGAATTTGCCATTTCTGAAGGACTAAAAACTGCTTACCTCAGCTATCGGGCCGCCGAACTCAGCCCCAAGGATGTTTGGGATCGAATTGCAACGCAAGTCGGATTATCCCCAGAACAGCGGGCGGCATTGGAACCGTTTAACGCGCAGTACGGACGCTGTTTGTTTGCGGCTAAATCCATCGAGGGCGATCGCGAACAGAAGCTAGAAAAGGTATTTGCCGCCTTAGAAGACTCATTTCAACTGCGCGGCAAAGCCGAAGAGATAGACGTATCTGAAGAGTTGGTAAATGCCGTTCGGCAACTGCTCAACTTTTCCACACCAGCCAATTGGCAAGGCTTTAATGAACTCACAGCCTACATTGAAGCTAACCCGCGCCAGCGCTGTTCCTTGGGGACAACATCGCTACAAATCGGCGAATTGAGTTCCCCAAAAATGCCACCGGGAACCAAAGTCCAAGCTTTTTCCAATCGTCTTCCCGGCGGCATGATTGCTGAACCCAAACGGCGGGCAGATAACTTATCGGCATTGGGTTATCAGTTGATGGCAGTGGGTGCAAATTTCCCTAATTCTGTCAAACAAGACCCGCTATATCTTCACTTTGCCCTGCCAAAAGGATCGAGTATTGAACTCAGAACAATTTGGCAAAATTTTCTGAAAAATACCGCAGCCCACAATGAAGATGGGACAGTAACAGTTGACGAAATTAAACTTTACCGCGAAAACGAGAGGGTTTTTCAATCCAACAAAATGGTTGGGTTTGCACTGCCAAAACGTCCTGAATTTATCAACTCAACGGTGACAATTCCCGTGCTGTGGGGAGAAGTTAATAACTCGGTGGCGTTGCTAAAATCGCTCAGATTGGCGTTGGAAATGAGTTTGCCATTTGACTTTGGTTTTCCCTTTGTTTTGGGTGCCAATCTGGAAGTCGAACCAACTTGGGATTTTTTCGGAAAAGTTGAGGGAATTCCGTCATCTTTGCAGCCACTATTAGGCAGCGGCCAGTATCGGCGAAACGGTCATTTATCCAAGGAAGAACGGCGCACGGCAGTCACGGCAGAGCAAGTTTTAGAACGGCTGCGCTGTATCGGAAAGCTAGCTATTTCGGTGGCAAGTATTCAGAAAAAAGATGACTGTTTGTATGACTTGGCGCGGGCGGCAACTCGTCCCCTGAGTTTCTATTACGTCCTGCTGCGCTGGCTGCTGCGGGAACAAGATGACCCCAATTTGGAGGCAATTTGGTCGCGCATAAAAGAACCTTTGAATACTTTACTGAGGAGTCTCATGTCAGAAGAACACGATCGCGTTTCTAGCTATCTCAAGCAAGCCGCACACATTGCCCAAGTTGCCAATTTGTGTGGCCGTTCCCCCCGCCGCACTGCCCAAACTGAACCGTTTTCAGCATTTATCAAAGCTGTACGATCTCGAAAATCTCATATGGATTGGGACACGGTATTTGCCGCCTTAGTGCAGCAATACCACAACCGTCTCGATCGCATTCGAGAACACGGCGTTGGTAAACCGAAACATGAACAAATAAAGCAGTTTTATCAAGTTTTGCAACAACTATTTGAGGGGGTTTATCACTCGCGTTCCGAACGACTGCTAACTGATAGTAAGACCCTTGAGGCTGCCTACTTATTCTTTTTTAAAGAAGCGCGTCAAGAAGTTAAGTCTAAAACTGAATCTGAAACCGAATTTGAAGCCGAATCTGAAACCGAATCTGTAAACAACTAGGAGAATACAAAATGTCGATCGCAAAATTGCAACCCTTCCTCGCACCCAGCTACGAAAACTTCCCCAAAGGCCGCACCATTGGGATTGTTGTCCTTCGTACCACGCAATCGGAAACCATTTTTCGGACAGAGGGAACGGGCGAACCGATGTGCAGCGAATACGTGCAAGCTGGCATTGAAGATACCGAATCAATTCCTCGGCTGGTGATGACAAAACGCAAACAAGTTGCACCGGAAAGGCGGAAAGGACGAGAGTTGTTGCGCTCGCAAAATCTTCTCTACACGGCACCAAAAACTGATGCAATTTGTGCTCTCAATACCAATGCGCCTTGTGAAATGTGCGTTGATTGCTTCCTCTACGGCTTTGCTGCGGGGGGAGAAGGGGCGCAAAAAAGCCGGGTGTGGACAGAGGATGCGTTTAGCGTGTTGCATTCGACAGAACTAATTGCCGATCGCACCATCAATGCTATCTTTGAAACCGGAACTATGCGCGATGAAAAGGGTAACGCTTCGACTGCCCTCAACACCAGCGAATACATCAAACCTGGGGTTCACTTCCTCGATATTGTCACCCTCAAAGATGTCACCGCTGACGAACTGCGCTACACCCTCGGCAACATTTTATTAACCAGTCGTTATGGTGCCGTTTCCAGCCGCGTCGGACGCATGGACAATCAAATTCTCGGTGTATTTGGCGGTATTGCCGAACTGCCGAGTTCCCTGGAATTGGTACAAGGAATTTATGACAAGCTGAAAGCAAAAAATACCGCCCTAGAACATCCTTTAAAAACCGCATCTTTAGTAGATGCAACTCAGGAAATTATCAGCAGTTGGACAAACAAACGAGGTATTTCGATGCAGTTGTCCGCCACCGAATGTGACGCGCTGATTGCCGATGTCGATCGCCATTGGTCGCTACCGGAACAAGAAACATTCCTCAAACGCTTGGATGAATCCTACGCACCCTGGCGGAAGGTGAAGAGTGAAGGAGGTGGGAAGAAAGGAAAGGGTAAAAAATCAGAAGAATAGTGATTGTAGGGGCGAAAGGCTTTCGCCCTTCCTAAAACTAAGAAATAGGAGAAAAGTCTACATCTTCATACAAATCCTCGATCGCGCAGGAAAAATCCACGCTAGCCAGATGAATTGTATCCGTTTCTCGATAAGGATAGAGAACCCATTGTCCTTGGTCATTACGGCGAAAACACTCAACCTGTATTCGAGTTTGGCTGATGAGTACGTATTCTTGGAGAGATTCTAAATTTCGGTAATCGGTAAATTTGTCCCCGCGATCGAAAGCTTCTGTTGTCTCAGATAAAACTTCCACAATCAAACAGGGATAGCGCAAGAAATTGCTAAACTCTCTGTCCCGGCGATCGCAAGTAACCGCAATATCTGGATAGTAATAGGTGTTAATCCTCTCAATCCGAACCTTTGTATCAGAAATATATGGGAGACAACCTCGTCCGCGCAGATGATTTCTCAGCAACACATACAGGTTTCCAGTAATTAGCACGTGAGTATTACTTGCCCCTGCCATTGCGTACATATCGCCCTGCCTGTATTCATGTTTAACCGAATTGGTTTCCTCTAATTGCAGATAATCTTCTGGAGAAAGATAGCCGGAATTTTGACTTGCAACCATATTCTTAATCCATCCTTATTAATTTATGACTCAAAACCGATCCAACTCTATTTTGACACATTCCACGGCACGCTTGATAGAACTTTGGTGCGCCGAACCCGTGTTTTTTGCCTCGCGGGAATTGTCCGATACTTACTATACCGAAGGGGCGATCGGCAATTATGCACTAGCCTATGCTTTAGGTTGGGCGCGATCGCCCTATCGCCTTACCGGCCAAGACACCAGCAGACCTCGGTATATAGAAGATTTAACGCCCCTTTCCGGTAATAGCTACATCCTCCCCGCATGGCCGGCTGACGGCACTTTATCCTTCCGATTTGAGCGGTTTAACGCCCTTTCTGACTCCTATTGGTATGCCATGACCAACAACCGAGTAGCAACGGCGCGCGAAGATTTACCCCTCAGTAGAACGGGGAAAAAACCCAGTACCTATCGCCCTAGCAACTTCCCCCAAACCGGGCGACTGCGAGTAATTGAACGGGGAAATCGGTTTCAGACATTAGTATTTGGCGATCGCGAATTGCCCGAATACATTCGCGTTGGAAAATTTACCAGCAAAGTCCGTGTTGAAATCGTGAAAAAACTCGATGTTGTGCAACTTCCGAGGGGCGATTACCGCTGCAATACTTATCTCAGCGCCGCCGACTTACCTGCAAATATCGAACTCCTCGCTTTCGACTTAATTTCGATGCCGCCCGCATCGTTATTGAAAAATCTTTCGTTTCGCGGTGAAGCGCTGCAAGCCGAGGATTTTATTCTCCCAGCTAACCTTGAATTTTGTGGTGGAAACAACAATGGATTATCTAAAAATTAAACTCGAACCAGCCAGCATTTCTGCCTGTCCCCAATTGCCTACACAACTGGAATTTATGGGACAAGCCTTGCAGCATCAAGTAGATGTTTATGAAGCGTCCGAAAATAATGATATCATTCTCGATCTCGCACCGACTGGAACGGGAAAAACCAAAGCCGGATTGAGTGTTTTGCTGCACAACTCTCAGCGCAATGCTATATATATCGCACCGACAAATGCCTTAGTTGACCAGCAAACTGAAGCCGCCGAAAAATTTGTTCGGGATGCGGGCTTACCTCATATCGTGAAAGCTGCTTCTGCTAGACAAGTCAATTCCTGGCCCGACGATCGCGTTGGGAAACGTTCAGGGGAAAAAATCTATAATGTTTTGCGCGAACCTGCAACTATTTTTCCCGAATGCGGTGGCGGTAGACCAATTTTGCTGGTGACAAACCCGGATATTTTCTACTATGCGACGTTTTTTGCTTACAATAATCTCGATCGCGGAAATATTGCCAGTGAATTTTACAGCAGTTTCTCGACTGTAATTTTCGATGAATTTCACCTTTACGATGCCAAACAATTAGTTAGCTTGTTTTTCTATCTCGCTTTATCTAAAGAGTTTGGCTACTTTCAGTACAATCGAAAAATTGTTCTGTTGACGGCAACGCCAGAACCTGCTTGCGAAGAAGCCTTAAATGTCTTAGGAAAAAATGGGGTAAAAATTGCTCGAATCGATGGAAAAAGTCAAATTAGTTATCTACGTCCTTCTCAAACAGAAGTCAATCTAGAAATTCGCAAGCAGGTTGACAAAGAAACTACGATCGCAGAAATTGTCCAAGAAGTTCTGCGGCGACTCAGAGAAAATCCTGACCAAAATGGGGCAGTAATTCTTGATGCCAAAGATACCCTAGGCCGCATTTCTGATCGATTGCGCGATCGCGGATTTGCCGATTTCTGCGGGCGGATTACGGGGGATACACCCAAGGAAGAACGCCCGCTGGCCGCCCAAAAACAAGTGATTCTAGCTACCAGTACCGTCGATGTGGGCTTCAACTTCGATCGGGAGAAAGAAACACCCCGGCAAAATCTCGATTGGTTGATTTTTTCCACGCGCGATCGCTTTTCATTTTGGCAGCGCATCGGGCGTGTCGGAAGGGTGTTAGGGAAAACGCAAACCGAAATTCCTTCAGAGGCGATCGCCTATTTACCCGATCGCGCTTGGGAACAAGGCATCGAACAACTTGACTGTTCCGGTGGACGCAAAACCCTGACGGAAATGTTAGAAAGTCTAGACTGCATGAAGCGTCCCTTTCTCGACATTTACTGGCGTTCCGAAGCCTTTCTAGAAATTGCCAAACCCTTACTAGAACTAGAAACATTGCTGGAAAAATTGCCCGAAGCAAGTTTAGTTATGCAGCTTTATCAAACCATGCAAATAGTCTTGGGAGGCAAGCGAGACTGGAATTCTTATCGGCGGCGGATGAAGGTATTGCAAGGTGCAGAAAATGTGGCTAAATCTACTATCAAACAAATTCAAAAAGAGTGGCAGTACATTAAAGGTGGTCAAAACTGCGTCATCAGTTTTATGCAAGCAAACTATCCCGAAGATTGGGAAGAAATTGATTCTGGGAGAAAGTCAATCGAATTAGTTGAGGAAAAAATCCGCAAAAACCAAAAAGTTGCCGAAGAGTTGAAAGAATACGCGACAATTCTCAAAGCCAGTTATGCGCCAATTTTCAAGTTTCGAGAAAGTTTGTTTGAAAATGTCAAGATTTATGACCCCAAAAACTTTTTACTCGATGAAGTCGGCGAAACCAATCTCGATCCCATTCACCTGCTGAGATTTTTTGAATTTGCGTCCGATGAAAATGGGATTGTGCTTACCCATCGCGCCACCGAAACTTACGGACTAAAATTTGCCTTGCAAGTTGCAGATTTAGAAGATTTTGCAAACAACTATCTTTGCAAACTTTATGCTTTTAAAAATTGTACGATCGAACGGACGATCGGCGATAACGTCCGTCCCACAGCGTTAATTTCCCAGCTTACACCGCCCTTAATGCCCGGTGTGATTGTCCGAGAACATCGCAAAAATCGCTGGGCAATTCTCAAACTCAGAAAACAAGGAATCGAATGCTATCCGATTACGGTCAAAGATAGCTTTGCTAACGAACAAGAATATACATTCTTTCCGAGTTTATCGGGAATTTTGGCGATCGCCTCCGCTGGCATTACCTTAAAATGTCCTGACAATCAAGAATTCTGGGTAGTTTAAATTATGCCGCACAGCCTAGTCCTCAACATCCTTCCCCTGGCCCCAATTCCCCCCGGATACCTCACCGGAAGACACCTGCACGCCCTCTTCCTCACCCTCGTGAGCTCCGTTGACAAACAACTCGGCGATCGCCTCCACGATGCCACCGCCCAAAAATCCTTCACTCTCAGCCCTTTGCAAACTAAAAAATGCCCTTTCAAAAAACACCATTTCCTGCAATGGGAACACACAGAATCGATTCCAGAACACACCCTCTGTTGGTGGCGAATTACTCTCCTTGATGACACTTTATTCGGCAAGTTAACTAATCTTTGGCTGAACCTCAATCCCTCGAAGCCGTGGCATCTCGGACCCGCAGATTTGATGATTACCAAGATTCTCGGAACGCCCCAAGTAGATCAGCCTTGGGCTAATGCTTGCGATTACTCTCAATTGTACGATCGCGCTTCCGAAACTAATCGCTTAATTGCCTTCAGTTTTGCAACTCCTACTACCTTTCGGCAGGGAAAATTTGATTCCGTGATTCCTACTAGAGACTGCGTTTTTAATAGTCTCCTCAGTCGTTGGAATAAGTACAGCCCGATCGCACTTCCCGATCTTTCCTTCGATGCACTTTTTTCGACATTTGTCAATATCCGCAGTGAAAAATTGACAAACTATCAAAGCGATTTTGTCGGCATGGTTGGGGAGGTTAGTTATCGGATTTTGGGAGATGTGGAGCCTTTAGCGATTAAGCAAATTAATGCTTTGGCTGATTTTGCTGTTTACTGCGGGGTGGGGAGGAAAACTCCGATGGGGATGGGAATGACTAGGCGAATAGTTGTTAAAAAAGTTCTTGATAACTGAACGTAAAACCCATAGTCCGCCAGGGGTTGAAACCCCTGCCTAATAGCTAAAGTCCTCTGAAGAGGACTGCAAGAATGAATGATTAAATTACTGCTTCAGTCGGTTTCAACCTTTGCGCTTACTGTTACCGATAAGCTCAAAATATCATCAATGATTAAATTACTGCTTCAGTCGGTTTCAACCGACTTTAGCTATGAGACAGGGGTTTCAACCCCTGGCGGAATGGGGCATCACTAATTAATTCCAATTACTAATTTCCTACAAACCATCAAAATTATGAACGATTCTGATTACATTTCGATCGCAACTCTCAACCAGTATTCTTACTGTCCTCACCGCTGCTGGCGAATGTCTTGTGCGGGAGAATTTACCGATAATCAGTATACCATTGAAGGGACGAGTTTGCACGATCGCGTTCACACGATGGGCGAGATTAACCGGGATGAAACTTGGCAGGTGCGGGCGATTTGGCTGAAATCCGAGCGCTACAAACTGATTGGTAAATCGGATTTGATTGAGTCGGCTGAGGGTGAGATTTACCCCGTGGAATACAAGCGGGGACGGAAGGGGGAATGGGATAATGATGAGTTGCAAGTTTGCGCCCAAGCGCTTTGTTTAGAGGAGATGACGGGGAAAACTATTGCGACTGGATATGTGTATTACGCGCAGTCGCATCAGCGGCAATTAGTCGAGATTTCTGAGGGTTTGAGACAGGATGCGATCGCCACTATTGAAAAAGTCGGTGCTCTTTGGCGATCGGGAAATATCCCTTTACCAGTTTACACCGCTCGGTGTACGGGATGCAGTCTTTTTCCCCAATGTCTGCCCCAAGCTGCGGCCAAAGTCAACCGCTATCAAGAAGCAAGTTAACCTGCAAATAGGAGAATTCACAATGGGAACAGTTTACATTACTCAAGAAGATGCTTTTATTGGCAAAGTCGATGAACGTCTGACGGTTAAAGCTGACAAAAAAAATCTGTTGGACGTGCCATTAATTAAGATTGATGGGGTTGTTGCATTGGGACGCGCTACAGTTTCGCCGGCTGTGGTTGTGGAACTTTTGGAACGTCACATTCCTTTAAGTTTTTTGACGCTAAACGGACGTTATTTGGGGAGGTTGGAACCGGAGATGACGAAAAATATTTTTGTGCGAAAAGCTCAGTGGCAAGCGGCTGGGGAATCGGAAAAATCCGTGCATTTAGTGAGAGGCTTTGTACGGGGAAAACTCAAGAATTACCGCAATACTTTGTTAGAATGTCAGCGCAAATATTCTCCACAGGATTTTGAAAAACCCATTGCCCAATTGAAACAAGTCATCGCGTCTATTGAGAAAACTTCGAGTATTAATTCTCTGCGAGGATTGGAGGGGGCGGGTAGTGCGACTTATTTTGGCTGCTTCAATCAACTGATTCGCGTGCCAGATTTTAGCTTTGAAGTTCGCCGCCGCCGTCCGCCTACTGACCCGGTAAATTCTCTGTTAAGTTTGGGATATTCTCTGCTGCGGCACGATGTTCAAAGTGCGGTGAATATTGTGGGATTCGATCCGTATTTGGGATATTTGCATTTTGAGCGCTATGGCCGTCCTTCCTTAGCGCTGGATTTGATGGAAGAATTTCGACCTTTGGTAGTTGATGCTGTAGTGTTGAAGGCGATTAATTTGCAGAAAGTTTCGCCTAATGATTTTACGGCAGAACCGTTGAGCGGGGCGGTTTCTTTAACAAAAGAAGCGCTGCACAATTTTTTGCGACTTTACGAAGAAAAGAAGCAGTCAAAGTTCAAGCATCCTGTGATGGGAAAGTTGTGTAGTTATCAAGAAGCTTTTGAAATTCAAGGGCGGCTGATGGCTAAGTATTTGATGGGTGAAGTTGATAAGTATCCACCTTTGATTTTGAAATAGGGAGGCAATTAAGTTATGTTTGTTTTGGTTTGCTACGATATATCTGAGGACAAGCGCCGCACTAAGATTCACCAGATTCTCAAGTCTTATGGGGAATGGAAGCAGTATTCGGTGTTTCATTGCGAGGTGACGGATACTCAGTATGCCCGGATGCGCCAACGTCTGAGTAGGGTGATTAAGTCGGAAGAAGACAGCATCCTGTTTCACTATTTGTGTGCTTGCTGTCAGGGGAAGATCGAGCGGATTGGCGGCCGGGCACCGCTGGATACTACGATCTTTATGGTTTGATTTTGCGTCTGGCTGTAGGTGTTAAACTGAGGGGGTGAATTTTAATGGCTGAGAGCTTTGCCAGGACTGGGTTTGCGGTGGTTTGTACCTCATGCGGGTCAGACGCAAATGCTGAAAGCTTTACTGGGAAAGAGTTTGAGGTCTATTTGAAATTTGCCCCCTTGACAGGGCGATCGCTCAAATGGTATATTGATTGCAGTCAGACGCAACTGAACCTTGAAAACCTTATATTTCAAGCCTCCCAGACCCCGGCGGCCGAAAACAACCTAAAACCCTATCAGGGATTGAAACCATAGATTCCTGCAAGCTCAAAAGTCCGATTTTGCCGAAAACAACCTAAAACCCTATCAGGGATTGAAACTTGATACTTAACTGCCCAACCATCCTCATATATGGCCGAAAACAACCTAAAACCCTATCAGGGATTGAAACAAGAATCAAACGTATTTGCCTTTGAACTTATCGAGCCGAAAACAACCTAAAACCCTATCAGGGATTGAAACCTGCTAATCTATTCTTGCTGTAGTAATCTTCTAGCCGAAAACAACCTAAAACCCTATCAGGGATTGAAACAAAATGTATATAGCATCTAGTATTGGCGAGAACGGCCGAAAACAACCTAAAACCCTATCAGGGATTGAAACCGTCTGCTTCATCTTTTGTGAAGGGACGCGGGCGGGGAGCCGAAAACAACCTAAAACCCTATCAGGGATTGAAACACGAACGAATTGCTCGCAGAATGGCAAGAATGATGCCGAAAACAACCTAAAACCCTATCAGGGATTGAAACAAAGTAGGCTGCGACGCTGTTTGTCGAACACTTCATGCCGAAAACAACCTAAAACCCTATCAGGGATTGAAACTGGTGATATTGTTCGAGGCGAGGTAATAAAGATGAGGCCGAAAACAACCTAAAACCCTATCAGGGATTGAAACCACTTTTGATTGTTGGCACTGCCGGACGAGCGATCGAATGCCGAAAACAACCTAAAACCCTATCAGGGATTGAAACACAACCACCCGGCAGACGCCCCGAAGGGCGTTTCGGGCCGAAAACAACCTAAAACCCTATCAGGGATTGAAACACAAATTTTCTCTATAGTGTCTGGATCGATGCGGGGCCGAAAACAACCTAAAACCCTATCAGGGATTGAAACTATAAATTCATTGTGGCATGAACCGCTAGGCGATCGGCCGAAAACAACCTAAAACCCTATCAGGGATTGAAACTCTTGCTTGCGGGCCATTCTCCATCCCATTTCCTGTGGCCGAAAACAACCTAAAACCCTATCAGGGATTGAAACAATTGCTTAACGCCAGGAGCGATCGCGATCGGCGACGGGCCGAAAACAACCTAAAACCCTATCAGGGATTGAAACGAATGAAGCACGCTGCAAACTTTGTATCTCTATCGCCGAAAACAACCTAAAACCCTATCAGGGATTGAAACTAGACAGGAGGAATCATGAACCCTGACAACTACCAAAGGCCGAAAACAACCTAAAACCCTATCAGGGATTGAAACGAATTGCTGAGGCTTGCTCTATGCAGACAGAGGGCCGAAAACAACCTAAAACCCTATCAGGGATTGAAACTCAGGGAAGCCAATATTGGCAGTACAGCTTTAGTGGCTCCAGCCGAAAACAACCTAAAACCCTATCAGGGATTGAAACATTGGGTTTGCTCTCCCTGACTTTAGGTGCTGATAGCCGAAAACAACCTAAAACCCTATCAGGGATTGAAACGCTACGGGAAACTGGGAGATGGGGATAGAAGGAGAGCCGAAAACAACCTAAAACCCTATCAGGGATTGAAACTTTCGGTGACTATGTGGCTGGATGCTAGCAGCTTGCGCCGAAAACAACCTAAAACCCTATCAGGGATTGAAACTCAAACTGTTTTGGATCCTGTCGAATTGGTCAATGAGCCGAAAACAACCTAAAACCCTATCAGGGATTGAAACATATTACTAAGTTGGTAAAATCTCTTAAATATGTGCCGAAAACAACCTAAAACCCTATCAGGGATTGAAACGCGGATGTGTGATTTTTTCATATTACCATTCAAGCCGAAAACAACCTAAAACCCTATCAGGGATTGAAACAATGTAATCATCGATAATCCACTCGTAGCCCAAGCCGAAAACAACCTAAAACCCTATCAGGGATTGAAACAATTTCGGCTTAATAAACGGTGGCGGCCTCGGACAAGCCGAAAACAACCTAAAACCCTATCAGGGATTGAAACGGGATGAAGCATCCGACTACTACGAATACCAGAAATGCCGAAAACAACCTAAAACCCTATCAGGGATTGAAACTGATCAAGAATACCGTGCAACGAGTGGCGATGAGCCGAAAACAACCTAAAACCCTATCAGGGATTGAAACTTTCATTAAAGTCATGAACAACTTTCGTAAATCTTCGGCCGAAAACAACCTAAAACCCTATCAGGGATTGAAACAGCCTGCAAATGAATTTGAGACAGCAGCGCTCAAAGGCCGAAAACAACCTAAAACCCTATCAGGGATTGAAACGCTAAATCATCTTTGTTTTTGCGGCCGAATACTGCCGAAAACAACCTAAAACCCTATCAGGGATTGAAACAAGCCGAAGGAAATTCTCTGTAAAAGTAACAATGTCGAGCCGAAAACAACCTAAAACCCTATCAGGGATTGAAACGATTATTCTTGTTTGCATTTTGTTTGCCATCATCAGGCCGAAAACAACCTAAAACCCTATCAGGGATTGAAACAAATACATAACGCCATGCCCAAAACAGCCCATCAGGCCGAAAACAACCTAAAACCCTATCAGGGATTGAAACTGCCTCCAACTTGTGACTTACGATTGAATCCCAAGCCGGCCGAAAACAACCTAAAACCCTATCAGGGATTGAAACGAGCATTTTTAAGATAGCCCGGTGAAAAACAAGCTCCGGGCCGAAAACAACCTAAAACCCTATCAGGGATTGAAACTCTCTTGAAGTTGTCCAAGTTTTAGCAGATGCCCTAGCCGAAAACAACCTAAAACCCTATCAGGGATTGAAACGATGTCCAGCAAACGGCGAAAATGGCATCGGTACTTTGCCGAAAACAACCTAAAACCCTATCAGGGATTGAAACGAGTTCACCTGGGTTGATGAAACCAGCGGCAAGCATCGCCGAAAACAACCTAAAACCCTATCAGGGATTGAAACACTTGAATGAGTGCTTTCCTGAATTCATCGTTGAATTGCCGAAAACAACCTAAAACCCTATCAGGGATTGAAACCCTAGGTCAATTGACAGGGCTTGAGTATAATCTAAAGCCGAAAACAACCTAAAACCCTATCAGGGATTGAAACTATAAGCTGAGTGTTTTACCGGAAATGCTAGCTCAAGCCGAAAACAACCTAAAACCCTATCAGGGATTGAAACAGTTAAAAGCGTGGTGTTGCGGGCGATCGACTAGCCGAAAACAACCTAAAACCCTATCAGGGATTGAAACACTTCCGGTGGCGACGCTCCGTGCGATAGCGAGTGCCGAAAACAACCTAAAACCCTATCAGGGATTGAAACTAGCTAGTAGAATTGGGGCGAGAGGAATCGAACCGCCGAAAACAACCTAAAACCCTATCAGGGATTGAAACCCTCGGCACCCAAGGTTTTTACTTCTTCATCAAACGCCGAAAACAACCTAAAACCCTATCAGGGATTGAAACTCGAACCAAAGCTCCGTCATCAGGACGTATGAGGCCGAAAACAACCTAAAACCCTATCAGGGATTGAAACTGCAAACACGGCTACGCAGTTCTCAAAAAGCTAGGGCCGAAAACAACCTAAAACCCTATCAGGGATTGAAACCCTAAGCTCTGCCAATAACAGATAGCTTTCGATCGCCGAAAACAACCTAAAACCCTATCAGGGATTGAAACAACAGTGGTTCCTCCGACTAAACAATTAGGAAAATAGCCGAAAACAACCTAAAACCCTATCAGGGATTGAAACAAATCAAGTAGTCTAGATGCAAAAGAGCGATTTTCTTGCCGAAAACAACCTAAAACCCTATCAGGGATTGAAACTCAATATCTGGAATCGTTACGCGGGAAGACTTACGCGCCGAAAACAACCTAAAACCCTATCAGGGATTGAAACTATTTCTTCAGTTTTAAAAGCCATGTATTTTATCAGCCGAAAACAACCTAAAACCCTATCAGGGATTGAAACCCCTCCCTCCACTGCACTCGCAGCCCACCACCACCCTCGCCGAAAACAACCTAAAACCCTATCAGGGATTGAAACAATTTCTTGGGCCCGGCCCTCTGCCACAATTCGGCCGAAAACAACCTAAAACCCTATCAGGGATTGAAACTAAGTCTGAATGCACCATTGGCAACGGCGACAATGCCGAAAACAACCTAAAACCCTATCAGGGATTGAAACAACTAATTACCGGGGCCCGATCGCAATCCACGCGCCGAAAACAACCTAAAACCCTATCAGGGATTGAAACGAAAGAAGCTGAAACATCAGAAAATGATGTTGAGCCGAAAACAACCTAAAACCCTATCAGGGATTGAAACCTCTAAAGTCTCTTGAGTCCGCTTGTTTTCTAACGCCGAAAACAACCTAAAACCCTATCAGGGATTGAAACTGAAGACGTGTGACGGCATCTACGGCAGCCTCTTCCTGCCGAAAACAACCTAAAACCCTATCAGGGATTGAAACCGGGTAAATACTGGGGGGAAGTGTCGAACACTGCTTCCAGGCCGAAAACAACCTAAAACCCTATCAGGGATTGAAACTTGAGTAGGCAAAACGCTGTAAAGAACTTCTGCCCCGCCGAAAACAACCTAAAACCCTATCAGGGATTGAAACATCAAATTCTACTCCCAAGAATTCCATCAAATTCTGAGCCGAAAACAACCTAAAACCCTATCAGGGATTGAAACCAATTTCCTCCTGACGTTTGCAGTAGAGTGAAAGCCGAAAACAACCTAAAACCCTATCAGGGATTGAAACGGTGGATCGGAAAGCTGGCTCCAGCCTTGAGTCTGGCCGAAAACAACCTAAAACCCTATCAGGGATTGAAACGCGATCATTGAAGGATATTCGGCGCTTGCATTTAGCCGAAAACAACCTAAAACCCTATCAGGGATTGAAACGACGGATACGGCGATCCTTCATCCAATGCCGAAGGCCGAAAACAACCTAAAACCCTATCAGGGATTGAAACCGCAACTTCAGCTTGAAGCAAATAATCCGCTAATGCCGAAAACAACCTAAAACCCTATCAGGGATTGAAACAAGCCCTATTTTTCACCCATCACGGCACTGCCCTCGCCGAAAACAACCTAAAACCCTATCAGGGATTGAAACGGGCCAGAACGCGAACTGACCAAGGGGACGACCCCAAGCCGAAAACAACCTAAAACCCTATCAGGGATTGAAACGTAACTTACGAAGATAGTTAATACAAATAAAATGCCGAAAACAACCTAAAACCCTATCAGGGATTGAAACCAATCACAGGGCGATCGTAATATTCAATATCTTCATGCCGAAAACAACCTAAAACCCTATCAGGGATTGAAACTTTTCGAGGTGGATTTGGGTAGATGTGCTCCGAGCCGAAAACAACCTAAAACCCTATCAGGGATTGAAACCCAATTAAGCGTGAGTAATTTTCCAGACTGGGAAGCCGAAAACAACCTAAAACCCTATCAGGGATTGAAACAATTTTTTGGCATCAGCTTGGCCGGCCGAATTAGCCGAAAACAACCTAAAACCCTATCAGGGATTGAAACTAACGCTTCTAGTGCGCTCAGAATATTTGCAGTCGCCGAAAACAACCTAAAACCCTATCAGGGATTGAAACAAAGCACTTTCTCCCTGACTCTGTAAAGCTTGCGCCGAAAACAACCTAAAACCCTATCAGGGATTGAAACATATCTCTTACTTTTACGGGATCTGACAACTGCCGCGCCGAAAACAACCTAAAACCCTATCAGGGATTGAAACCTAATTTCCTAAAACATGAAAACGCAAAATCTAGCCGAAAACAACCTAAAACCCTATCAGGGATTGAAACATCCAAGCAGTAACGAGTCAAATAATCTTCAAGGCCGAAAACAACCTAAAACCCTATCAGGGATTGAAACTAACAATCCAATGTAAAACCAAACTATTACGGCATCAGCCGAAAACAACCTAAAACCCTATCAGGGATTGAAACTCTGACCAAGATATTGTACCCGCCAAAATTGGGACTAAGCCGAAAACAACCTAAAACCCTATCAGGGATTGAAACATTTGCGTGTCTTCTTCTAGCTCAACGCCTGCTATGCCGCCGAAAACAACCTAAAACCCTATCAGGGATTGAAACAACTTTGCTAAAGCCAACAGCGATCGGGATGTAAGGCCGAAAACAACCTAAAACCCTATCAGGGATTGAAACTTTAACGATCGACTCTGGAAGCTCTGGGAACGCGCACGCCGAAAACAACCTAAAACCCTATCAGGGATTGAAACTACAATGCCTATACTGAAATTTTGACAATTAGGAGCCGAAAACAACCTAAAACCCTATCAGGGATTGAAACTTACTTATAAATCGATTTTCACCTGGATTAAAACGCCGAAAACAACCTAAAACCCTATCAGGGATTGAAACAGTTGCGCTATCACTGTCCGATCGGCTCAAATCACGCCGAAAACAACCTAAAACCCTATCAGGGATTGAAACGATACCGAGGAATGCGTTGAACTGAACAACAAGCCGAAAACAACCTAAAACCCTATCAGGGATTGAAACCTGGTAAAAAGTTTGGCGATGAGATGGGTGGTGTTGGCCGAAAACAACCTAAAACCCTATCAGGGATTGAAACCCGATTGCATCCGCTTCACTTTTCGAGGTTCTTGCCGAAAACAACCTAAAACCCTATCAGGGATTGAAACTTTCGGAAGTATTCAGCAGTATTCAGCAGAGGAGGAGACAGGAGGAAAGAGGGTATTCTTCTCCTGACTCCTGACTCCTGACTCCTGACTCCTTCTTCGCCGGAAACAAGTTTACCTCCAGCACTCACAGCACAGGTGGTGCTCATGGATAATCTCACATTTGATAAAAGTAGTCGGATTCAGGAATTGATTCAAACAGCACGGTGTAGACTATTATATTTACCGCCATACTCTCCAGAGTTTAACAAAATTGAACAAAAAAGAGTCTTGGCTAAAAAATCAAATTCGTAAACAGCTTGATGAGTTTGATTGCTTACATTTTCGCGACCCTTGGATGTCTTGCGCCTGGGAGCATAACACCAGCGGTTGCTAAATATGATTTCCCAGATTCTTCAGTTGACAAAACCTCAAAATTATGACCAATCAAACAACTTCTCCACTCCTACTCAGTCCCTTCAAAATCGGAGATTTACCCTTAAAAAACCGAGTAGTCATGGCACCCCTGACGAGAGCCAGAGCCGGTGAAGCGCGGATGCCCAACGCCTTGATGGCAGAGTATTACACTCAGCGAGCCTCCGCTGGTTTAATCATTACAGAAGCCACAGTCGTTTCTACTCAAGCTAATGGTTGGCTCAATACCCCCGGTATTTATTCAGACGAGCAAGGCGAGGCTTGGAAACAAATTGTGACTGCGGTTCATGCCCACCAAACGCCGATTTTCATGCAGCTTTGGCACACTGGGCGGGCTTCCCACAGCAGTTTTCATCAAAACAATCAATTGCCAGTTGCAGCGTCTGCCATCAAAATAAACGGAGAGGGCATTCATACACCTCTAGGCAAACAACCCTACGAAACTCCCCGTGCTCTAGAAACCGATGAAATCTCCCTAGTTGTAGAAGATTATCGCAAGGCGGCGGAACGAGCTAAAATGGCAGGTTTTGACGGTGTAGAAATTCACGCGGCAAACGGCTATCTCATTGACACATTCCTGCAAACCAAAACCAATCACCGCACAGATTCCTATGGCGGCACAGTTGAAAACCGCTACCGTTTTCTTAAGGAAATTGTAGAGGCGATTATCACAGTATTTCCGGCAAACCGAGTGGGAGTTAGACTGTCTCCCAACGGTAATTTCAATGATATGGGTTCTCCCACTTATCGAGAAGATTTTCTGTATTTCGCGGAGCAGTTAAATGCCTATGATTTAGCTTACCTTCACTTGGTAGATGGTCTGGCTTTTGGCTTTCATGAATTGGGAACGCCGATGATGATAGGAGAGTTTCGCGATGTGTTTACAGGGCCGCTCATTGGCAACTGCGGATATACTCAAGAACAGGCTGAAACTGCCCTGAGCAGCAAACTTGCGGATTTAATTGCTTTTGGTCGGAATTTTATCAGCAATCCTGACTTGGTAGAGCGTTTTACTAATGGTTGGCCGCTCAATCCGCCTGCTGAAATGGGCGTCTGGTATTCTTTTGGGCCTGAAGGTTATATCGATTTCCCTACCTATCAGGAATCTCAAGCTATTTCTTAGTTGAGTTTTTAGGGGCGGGTTTATCAATAAATACCGAGTATGTGCATCATAGATACAGCATATTCCATGTATATGCGGTACACACAACCTTGTCGTAAGTAAGGTGCGGATCCACCAGTCAATCTGCAAGTTTCATTAAACATGAGCAGATCCGCACCCTACATAACAATGTACCAACAATAGAGCTTTATAGTGTACTTCACGAACCACCGAATATGCTGTAATTGTCAACCCGCCCCTAATATCATGTCCGGTCAATTAACCATGATTCCTGTAGGGGGCCGTGAGCCAAGATATTGAATAGAAACGGGAAAATCTGTAAACCCGCCCCGGTCTTTAATCGCGATCAATCGATTGGACATGATATAAAAGATGTATGGTTGATTTATCCAAATAAGAGTCGAAGTTGGACTCATATTTAATTTTCATCGCCCGTTGAAAACGAGGATTTATTATTTGTAAAAACACTTCTTCTGGCTCCAGCCTCCCGTCTCCAGCCTCCTGCCCCCTGCCTCCTGCCTCCTGCCTCCAATTTCTAGCTTGGCTGCAAAAGTGAGAGGCTCCCAGTTGAGATCGAGAACGTTTCCCCATATCCTAATAACCATAGGGTACTTCAAAACATCCAAGCTGCTAGCTCAGGGTTTGAGTGCCTGAAAAAAATCCATAGCGGAAGCGCTTTTAACAAGATGGCACAAAATCACAAATCAACGGTTATCATTACCGGCGCTTCCTCCGGCGTCGGTTTGTACGGCGCGAAAGCTCTCGCAGACAAGGGATGGCACGTAGTCATGGCCTGTCGGGACGTGCGGAAAGCCGGAGACGCCGCGCGAGAGTTGGGCATACCTGAAGGCAGTTTCTCCATCATGGAGATTGACTTGGGCGATTTGGAGAGCGTGCGTAGGTTTGCTCGCGCATTTAAGGCCAGCGGCAGGTCTCTGGACGCTTTGGTGTGCAACGCGGCCATTTATATGCCTTTGATTAAGGAACCGCTGCGGAGCCCGGAGGGTTATGAGTTGACGATGACTACCAATCACTTGGGTCATTTCCTGCTGTGCAACCTGATGATGGAAAATATGAAGCCTTCCTATTATTCCGATGCGAGAATCGTGATTTTGGGAACCGTGACTCACAATCCAGACGAGTTGGGCGGGAAGATTCCGCCGCGCCCGGATTTAGGCAAGTTTGAGGGTTTTGAAGCGGGTTTCAAAGATCCGATTTCGATGGTTGACGGCAAGAAGTTTGAACCCGTCAAGGCTTACAAAGATAGCAAAGTTTGCAACGTGCTGACGATGCGGGAATTGCACCGCCGCTTTCACGAATCCACGGGGATTACTTTCACTTCGCTGTATCCGGGATGCGTTGCGGATACGCCGCTTTTCCGCAATCACTATCCTTTGTTTCAGAAGCTGTTCCCGCTGTTTCAGAAGAATATCACCGGGGGTTACGTGTCGCAGGAGTTGGCGGGGGAAAGGCTGGCGATGGTGGTTGCTGATCCAGAATACAAGCAATCTGGGGCTTATTGGAGTTGGGGGAACCGCCAGAAAAAAGATGGTAAGTCTTTTGTACAGAAGGTTTCTCCCCAGGCCCGCGATGATGAAAAAGGCGAGCGGATGTGGGAGTTGAGCGCTAAGTTGGTGGGATTGACTGACGGGGCTCAAATGGGTGCTGCGGCTGGTGCGGGCCGGTCTGCATAATTCAAAGTTACAAACCCCCTTTATCGGGCTTGGCGGTTGAAACGGCGTCTACGCACAGGATGTGGGTAGACGCTGACTCAATAATAAAGGGGGTATTAAAGTCGGATTTGGTATGATGCACCAAAATCAAAGAAAGCGGGTTTTTTAGTGGCTCTGCGGGTTGTAACTCACATCTTGCACTATTCTTAAGAACAGGCAAGATGCCTGTTCCACAAAAGATGAATTTTATTGTGGAACAGGCATCTTGCCTGTTCATAAAAAGATTATTGAGAAGGGTGCCATATCTCAGTTGTAGCGCGTTTCTGGTTTACCCTGGCGTCCAGGACTATTCTGCTCTCTGCGTTAGCATGAAAGTGTAGGTTTTGCAACCAAAAAATTTGGTTTTTTTTACTGTTTACGATCGACTTACAGGATATTTTTTCGGATAATCACCCGATTGAAGCGTAAGTCTTGGGAAATGAACAGCCGTCGATCGACCTTTTGGTTTGTAGCAGTTGCGAAACTGTGGTCTGGGACGGCTGTTTCCTTTTTTGCTGTTAAGATTGATTTTTACTTGAGGGTGCTGACTTCCTGAAAATATTTTCCCCCACTTAAGCGAGATAATAATTATATCCTATGGCTGGTCCCTCACAAAAACTATTTTTACTCGCTGGAATTTTTGGGTTAGTTTTGTTGGCAAAACCAGCAAAAACCTCCGCTAGCACAGTTGAAATTTTGACCTCAAATGTTGAGGATTTGGCAGCAGTTAGCAGCGCAGGCGACACTAATCTTGACAGTCGCGAAGACTTAGCCACCGCTGACGACAAGACGCATTTACCCGCTGAATCAGAACACTCGGTGGCTGCGGAAACTCCCGACTTACCGCCGTCTGCGGCAAATTCAGTCGATGTGACATCTTACACCATTCTCAAGAACAGGCAAGATGCCTGTTCCACAACGAGTGAGTTTGATTGTGGGGTGGGCATCGTGCCCGCCGGTACAAGGCTGATTGACAAGGGTGCAACATCTCAGCCCGTTAGCGAAGCCCTCGGAGAGGATCGCACTTTCAGCACAAAAACTCAAGAAACCGAGCTTTTTAATTCAGATCAAAAGCTAGAAGAAAAGATTGACCGAAAAAAAACCGATTTGGGTATCGATCGACCTTTGCAACTCAGTCAACTGCCCAACCCAATTCAGCCCAGAGAGCCGGAATTACCTGCACCAACAGCACCGGAACCTCCCCCGCCATCTCCCCTCCAACCAACCCCGCTAACACCTGTTCCCGGCGATGATAGACCGGGGATTATGGGTACAATTAGGGTCGATCGCTTTGAATTTGAGGGCAACACAGCTTTTAGCGATCGCGAACTCGCAGAAGTTACGCAACAGTTTGCCGGCCGCGAAATCACCTTTGCCGAACTGATCGCAGCCGAAGCAGCCGTTACTCAAAAATATGTAGCCGCCGGATACATCAATTCCGGCGCTGTAATTCCCGCCAACCAAACCTTTCCGAGAGAAGGAGGTGTGGTGAAAATGCGGATTGTAGAAGGCGGATTAGATGAAATTGAGATTACTGGAAACAGGCGCTTAAATTCAAATTACGTGCGATCGCGCCTTGAACGCGCCACCAGACGGCCCCTCAACCGATCTCGCTTGCTGGAAGCCTTGCAAATGCTGCAACTCGACCCCTTAATTGGCAATATTTCCGCCGAATTGCAAGCCGGAAGCCGCCCGGAAAACAGCCGCTTAGAAGTGCGCGTCAAAGAAGCAGACAGCTTTAGCGCTGAAGTGTTCGCAGACAACAATCGATCGCCCAGCGTCGGCAGTTTTCGGCGGGGTGTTCGCATCAATCAAGCAAATTTGCTCGGTTTGGGCGACGGATTAGAGGTATCTTATGCTAACACCGACGGCAGCAATGAATTCAACGGCAGCTACACAGTCCCCGTCAACGCGCGCAACGGCACGATTGGATTCGCTGCGAGTGCTGCTAGCACCAACATCATCGAGGAACCGTTTGATGCTGCTGAAATTGAGGGGAAATCGCGCACCTACGAATTAACTTACCGCCAGCCGATTGTCGAAAAGCCCGATCGCACTTTGGCTTTGGGACTGAGTTTTTCGCGGCAAGAAAGCGATACATTCCTGTCAGGGGAACGATTTGCGCTTTCGGCGGGAGCAAATGAGCGCGGCGAAACGCGGGTTTCGGCTGTGCGGTTTTTTCAAGAATACGTGCAGCGGAGTTCCAACCAAGTGTTCGCGGCGCGATCGCAATTCTCCCTCGGCACTAATCTGTTCGGCGCTACTGCGAACGATAGCGGGCCCGACAGCCGCTTTCTGGCGTGGCGCGGACAAGCCCAGTACGTGCGGCTGTTAGCGCCAGAAACCTTGCTGATTGTGCGTTCCGACATTCAATTAGCCGATCGCCCCCTGCTTTCCCTGGAACAAATCGGGATCGGCGGCGTTCAAAGCGTGCGCGGATACCGCCAAGATTTGCTGTTAACTGATAGCGGTGCGATCGCGTCTGCTGAAGTGCGAATTCCGGTTTGGCGTGTCCCGGAAGTCGAAGGATTGTTGCAAGTGGCTCCGTTTATCGATTTTGGGCTAGGGTGGAACCAGTCGGAAGAAAAGCCGAATCCTGAGTCGGATAAACTTCTGGGTGCGGGTTTGGGCTTAGTTTGGCAGATGGGCGATCGGTTGAATGTGCGTTTAGACTATGGTATTCCTTTGATAAATGCTCGATCGGGCGATCGAACTTTGCAGGAAAAAGGCTTATACTTTCGGATTAATTACTTTGCTTTCTAGCTAATTCTGTCGGCGATTAAAGTCGTCTAATCGCGACAGTCCTTAACCGAGGACTAAATATAGGTTAGCTAATATCAATTCCGGTTTCATTGGAATGATTAAACCGCAGAGGACACAGAGAACACAGAGTCCGAGAACAGAGAGATAAATAATTGCGATGCTACCGGATTTGATATAATTCCCTGCTCTCCTTCAATCTAAAATCTAAAATCTAAAATCTAGTTAACCAAAGAGGGCTTGTCTTATGGTTCAGACAAAAACTAAACTAACATTTGCAGATTTTCTCGAAAAGTACCCAGACGGATCGGGCATCTACGAACTTGTAAATGGAGAGATTGTCAAAGTGGAAGCAACCAGAGCTCATAAAAATGTGGCACGATTTCTTGTTAAGTCTTTCGACAGAGAAAGCGATCGCTTGGGGCTTGACTATATCGTTGACAAAGATATAGTGTTGAGAACTGTCACAGCTTCAGGACAAGAACAAGGCAGAAATCCTGATGTTGGCGTGGTTAAGGCATCAGTATGGAACAGTAATGTACGTGGCTACGGAGCTCTTACCGAACCTATCCAATTAGCAGTAGAAGTTACCTCAACTAACTGGGAAGACGACTATGTGGATAAGCTAGATGAGTATCAAAGGCTCGGCATTTATGAGTATTGGATTGTGGATTATTTAGCGATCGCTTCTAGGGCTTATCTAGGAAATCCCAAAATTCCCACAGTTTTCGTTTACTCGTTGGAAAATGGCAGTTATTTAGTTCAAAGTTTTACAGGTAATGAGCGCATTATGTCTAAAACTTTTCCCGAACTAGAAATCACAGTGGAGCAACTTGTACTCAGCAGCCAAATTCAAAACATTTAGAGAAACGAGATGAGATTACATTGATAAAATTTATCCTGGAAAGAGTGTTTTTATGCCTCCATTCCATTACTGTTTACTATTTTTACCATTCTCAAAAACAGGCAAGATGCCTGTTCCACAAATACTAGATTTTATTGTGGGGAGTAGGGGTTGGGCATCTAGCGCGCCCGTAAGTTACTCCCTACTGTTTGCTTTCCTGTTGCTATTTCCCACTTCCGCGATCGCCCAAATCATTCCCGATAATACCTTGGGCCCGGAAAGTTCGCGAACAGTTCCCGATACTATCAATAACATACCCTCAGATAGAATCACGGGCGGCGCAACTCGTGGCGTTAACCTCTTTCACAGCTTGCGCGAATTTAACATCCGTGAAGGGCGGGGAGCTTATTTTGAAAATCCCAAGGGAATTTCTAATATTTTCACCCGCGTTACGGGCCCAAACTCTTCAAATATTTTAGGAACTCTGGGAGTTTTAGGCAACGGTAATTTATTTTTAATTAACCCAAAAGGAATTATATTCGGGCCGAATGCGCGGTTAGATTTGCGCGGTTCGTTTATCGGTTCAACGGCTGACGGTATTGTGTTTAATAACGGCTTTGAATTCAGCAGCACCAACCCGCAAACATCCCCGCTGTTAACCGTTAATATTCCCGTTGGTTTAAGATTTAGAGACAATGCCGGTGCAATTGTCAACCAATCGACGGCTTTAGGAAAGGTAAACCTGCCAGCCTCTGCTGTGCCAATCCCAATTAGCGATCGAGTTGGTTTAGCAGTAGAACCAGGTCAAACTTTAGCACTGATTGGCGGCGACATCCAACTCCCAGGCGGCAATTTAACCGCCAGCGGCGGACAAATTTTACTCGGTAGCGCAGCGAGTCCAGGTTTAGTTAATTTTGCAATGACAGCGGGGGAAAAGGGAAATTTAACTTTAAATTATGACAATCTTCAAAACTTTGGCAATATTCAAATAGCCGATGGAACACTTATTAACACCAGCGGTATTGGGGGTGGCAGAGTAGAGTTAAAAGGTGGAAATGTCGCCCTTAGCGGTGCGCGGATTTATGCGCTGACTTTGGGAAATATTGATGGTAGAGGTATCGATATCAGCGCCCAAAATTTGCGAGTGCAAAACGGCACGCAATTTTCTACCCTGACTCTCGGAGATGGTGCAGGAGGTAATATCAACTTGCGCGCTGCTGATTCTGTAGAAATGAGCGGGCTGGGAGTTGATGGCTATCAACAAGTTGTAATTAAGTATCTGGTATCGGGAACCGCAGACCCCTTTGACCCGCTATTTGTGCTGTTTAATGCTAGTGCTGGTGCTGGTTCGGGGGGGAATATTACGATCGACACTGGCCGCCTGATATTCAACAATGGCGTAGTAGGTAGCGGTATCACTTTTGGCGGTGGAAGGGGCGGGAATTTAATCATTCGCGCCAATACTTTTGAGATGGTGGGTTCTGGAATTAACAACGGGACGGCTAAAGAAAGTACCGGTGCAGGAGGAAGTATTAGTGTTGATGTCAATCGATTAATTATGCGCGACGGTTCTCTTCTGGGTACCACCAGCTACAGCAGTGGCCCGTCGGGGAATATCAACATTAAAGCTGCTGAATCAGTAGAATTGTCTAACACCGGCCCGCGAACAGTTGTGTCAACTGGAATCAGCACGCTGAGTATCGGTTCTAACGGAAGGGCGGGGAATATTAACGTTGATACGAAGCGGTTGACTCTCTCTGATGGTTCTGCTTTTACTTTAGGAACGGGTGTTTTAATTGGCAGGTTTTTGTTTTCTCAGGAGGGCGGGCCTGCGGGAAATTTAACTGTTAGGGCTAGTGAATCAGTAGAAATTTCTGGTATTTCTCAAGTTTTGACCAGCGGAATTCAGAATGCTAGCGCGCTGACTTCTGGAACTTTGAGTTCGAGTCGGGGCGGGGATATTCGGATTGATACGCCCAGCCTGACTGTGCGGGATGGGGGGATAGTTTCTACGAGTTCTTTGGGCTCTGGAGATGTGGGGAATATTACTGTTAATGCCGATCGCATTTCAGTCAGCGGCAGCGGAAATAATGGTTTGTTTGTCAGTACAATTGATGCTTCCGTGGGCAAGATATTTGGTACTAATCCTAATGCTACAGCAAATGCCGGTTCGTTGAATCTGAATGCCGATCGACTAATTGTCAGAGATGGAGCTACAGTCACGGTACAGGCTACGGGAACCGGACGCGCTGGTAATATCAATATTGTCGCAAATTCGATCGCTCTTGATAACAAAGCGAGTATTGACGGTACGACTGTATCCGGTACTGGAGCAAATATTAACCTGCAAGCGCGAGACATCCAATTGCGCCGCAACAGCCAAATTACCACCGATGCAGGCACTTCTGACGGCGGCAATATCAACATCAACAGCAACATTCTTGTCGCCCTCCCGCAAGAAAACAGCGACATCACAGCCAACGCCCGCACAGCAGGCGGCGGCCGCGTCAATATCAATGTCCCCAATGTTTTCGGCTTTACAGCAGCGAGTCGCGAACAAGTCAGAAACAGATTGGGGATCAGTGACGCCGAATTTGCAGCGTTGCAAGTAAGTCCTACATCTCTGCTTAATAGCAGCGACATCGCCGCAATTTCCCAAAGTGGTGGCCCGGCGTTGCAAGGAGCCGTAACATTTAGTTCTGTTGGAGTTGATCCTGTTCAAGGTTTAGTGGAACTGCCGCAAAATGTGGCCAATCCGGCTGCGTTAATTGCCGCAAATCCCTGCACGCAAGGGGCCGAGAGCGCATTTACAGTCACTGGAAAAGGAGGAGTGCCACCCAGTCCCAATGATGTTCTCAGCAGCAATTATAGCCAGTTTAATTGGGTGGAACCAGCGGTAGGTGTAAGTCAGCAAGTAGAAAGCCAAAGACCATCCATAGAAATGCGGCCAACAGAAATTATTCCCGCTCAAGGTTGGGTAATAGATGAGCAAGGAAAAGTAACGCTGGTAGCGTATAATTCAAGTAATGGTGCATCTCTTCGCAGTCCGAAACGGACGGGTGTTTGCGTACCTCAATAGGTACTCTTCAGTTTTTAGCTAACCCGTCGGTATTTTCCTAAGAGTAAATTAACAGGAATTAAAAGATGCCCCGCCAATCTTCCGCCCTATTTTTTGCATTTTTACTGCTGTTTCCTATCCCCGCCGTCGCCCAAATTGTCCCCGATAGCAGCTTGGGTGCAGAAAGTTCGCGCACAGTTCCCGACACGATTAATAACTTACCCTCAGATAGAATAGAAGGCGGTGCAACTCGCGGCGTTAACCTATTTCACAGTTTACGCGAATTTAACATCCGTGAGGGGCGGGGAGCATATTTTGCCAATCCCAGCGGAATTGCCAACATCTTCACCCGCGTTACTGGTGGCAACCCTTCTAATATTTTAGGAACTCTGGGAGTTTTGGGAAACGGCAATTTATTCTTAATTAACCCCAAAGGGATTGTCTTTGGCCCCAATGCTCGGTTAGATTTGCGAGGCTCATTTATCGGTTCTACTGGTAGCGGCGTTCTCTTTGATAATGGGTTTGAATTTAGTGCAGCTAATTCTAATGCAGTGCCATTGTTAGCGATTAATATTCCTGTGGGTTTAAGCTTTAGAGAAAATCCTGGCACAATTGTCAACTCTTCCAGTGTTACCCAAGTTATTGAAGGCACAACAATCCCCGTAGGTTTAGCAGTTCCTCCCGGTCAAACCTTAGCAATGGTGGGAGGAGATTTAATTTTTAACAATGGTTTTGCCAGCGCTTTTAGTGGCAACATTCAATTAGGAAGTGTGGCAAGTCCGGGTTTTGTAAGCTTTAGCATCACGCCCATAGGATTAGGTTTAGATTATACAAATGTTGCCAATTTTGGCAACATTGAATTATCAGGTTTATCGGCGGTGACAGCCAGTGGGCCAGGGGGAGGCGCGATCGCACTCCGGGGAGGAAATGTGACATTGCGCGATCGATCGAGCCTAGTCTCCGATACCTTGGGAAGCATTGACGGCCGCGGCATCAATATCGAAGCAGTGCGCTTTAGCCTATTAGATCGAGCCTTTGTCGGCTCCACCACTACCGGAAGCGGAGCCGGAGGCCCGATCGATGTCCGAACCGCCGAGAATATAGAACTCAAGGGAATAGGATTTGAGAACTTTCGGCGACGGATTCTCGATCCTGGTGCAGCACAAGAGCCGCCAGATGTCGCCTCCCGCGAAAGCAGCATCATTACCGGAACCCTCGGTGCCGGCAGAGCCGGGGATATCGCGCTCGACACCAAACGATTAACTATCCGAGACGGATCGGCAATACTCAACCCTACACTCGGTACCGGAGACGGCTCTGGTGTGACAATTAGAGCCTCTGAATCGGTAGAAATCAACGCCTCCGGGCTGTTCACCACAACTTTTAACAGCGGAAATGCAGGTAGTATCGCTATCGAAACCGGTCAACTGAGTGTCAGCGACGGAGCCATTATCTCGCCCTCGACTTTTGGTGCCGGGAACAGCGGAAATCTGAGCGTGAGAGCTTCTGACTCGGTAATAGTAGCGAGAGAGCGATCGGATAGCCCCCTGAGTACGGCTCTAGCAGCTAACAGTATTGGCGGCACGGGAAGGGCTGGAAACATTGAAATTAACACCCGCTCCCTGCGCGTCGAAGCAGGGGCTAGCATCACTTCTTCGAGCGGGGTGAGAACTGCAGAGCAGGTGATTCCTGCGGGGGGGCCCGGCGGCAACATCACCGTCAACGCTTCAGACTCGGTGGAAGTGATCGGCACCGCACCGGGCGAAATTCCTTCCCGAAGTCTAATCGCTGCGGGAACGGCTGGGGGCGGCAAAGGCGGTGATGTGACGTTGAATGCCAGACGGTTGATTGTCCGAGACGGAGGAGCTATCGGAGCCTCAACTTTGGGTGAGGGACAAGGGGGAAATGTGACTGTCGCTGCTTCGGAATCGATGGAAATAGCCGGAACTACCAGAGACGGGATCTTTCCCAGCAGCATCGGCACAGCTTCGGGAGATTTGCTGTACCAGACTTTGTTGGGGCTGCAACCTCCATCTGGTGCGGCGGGAAGCTTGAGCATTGCGGCGGGCCGGTTGAGTGTCCGAGACGGCGCAGCGGTTAGCGTCCAGAGTTATGGAACGGGGGAGGCTGGCAGCATCAATGTTGTCGCAGATTCGATCGCCCTCACCACCAAAGGCAGTATTGACGGCACGACTGTATCGGGTATCGGGGCTAATATTAACTTGCGATCGCGCGACATCCAATTGCGCCGGGGGAGCCGCATCACCACTGATGCGGGCGCTGCCGACGGCGGCAATATCAACATTAAAAGCGATATTCTGGTTACTCTTCCCAACGAAAATAGCGATATTACGGCTAATGCGCGATCGGCCCAAGGTGGGCGGGTTAATATTAATGTCCCCAATGTTTTCGGGTTTACATCAGTCACTCGCGAACAGGTTCGAGCGACTTTGGGATTAACAGATGCTCAATTTGCAGCGTTGCAAGTAAGTCCGACTTCTCTAAATCCTACCAGTGATATTGCGGCGATTTCCCAAAGTAGCGGCCCGGCTTTGCAAGGTACTGTAACATTTAGTGCTTCTGGAGTGAATCCGGCTCAAGGTTTAGTGGAACTGCCGCAAAATGTTGTCGATTCGGCTGCGTTAATTGCGGCAAATCCCTGCACGCAAGAGGCCGAGAGCGCATTTACCGTCACTGGGAAAGGAGGAGTGCCACCCAGTCCCAATGATGCCCTCAGCAGCAATTCTAGCCAGTTTAATTGGGTGGAAGAGGCAGGAAGTTCGGCAACGAATGTAGAGGGTTTAACCGATGTAACCGATCGAGGGAAGAAGAAGGAAGAAGGAGAAATCCCCGATCGCGAAGTTGTGCCGGCGCAAGGTTGGGTGGTGAATGCTCAAGGAGAAGTTATGCTTGTTGGATATAATCCGGGTAATGCTGCTGACTCTCGCAATCCTCGACCTAGTTCTGTTTGTGTGCCGCGTTGAAATTAGGTTTTTTTTACCGCAGATGTAGGCGGATTAACGCGGATTAACGCAGATCAAAAATAAGATGTATTTGGGTTAATCAGTAGGTGTGTCTGCGCTTGTAATTTTATTTTCTAACTATGAAGTTTACCCGATCGCTCCGACAAGTAATTCTGTTATTTGTGATTTCCTGTCTGCTATCCGTTGCGATTCCTCCTGGAATTGCTCAGGTTAATCCACCACCAGCGGTGCAGCTTGTTCGACAAGCTCGAACTCTGTACCAAGAGGAACGTTTTTCGGAAGCTGTACCTTTGTTGCAGCAAGCGGCGGCGCAGTTTGAGGCAAAAGGCGAAAATCTCGATCGCGCCACAGCTTTGAGCAATTTAGCTGCAACCTACGGGCAGTTGGCGCTTTGGGAAGAAGCAGAAAAAGCTGTAAATTCGAGTTTGTCGGCTGTGCGAACCCAAGCCAAAACTCCCGAACAGCAGCGGATTTTAGCTGAAACTCTCAACATTCAAGGACAGTTGCAACTTGAACGCGGGCAGACTCAAGATGCGATCGAGATTTGGACGCAAGCTGCTAAAATTTTCGAGCAAATTGATAGAAAGAACCAACTTTTTCAAGTTCAAATTAATCAAAGTCGGGCTTGGGAAATTCTCGGACTTTACCCCAGGGCTTGCAAAATGCTGTTAGCTTCTTTCAAGCTGGAAAACCAAACTTGCGAAGTTTCCGCAGCGGGTTTGGAAACTTTGAAAAATGAATCGGTTTCTCTCGAACAAGTCCGGGCAATTCATGCTTTAGGGCGGGTACTGCGGGTTTTGGGACAACTGGAACGATCGCAGGATGTGCTGTCACTTGGACTCGAAGCAGCCCAAAAATTAGGTAGCCGGCCAGAGGAGGCTGCAATTTATCTTAATCTGGGCAATACGGTACGGGCTAAAAGCAATAAACCGGGTTTGACACCAGAACAGCGGGCGGATTGGGAACGCTTTGCCTTAGAGTATTATGGTCGATCGATCCAGGCGATGCCGGATCGATCGCCCCTACAAATTCAGGCAAAGTTAAATCAATTGAGTTTGTTAGTCGATCGCCAAGATTGGTCGGAAGCAGAGGCTTTGTGGCGTTCTCTCGAATCTCAAACCGATCAATTTGGCTCGAATCGCGCCGGACTTTACGCTCAAATTAATTTAGCTCAAAGCTTGATGAAATTAGCTCAGTCGCCTGCGAAAACTTTGAGTTTAAGCGATATTGACACAATGCTCGATCGCTCTGTCGAAGGAGCAAACAGTTTGGGCGATCGACGAATACAAGCTTATATTCTGGCAGCAAAAGGCAAACTATCGGAAATCCAACAGCAGTATCAGAAAGCAGAAAATCTCACAACCGAGGCTTTGAGTTTAGCACCGGCTTTTCAATCTCCCGATATTGCTTACCAATTGTTTTGGCAACTGGGACGGATTCGGAAAGCTCAAGGAAATACAGAAGGGGCGATCGTTCAATATACTCAAGCTGTCAATATATTGTCTTCTCTGCGGGGCGATTTGGTGACAGTCAATCCCGAAGTGCAATTTTCGTTTCGGGAAAGTGCCGAACCGGTTTATCGGGAATTAGTCGGGCTGCTTTTGCAAGAGGAATCTCCCAGTCAACCTAAATTGAAACTGGCGCGCCAAACGGTGGAATCTTTGCAGTTGGCGGAATTGGACAACTTTTTTCGGGATGCTTGCGCTGATGCTAAACCAAAGTCGATCGAGGAAATCGATCCGACTGCGGCGGTGATTTATCCGATTATTTTGAGCGATCGTTTGGAGGTAATTTTGTCAATTCCCGGCAAACCCCTGCGCCGCTACGCTACGAAGAAGTCTCAAGCTGAGTTGGAAACTGCCTTCAGACAAGCCAAAAATCTCATCAGGCCTGCTGCTTTCCCCCGCAACAGGAGGCAACCCGTTGAACAGGTTTATGACTGGTTAATCCGCCCCGCAGAGGCGGATTTGACTGCCGCCGGGATTAAAACCCTGGTATTTGTGCTCGACGGTTATTTGCGAAATCTGCCGATGGCGGTGCTGCACGACGGTGAAAAGTTTTTGGTAGAAAAATACAGCATTGCTTTGGCGCCGGGATTGCAATTGCTGGCACCGAAACCGCTGAACAAAGTCAAGTTAAAAGTGCTCACCGCTGGCCTCTCGGAACCGCGTCAAGGCTTCTCGGCTTTGCCGGGGGTGAAGGAGGAAGTTCAGCAAATTGCAGCCGAGATGCCGGCGAGTTCGCTGCTGAATGAAGATTTTGTCAGCGGGCGATTGCACGATCGAATTAAAGCAGTATCTTACCCGATCGTCCATTTGGCAACTCACGGTCAGTTTAGCTCGAATGCAGCGGATACTTTTATTGTGACTTGGGATCAGAAAGTGAATGTTAAGGAGTTCGATCGACTGCTGCGAGCCCGCACTGGGGAGAGACAACAGCCGATCGAACTTTTGGTTTTGAGTGCTTGCGAAACTGCTTCGGGGGATAACCGGGCGGCTTTGGGTTTGGCGGGGGCGGCAATTCGATCGGGTGCGCGCAGCACCGCCGCCACCCTTTGGCAAGTCAACGACGAATCTACAGCTATCTTTATGGCTGAATTTTACAAGCAACTGGCTTCTTCTAAAACCAGCAAAGCTGAAGCCCTCCGCAACGCTCAATTAACGCTGCTGAAAAACCCAGACTATCAAAATCCCTATTTCTGGGCGCCTTTCGTGCTAGTGGGGAATTGGCAGTAATTTAAGATCGGGCATCGGGCATGGGGCATCGGGCATCTGACAATTTTAGATTTTAGATTTTAGATTTTAGATTGCTCAGGGCATTGGGCATCGGCGGGCGGTGGACAACAGTCAACTGACAACTGACAACTGACAACTGACAATTGACAAGTGACTCAAATGCAGTTGGTTTTTTGTTAAAGTTTGTAAACTGTTAAGAGTGCTTTTTGCATCTAATATTTTTTCGAGGAGTCCCATGAAGCAACTTTTGATTGCTGAGCGCTTTTGCTTAATTGCCCACGTCTTGTCAATGGCTTTTGGATTGGCAGGGTTGCTGCTGATTTTACCCCGTCCCGAATTGGTGATGAGTTTACCGCCCGCGGGGCAAACGCTATTCCAGTGGGGGATGGCTGGGGGTGGAGTAGTTTATATCATCTTTGGTGCAGCAGCAGTTGCTCTCTATGCCTTGCGGACATTGGGTTGGGGTGCAACTCTGGCTTTTTTAGTGCCTTCTGTGTTTTTGTCCTTGAGTAGCGAGTTGTTGGGAACGAGTACGGGTTTTCCCTTCGGCCACTACCACTATTTAAGCGGTTTGGGCTACAAAATTGCAGGGCTGGTTCCGTTTACCATTCCCCTCTCGTGGTTTTATCTGGGACTGGTTTCATACATAATTGCTCGCGCTGGAGTAGCTGGCGGTAAAGGTGAACTCAACTGGGTGCGCCAAATAGGGGCGATCGCCCTTGGTGCTTTGCTGCTAACTGCTTGGGATTTTGTACTAGATCCGGCGATGAGTCAAACTGCTGTTCCTTTTTGGGAGTTTGAGGAACTTGGGGCTTTCTTTGGAATGCCTTACCGCAATTTGGCTGGTTGGATGGGTACGGGGGCGCTATTTATGTCTGTAGCAGCTTTCTTGTGGAGAAAAACACCGATTAAATTAGAGCGATCGGAATTGGGTTTGCCCTTAATTGTTTATTTGGTAAACTTTGCTTTCGGAGCAATTATCACTGTAGTTTCCTTGGATTCTCGGTTCTGGTTCCCGACATCGCTAGCGGTGCTTCTGGGTGTAGTTCCGGCGATCGCGTTATGCTGGATCGCTAAACCCGCAACAGGTGACGTAACCGAAACAATGCCGTCTTTGGATACATCTGTTATCACGGCCCAAATTCCACCTCAGCCCGTGGGCGTTTTGCGTAAGTGAGTTGCTAGCGAGCAACCCCGGCTGATTTAGCAAAAATTTACACTAAATTTTGAGCTAGTTTAAAAACCCGGTTTCTACAAGAAACCGGGTTTTTCAATGGCGATTTTTTCATGCCCAATTCCTGTAATATGTTTGAGGCAAAAATTTTATTAAATTTTTAAATTGACACCAACCGTAATTTCCAATTCTTCAATTGAAAATCTAAAATCTAAAATCTAAAATCTAAAATCCCATGATCGCCCCTCACCTGTTCTCCCAATCGCTGACAAGTATCATCGCTGTCGCACTCCTGCTGCTGCAATTACCCGCCGCCGCCCTTCTGATGTCGCGTTTGATTAAAGGCCCATCGCGCATCCCACCCCTGGAACCGGATTCGCCGACGCTGGATTTGTTGGGTAGTTGTACTGCGGTGGTACCGACTTTGAACGAAGCCGATCGAATTTCGCCTTGTTTGGAAGGATTAACCAGCCAAAGTTACGAACTCCGAGAAGCGATCGTGGTTGACAGCTATTCGGTAGACGGAACCGGAGATTTAGTCAAAGCAGCAGCACAAAAAGACCCCCGGTTTCGCTTGATTAACGACGATCCGCTGCCGGCGGGTTGGGTAGGGCGTCCGTGGGCGCTGAATGCGGGTTTTTTGGCAAGTTCCGAGAAGTGCGAGTGGATTTTGGGGATAGATGCGGATACTGTGCCCCATCCGGGTTTGATTGCGAGTTTACTCAAAACAGCGAAAGCTGGAAATTACGATTTGATTTCGCTCTCGCCGCAGTTTATCCTCAAGTATCCGGGGGAGTTGTGGCTGCAACCTGCTTTGTTAATGACTTTGGTTTATCGGTTCGGGCCGACGGGGACTGGCGGGGATGTGCCGGAACGGGTGATGGCGAACGGTCAGTGTTTCTTGTGTAAGCGCGAGGTTTTGGTGGCATTAGGGGGCTATGAGGTCGCGAGGGGTTCGTTTTGCGATGATGTGACTTTGGCTCGCTATGCGGCTGCTAAGGGCTTTAAGGTGGGCTTTTTGGATGGGGCTAAGGTGTTGAAGGTGCGGATGTATGAGGGGGCGATCGAGACTTGGAATGAATGGGGTCGATCGCTCGATTTGAAAGATGCTGCTTCGGGCGGTCAAATTTGGGGCGATTTGTGGCTGTTGCTGGCGGTTCAAGGTTTGCCGGTACCGATTATATTGTGCTATTTGTTGTTTGGTTCGCTGCCGCCGGTTGGTGTATTTCCGCACTTTTGGCTGTTGGGATTGAATGTATTTTTGGTTGCAGTGCGATCGGCTTTGTGTTTGGCGATCGCACCTTCCTACGATACAACTGGGGCATCGGGTAAATGGCTGTTTTGGCTGTCACCTTTAGCCGATCCGTTGGCGTTTTTGCGAATTCTCATTTCTGCGTTGAATCAGCCTACTCAGTGGCGCGGCAGAAAGTATGAATAATCGTTAAAATTCGGAATTATTACTAGCTGAAATGAGGACACGGCAGTGCCGTTTCCCTACAGCAGATTAATTGTAGGGAAACGGCACTGCCGTCTCCTTCTTATGTACTGCCGTGTCCTGACTGTGGGTAATATGAATTCCCCATCAATCTTACAAGAAAGAGCTACTATTAAGAGCCGTTGGATTCAGATTATAAACCACTCCCAAGTAGTCATTCCCTGATTTGATCGCCGTTGATAATACAGCAGTTGCACCATCTAAAATGGCATTAACTGACTCAAAAGTTAATTGACTAAAAGTGACATCAATTAACTTAATTTTATCCTCTGAAGTGAAGTCAGTAATCAGATCGGCTTGAGATACTTCCGTAGCCGTATCTTGCAATACAAAGATATCATTCCCTGCGCCACCTGTGAGGATATCCAAACCGGAATCGCCATTCAGGAGATCGTTACCCGCACCGCCTGATAAGATATCATCTTGCTTACCACCGCGCAGGGTATCATCGCCATCACCACCTAGCAGGATATCGTTGTCATTATTCCCGCTAAGAAAATCGTTGCCAGTACCGCCCGCGATCGAATCTGAACCTTTGCCGCCAATTAGTTCGTCGTTACCTCCTCCACCTACTAAAGTATCTTCTCCTTGATTCCCAAAATAGGTGTTTGGGAAGTCTAATCCCCTCAAGGAATCGTTGCCGGCAAGGGCAAATACGCTTAAGCCTAATGCTGCTGCTGGGAAGCTGGTATCGTTGCCATCTGTTAGCAGGTAAACATCTCCTAATCGGGTGTTTTCTGGTAAACCCGATCGCACGTTACTTGATACCGATGGTTTTGGCATTGCGATCGCAATTTGTACTTCCGGTGTCGGTGTCGGTGTCGGTGTCGGTGTCGGTGTTGGTGTAGGAGTTGTGACTGCGGGTGTAGGAGTTGTGACTACAGGTGTTGGTGTTGTGACTACAGGTGTTGGTGTTGTGACTGCGGGTGTTGGTGTTGTGACTACAGGTGTTGGTGTTGTGACTACAGGTGTTGGTGTTGTGACTACAGGTGTTGGTGTTGTGACTACAGGGTTATTACCACCATTCAAAATTTGTTCATCTAACGCCGTACCCGTGTTTTCTGCAACTAGAGAATCGAGGGGTTTTTGACCGGCACCAAATGCTTTAAAGTCTTGAGTTGTTTCACCCAAAGCAATTTTTTGGATGGCTGCTACTTGTTTTTGCAGTTGTGTAAGATCGGTATTAGTCGCGATCGCCTCTACAATCCGTTGATTGGATGCTGCGATTACCTGGGCTAGTGCTGGTGCCACCACTGATATCTCTTGGGCGTTAAAATTAGGATCGATCGCCTTTACTTGATCGCCCACTTGGACGATTAAATCCGCCACTTGTTCGGGTTTGGTGAAATCTAAGGTTCCTGTTAGGATGCGATCGGCGATCGTACTAATTATTTGCTTGACAGCATCACCCATACTCAGATTGCTGGCACCTTCAATTAATCCTGCTGTTTGAGTGATCGAGTTTTGGGCTACCAGCATCGCAGTTAATACCGCTTTACCACCCGGTTGTTCCCCTAGGGTAGCGGCGATCGGATCCACATAATTAATCGGGATATCGCTAGGAATATCGAAAGCGCTAGTGACTTTTGCATCAGCTTCATTAACGGTTAAACCGCGATCGGCTAATTCAGCTACCATGCTAGTCAGTAAAGTAATTACTTCTGCATCGGGTGTCGCTTTGAGCGGAGTTTCTAGGGGTAAACCGGTACCGATGTCGGTGCCGCCAAAAGCAACTAAATTACCTTCACTTGCATCAAGTTTGCCGTTATTATTAGTGTCAAAAGTGTCCGAAGTAATATCAAAACTAAATGCGCCGTTACCGTCTGTTGTGCCTTTGGGTTCGTTCGGATCGGCGATGCCATTTTTGTTAGCATCAAAGAAGACATTCGCGCCGGCAATATAGTCGTCAATTACAAAACCACCAAAAGTAGAACTCTTGAAGCGGATTATTTCGCTAACATTGGCACCAGACGAATCCGTTCCTATTATCTTCATCCAGTAGTCAAATTTCTGCGGGCGAGTCTCGCCGATCTCAATTTTGCGAGTTGCGGAATTGAAAGTTAACCATGAGGGGAGAGGAATCTCAGGAAAACTTAACTCATTTACTGGCTGACGATAGCGACCGCCACTCCGATCGGTTTTCCATGTAAACGCCGACGAATTCAACGCCTTGAAATCTGCTAGGGCGATCGAATAATTAATGCTGTCGCCCGGATCGGGGTCAGTATAGGTGTTTGCAGCCAAGGTAAACACATTGCCAGTTTGAGAAAAACCTAGTGCTCCACTTTGTTGCGAAAAGGCAGAAAGATTTACAACTGGGGGGTTGTTCTTATTCGTTGGCGTTACTGGTGTTGGCGTGGGAGTTACTGGCGTTGGTGTTGGCGTTACTGGCGTTGGTGTTGGCGTGACTGGCGTTGCCGTGTTGAGCAGGATCGAGGCACTGTCGCTGAACTGGTTCGCCACAGCTAAGTCAGGTTTCCCGTCGCCGTTGATGTCGCCGATGCTGACGGAGCTGGGGTTACTGCCAGTTGTGAAGTCTACTTTGGTGGCAAAGGTAGGAATGGTGGCTCCGGTGGCGGTGGTATTGATCAGGATGGAGACGTTGTTGTCGTTGGCGTTCGCCACAGCTAAGTCAGGTTTGCCGTCGCCGTTGATGTCGCCGATGCTGATGGATTTGGGGCCAGTGTCAGTTGTGAAGTCTACTTTGGTGGCGAAAGTGGGGGTGGTGGCGTTGCTGGGGGTGGTGTTGAGCAGGATCGAGATGTTGCTGCCGTTATTCGCCACAGCTAAGTCAGGTTTGCCATCGCCGTTGATGTCGCCTATGCTGACGCTTCTGGGAGAACTGCCAGCTCTGAAGTCAACTTTAGTGGCGAAAGAGGGGGTGGTGGCTCCTGTGGCGGTAGTGTTGAGCAGGATGGAGACAGTGTTGCTGAACCGATTCGCCACAGCTAAGTCAGGTTTCCCGTCGCCGTTGATGTCGCCGATGCTGACGGAGTTGGGACCAGTGTCAGTAGGGAAGGTAACGTGGGTGGCGAAAGTGGGGGTGGTGGCTCCTATGGCGGTGGTATTGAGCAGGATGGAAGCATCGTTACTGAATACCACCGCCACAGCTAAGTCAGGTTTCCCGTCGCCGTTGATGTCGCCGATGCTGACGGAGTTGGGGTGAGTGCCAGTAGGTAAGTCCTGTGTAGGTAAGTCTACTTTGGTGGCGAAAGTGGGGGTAGTGGCTCCTGTGGTGCTGGTGTTGAGCAAGATGGAAGCGTCGTTGCTGCCGAAGTTCGCCACAGCTAAGTCTGGTTTGCCGTCGCCGTTGATGTCGCCGATGCTGATGGAGGTGGGAGTAAGGCCAGTTGCGAAGGTGACTTGGGAGGCAAAGGTGGGGGTGGTGGCTCCTGTGGTGCTGGTGTTGAGCAGGATGGAGGCAGTGTTGCTGCCGCTATTCGCCACAGCTAAGTCAGGTTTGCCGTCGCCATTGAAGTCGCCGATGCTGACGGAGATGGGGAAACTGCCAGTTGTGAAGTCAACTTTAGGGGCGAAGCTGAGCACGCCGCTGTAGGTTTTGAGGGTGGTTTCTGTCAGAGAAAGTTTGGGCTTTTGGCTCGATGGGGGGATGAGTTGCGGGATGTTCCAGGTGCCACCTAGTTTGCTGTTACCTGTAGGCTGGGAGTTAGCGGCGATGTTTGCGCCTGTGAGTTGGTGGAGTTGAGTCAGGAATTGGTGTCCTGTCTCCCCGGCTGCTATCTCACATCCATATAATATGATGCTGGCGTTGACACTGAGGGCGTTTCGCCACTGTTGCAACTGTTGGCTGTAGTGTTTGATGTTGCTGCTGTTGAGTTCTGTCGTGCCTAAGTAAATCTTGCCGGGGCTACCGTGGGTGATGATGTGGAGGGTTTCGATGCCTTGATGCTGAGCGAGGAATGTGGTGATTTGCTCTAGGGCATCAGGCTGGTTTTCCAGGATGTAGGTGGCAGTGCCTGGTTTGATGCCTTGGGCTATGTAGTTGCTGTCTGGTACTGTGGGGTCAAGGATGACGATCGAGCTTGGCTGGTTGCTCATGCAAGCAACAAAGGGATTTTTTTTGTTAAGTTGAGTTAGGGTTTTCATCTGTTTTTGCATTAGGTAGAATTACTGGTTTTTGAGCTGCTAAAAGCGATCGCCCGATTTGAGTTGCGATGGCGGTATTTCTATCTGGTAGCGGATGACCCCCTAAACTTTTAATTGCTAGGAGCTTAGCAGGGTTCGATCGTACTGTCAGTGGTTGAGCTTCTCCTTTACAAAATCTTTATATGTTTCCGGGTTATTGTAAACAATTATAAAAAGTCGAAGTCGGGGCGAGTTTATGAGATTATTGATTTTAGGCAATTACGCTCAGTGATTCTATGAATAATGACGATCGCACAAATTTCAATACAGTCCAAGAACACGAGATTTTTGGCGATCGCGATTTTCCATCTTGGTTAACCCAACAACAAATCAGTCTCGCTTGCACTACCTACCAAACCAGCAGGTTAATGTTAATTGGTGCTGTGCCCGAAACGAACAGAATATCGGCTTTTTGGCGAATATTCGATCGCGCAATGGGGCTTTTCTGCACGCCGGAACGCCTTTATTTAAGTTCAAAATATCAACTCTGGCAATTAGATAATGTCTTAGAATCCGGGAAACTATACCAAGGATACGATAAATTATATATACCAAGAATTGGCTATACTACAGGAGATATTGACATTCACGATATCGCTGTCGATAAAAATAATCAAATCATTTTTATTAGCACTTTGTTTAATTGTATCGCTACAGTGAGCGATCGCCACAGTTGCAAACCTCTCTGGAAACCAAGTTTTATCTCACAATATATCAATGAAGACCGCTGTCACCTCAACGGTTTGGCTATGGTAGAAGGAGAAGCGAAATATGTCACAGCGTCGAGTCAGTCGGATGTCGTGGATGGCTGGCGCGATCGCAGAAAAAATGGCGGTATAGTTATTGATATTGAATCTAATGATATTATCGTCACGGGATTGTCGATGCCGCATTCACCCCGCTGGTATCAAGATAAATTGTGGCTGCTGAATTCGGGGAGAGGAGAATTCGGTTATGTGGATTTAGAAACAGGAAAATTTGAGGCAATTACGTTTTGTCCGGGATATGTCCGAGGACTGGCTTTTTGGCAAAATTGGGCAATTGTTGGACTCTCGAAACCTCGGGGAGGTGACAACACTTTTAGCGGTTTAGAATTGGATGAGTTGTTGCTGGCCAAGGATGCTGAAGCTCGCTGTGGTATGATGGTGATTGATTTGACTACGGGGGCGATCGTTCACTGGTTGCGCTTTGAAGGAATTGTCACCGAACTCTATGATGTACAAGTGATTCCGACAGTGCAAAAGCCGATGGCCTTGGGTTTTCAGACTGACGAAATTGCTCAGTTAATTACTTTGGAACTTTAACCGCAGATGGTGGCGGATGTACGCGGATGGACGCAGATACAGCAGATTCCACGTTTATGAAGCACACCCCGGAAGTGCGATCGATCGCCGTAGGGAAACGGCATTACCCAAAGCGTGTCAACTTAAGCTTTTAGTCCACCAGTCCTCCCCCCCACCCGCTACTCCGCCAGGGGTTGAAACCCCTGTCTAATAGCTAAAGTCCTCTAAAAGAGGACTCAAGAACTCATCAGTCCTCTAAAAGAGGACTTGCGCTTTGAGGCAGGGGTTTCAACCCCTGCCGGACTGTCGGTTTGATGTTAAAATGTTTACAGGATTTACCCACGCGGTGTGAGAGAAAGTATTTAAGCGGGATTTGATATTACTCAACAATCGCCCCATCTAAGCTGGTTTTTCTTAAGTCTGTTCTGGCTAAATTTGCACCTCTTAAATCAGCACCTGTTAAACAAACATTGCTTAAATCTGCATAACTCAAATCAGCACCTTTGAGATTAGCATCAGATAAATTTGCTCCTGATAAATTCGCCCTCACAAGTTGCGATTTACTCAAATTGCTGCAACTCAAATTTGCCGATTGCATCTGTGCTGCCATTAAGTTTGCTTTGCTTAAATTACTGCCGCTGAGGTTAGCCAAATTTAATTTAGCATAACTCAAATCAATGTTTTCCAAGCAAAGTTCGCTCAATTGCGCGCATCGCAAGTTAGCATTAATAAAAAACCTGTCTCCAATTCCATAACGGCGCAGCAATTCGTCAACTCCCAGCCGAATTAAAACTGGTTCGCAAGTATTTTGGTAGCACCACGATGTCTCCAGCAAACGGGCGGCTGCTTCAATTGCTACCTTGTCGGATTTAGGGAGGACTAAACTATTGCACCCATCCCACTCACCGTTGAGCATGAATGCCATCTCAGAAGCTGCTACAATTGAGTCGCATAACAAAACGGTTTCTGGTTTGGGTTGCAGCCAGTTCATTAAGGCGATCGAACTCTTGTTTTTCACTGTTGATTCAGGATTTGTTGGTATTTCTTAATTATAGGTAAAATTATTGAAAACATTATGCACAAATTTGCGGCGGCTTCGGAGACTGAATTAATTGTATTTGGTGCAGCGAGACCTGGATATCGCGATGCAGAAATTGCTGAGTGGATTGAATTTATGCAGGGGCACAATATCAAGCAAGTTTGCTGTTTGCTTCCCGATTCCCAACTCATCCGCTACAGGGACTTACTGGGAACGTATCGGAACATCTTTGGGTGCGATCGAGTTTGCTGGGCTCCGATTGCCGATTTTGAATTGGTAGATAGGGATATTTTGCTCGATCGCATATTACCATTTTTGGCATCTGCAAATAGCAAAGGCGAAGGGGTCGTAGTTCACTGTTCTGGGGGGATCGGACGTACAGGACAGGTTTTGGCTGCTTGGTTGGTTAGCGGGCGGGGATTATCTAACAAACAGGCGATCGCAGCAGTAAAAAAAACTGGTAGAAATCCCTATGAAGCCGTGTTTGCTGCTTTGTTCAAAGGTCGAAACCCTTGGCAAGTTGCCGGAAAACTTAATGCTCTTTTAGATGATGGTCGTCCTGTTATATGAACTCCGGTTGCACCGTTAGTTAATTAACAGTTAACAGTTAATAGTTAACAGTTAACAGTTAACAGTTAACAGTTAACAGTTGACCAAATGCCAAATGCCAACTGCCAACTGCCAACTGACTAATCAGTTGTACTAACGTGGTCAATTCTCTCTAATTGCCAGAGAATTTGGTTGCCCTCGCGCCGCACCCGCGACACTACCCAATTTCGCCAAACCCAGTTGTCTCCACGACTGGTGACAGCGCTGGCATTTACATCCATCAAATCAGCCAGTTCAGAACTGGTAATCAAGTAGCCTTTCGTCGCAACCTCGTCGGCGATGTGCAACGTTTCGATCAGATTGCGGAGGTCCTGAACCCTCACCTCGCGGGGCAAGTTCTCCAGGGTATCGGCAGTTGAATCCATCATGGTAGAGTTGGAGATCGGAAGGTCAGAAGTTATGACATAGGATTCTATCGTTTTGTTACCAGTTACGTCCGTTTCTTCCGAAACAATTGTGTTGTCAAAGCGTAGGGGCGGTGCCCCCGTGCCCGCCCCGGCCTCGTCTCCCGTTGGTTTCTGCTGTTGCAGTTCGGGAGTGAGATTGTGCGAGAAGCTGCGGGCGATTTCATCGCATCTGTCGTTGTAGAAGTCGCCGGAGTGGCCGCGGACGTGTTCCCACTGGATTTGCCGGGAATTCAGCTTGTCTAGCAGATGCCAGAGGTCTTGGTTGACAACATCTTTGCCCGTTGAGGTTTTCCAGCCTTTATTTTTCCAGCCTTGAATCCATTTAGTGATGCCGTTTTTAACGTATTCGCTGTCGGTGTAAACGGTGACAGGTTCGGTTTGACCGGAATTGGCAAAAAATTCCAGCGCAGCGACGGCAGCCTGCATTTCCATGCGGTTGTTAGTGGTTTGGGGGTCTGCACCTCCGAGTTCGTGACACTTGCCGTCGGCGAAACAAACTACTGCACCCCAGCCGCCGGGGCCTGGGTTGCCGGAACAAGCGCCGTCTGTGTAGAGGCTTTTGATTTTGGGAGTTGTCATGAGCGAATTAATGTGTAATTTACAGGTAAGTTGTTTGCAAGTGCGATAATTAAGGCAATTGAGATAGTTTTACTTAGTGCTATGAAAAATGCCAACTTAAAGATTAAAAAGGTTGCGCTATTTATTTGTCCGTTTTCTTTGTTAATTTTTAATACTTTCGCGCAAGCACAGCCCATAGTGCCTGCTGCTGACGGTACGGGTACTGTTGTCACCCCGATCGGCAACCGCTATGATATCAACGGCGGCAGTTTGTCGGGAGACGGCGCGAATCTTTTTCACAGTTTTGGGCAGTTTGGCTTGAATCAAGGTCAAATTGCTAATTTTCTGACTAATTCGGCTATTCAAAATATATTAGCTCGAATTGCTGGCGGGGACGCTTCGCTAATTAACGGTTTAATTACTGTCACGGGCGGCAATTCTAATCTTTTTCTAATTAATCCTGCGGGGATTGTGTTTGGCCCGAACGCGAGTTTGAATGTGCCGGCGGCTTTTACTGCAACTACTGCTACTGGTGTCGGTTTTGGTTCAAATTGGTTTAATGCTGCGGGTATAAATAATTTTAGCGCCTTGGTTGGTACGCCAAATGCTTTTTATTTTAGTCCGGGTGTACCAGGAAGTATTGTTAATGCTGGCAATTTAGCGGTGAATCCTGGGCAAAATTTGGCTTTGCTTGGCGGTACGGTTGTTAGTACGGGGCAGTTGTCGGCTGCGGGCGGGCAAATTACTGTTGCTGCTGTTCCGGGAGATAATGTTCTCCGCATTAGTCAACCGGGGCATTTGTTGAGTCTGGAAATAGCAACGGGCGGAAATTTTGGTAGTTTTCAACAGACTTTGAATCCTATTTCTTTGCCGCAGTTGCTGACAGGTACTGGGCAAAATCAGGCTGCGGGTGTTGCGGTTGCGGATGACGGTTCTGTGCGGCTTGTGGCTTCTGGTTTGCAGGTGAATTCTGGGGATGTGGCGATTGCTGCTAATGTGTCTGGGCTACCGCAGTTGAATGCGGGAAGTGCGAATTTATGGGCTGCGGAAAATCTCTCGTTAGCGGGCGCTAGGCTGCAAACTGCGGGGGATTTGAGTTTGCTGGGTGGGGATGCGGTGCGGGTCAGGGACAGCGCCCAGAATCCTTTTTTGGCGAAGGCTGGGGGTAATTTATACATTCAGGGATCTCGCACGATCGACATTCTCACTCAAAATGCGATCGGCGGCTTATCTCTTCCCCCGCAATTCCAAAGCGGCGGCAATTTGAGTTTGGTTAGCAACGGCGTTATTTCGGGGGATTCCCACTTTGTTTCTGGTGGCAATTTTTCGATTCGCAATTTGTCGGGAATGCCGGGAAACTTTGTCAGTTTATTTGACCCGATTATCAGTTCGGAAGGAGATGTTTTCTTTGGAGATTATACCGGAGTTTCGCTGAAAGTCGAGGCGAGGGGGAGCATTGTTGCCGAGGATATTACAATTACCGGCCCCGATATTGCATTGGGTAGGGAAAATGTGAGTGGCGATCCAGATATTGCTATTTTAACCAGCAGTCCGGCTTTAATTCTGCGGGCGGGAGTGCAAAATTTGGCTAATTCTCCTAATGTTCCTAATTCTCCTACGGATACTCCGGGTGATAATGAACAACCTAATCCTTTAGGTGACGATGCAATATTTACTCCTGCGTCTATTTTATCGAATAATTTGATTTCTATTGAAAATATTTCGGCAGGCGGGCCGGTGATTTTGTCAGCGCCGGGAATTATCGCAACTAGAGATATTAATGGCGGTCAAATTAATCTCGAAAGCAGGGAAGCAGGAGTGGTAGTTGGGGGCAGATTAACGTCTAGTTCGACAATTAATATTCAAGCTAATGACAATATTATATTGACAAGTGACATTTCTCGTGCTGATATCAACGGCAGTATTAGTCTGAATACTGTTCGAGGCAATATAGTAACAGGGTCGATCGATACTGGGACTTCCGGGGCGATCGCACTCAGAGCTTTTGGCAATGTGAATTTTGGGACTTTGCAGGGGTCTAATGTTGATATTACCAGTAACTCCGGTGAATTGGGAGTTGTGACTGATGCCAATACCATTGTGCCTAATACTACACCAGTCAATATCACAGCAACTGAGAATATCAATTTGACAGCTTTGAGGGACTTAACGGTAGGCAATCTCACCGCTGCGACTGTCAATGCTAGCAGCAATGGGAGTGTTAATACGGGGGCGATCGCTACGAATGGAGATGTCAGACTTTTGGCAGGACAGCAAATTACAGCAGGGACAATTAATGTCAATCCTACCACCAGCACAGACGGAAGCAATCGCATTCCTACAGTAAATTTGAATGCCCAAACTAATATTAGAGTTCTATCGATCGATGCTGGCACTGGCACTATTGCTTTGAGAGCATCCAGCGACTTAAATGCAGTGAATTTGCTAGGAGGAGCAGTTGAGGTCAATAGCGATGGGGGAAAAATTGCGATCGGCAATACTACATCCCTTGGTAACATTAATGTAACAGCTTTAGGCGATATAACTTCCGGAAATTTGCAGGGAGTGGGAGTGAATGTCAATAGTAACTCTGGAACAATTCAAACTGCAAATACCACAGCCACTGGGAATATTAATGTAACAGCTTCTGGCAATGTAAGTTCCGGAAATTTGCAGGGAGAGAGAGTGAATGTCAATAGCACTAGCGGGAATCTGCAAATGACCAACATCACTGCAACAGAAAATATCACTTTCAGAGCGTTAGACAATGTGAATACGGGGAATTTGCAGGGAGTCGCTGTTGATGTTAATAGCAGTAGGGGAAGTGTCAGCACTGGCAATATAAATGCTGCGGAAATTGTGAGTATTTTAGCCGCAAACGAAATCACAATAGGGCGAATAAATGTTAATCCTGTTGTTAGGGTCGATCGCACTTCTACAGTAAATCTTAACGCTCAAAATGATATCAGCGTTGCATCCATAAATGCTCCGGGCGGTAATGTTGAGCTCGCAACTCCGGGTTTAGTTCGAGTGACGGGTACTTTTGGCCAAAACGGCACTCCTGTTAGCATCTCGACTCTTGGCGACACTCAAGCGGGTACAGTTACGATCCGCCACGGCGGCGGTGATGTCAATCCGCCGATACCTTTTGCGGTGGGAGATGCGACGACTAACGGTACTGCTGGGGCGATCGCCAGCAATGCTTCAGGTACGATTACTCAAGGGCGATCGTTCATAAATTCTTACACTCAAGGCAATAGTGCGATCGTAACTACCAATCAACCAACAAATCCCGACAATCCCAATAATCCGAATAATCCGAATAATCCCAATAATCCCAATAATCCCAATAATCCCAATAATCCCAATAATCCCAATAATCCCAATAATCCTAATAATCCCAATAA
>NZ_JAUBVD010000004.1:209538-218864 GCF_036705675.1 Microcoleus sp. AT8-A3
AATCCCAATAATCCCAATAATCCCAATAATCCCAATAATCCTAATAATCCCAATAATCCCAATAATCCCAATAATCCTAATAATCCCAATTCGCCGCCAATATTACCAAGGGATAGATTTGCATTAGATAGAGGGCGATCGCTTTTCCCCGATCCCAACCAACCCTTTAGCCGCCAACAGCGGCAGAATCAAAACAGAATATCGCGAGATATAGGAAAACCCGGAGAAAGGATGCCGCGCGAAAGGATGCAATTTCCCAGAGAAGTGAGAAATTTCATCAATTCAAATATCCTAGATTCAGTTATTCAGTCAGCATTTCGCGGCGACATCGGCAGGAATTTGGAGACAGGCCAAATATCGGAAGCTTTGTCTCTGCTGGACAAATCTTTCAGCCAAGAATTCGGGGAATATTTAGGCATCAACATCAGCAACGAGTTGGTATCCCCAGAGGAAATTCAAAAAAAGTTAGAATCAGCGGGTAAAGAAACCGGCACAAAACCCAGCTTAATTTATCTATTCTCGCAGCCCGAAGAATTAAATTTAATGCTGATCACTTCTTGCGGTGAAGTGGTTCACAAAAGTGTGCCGTCAGCGAACCGACAAGAACTTCTGAAAGTTGTAAATGAGTTCAGGGGTGAGATTACCAAACCGGGGGTGCGGGCTACTACCAGTTATCTACCATCTTCCCAACAGCTTTATAAGTGGATGATTGGGCCTTTAGAGGACAGTTTGAAAAAGTGCGAAACGGATACTATTTCCTTTGTTGTCGATCGAGGTTTGAGAGGTATGCCCTTTGCTGCTTTGCACGACGGACAGCAATTTTTGGTGGAAAAGTACAATCTCAGCCTGATGCCCAGCATTAATTTAACAGATACCCGCTACGTCGATCTCAGAAATTCTCAAGTTTTAGCAATGGGTGCCTCGGAATTTTCCGAGTTGAATCCTTTGCCTGCGGTTCCTGCAGAAATAGCCGCTATTTCTAGAGAGTGGCCGGGAGTTAGTTTTCTGAATGAGGATTTCACTTTGGAGAATTTGAAGCGACAGCATCAAAGCCGATCTTTTGGGGTTATTCACTTAGCTACTCACGGCGAATTTCGACCTGGAACACCAAATAATTCTTTTATTCAGTTGTGGAATAGTCGGCTGCGACTGGATCAATTGCGGGATTTGAGATTGAATGATCCGCAGGTGAATATGTTAGTTTTAAGTGCTTGTCGGACTGCGGTGGGAGATGCACAGGCCGAGTTGGGTTTTGGGGGTTTGGCGCTGCAAGCGGGGGTGCAAACGGCTTTGGGAAGTTTGTGGTACGTGAGTGATGAAGGTACTTTGGGATTGATGAGTGAGTTTTACCAGCAGTTGAAGACGGCGCGAATTAAGGGGGCGGCGCTGCGACAAGCGCAAATTGCGATGTTGCGGGGAGATGTGCGTTTGGAGGGTGGCCGATTGCGGGGTTTGAGTCGGGGTGAGGGGGTGGAGTTGCCGAGTTCGCTGCAAGGGTTTGCGGATTTAAAGTTGTCGCATCCTTATTATTGGTCGGCTTTTGTGATGATTGGGAGTCCTTGGTGATGGGTGATTAGTGATTAGTGAGTTGTTATTAGTGGGATATTAATGGTTTTTCGGGAAAAGTCGATCGCCCGCAAGCAAGCAAGTTCCGAGTGCGATCGGCCTGTTCACTATTTTTTATGCCGAGTCCGCCACCACCCGATCGCTTGATATCGTTTCCGATTGCACCGGAATTATTATATAGAGAACACGGCGCCCGGCCAATTTGTGTCAACTTAAATCGTCAGTCCGCCAGTCCTCCCGCCCGCCCGCCAGTCCGCCAGGGAATGAATTCCCTGGCTAATAGCTAAAGTCCTCTGAAGAGGACTAATGAGTTGAAAAATTCTTCTTCTCAGTCCTCTTAAGAGGACTTTAGCTTTGAGGCAGGGGTTTCAACCCCTGCCGGACTGCCGGACTACTCAACCAAAGCCTGCCGCTGAGCCTCCAACAATTCCTGAATTCCAGTTTCTGCCACATCCAAAATTTGATTTAACTGACTCCGGCTGAAACTTCCCTCTTCCGCAGTTCCCTGAATTTCGATGATATTCAAATCTCCATTCATTACCACATTACAATCAATTTCAGCCGCCACATCTTCCAGATAATTCAAATCTAAAAATGGCTCCCCTTCCAAAAGTCCCACAGACACGGCCGCCACTTGGCGAATCAAGGGCGATCGCACTAAATCACCTTTTTGTACCAACTTGTTCAAAGCGTCAGCCACAGCCACAAACCCGCCAGTAATTGAAGTCGTGCGAGTCCCAGCGTCCGCTTGCAAAACATCCGCATCGACAAGTATTGTGCGTTCTCCCAATAGTTGCATATCCAAGCACGATCGCAAACTGCGCCCAATCAACCGCTGAATTTCTTGAGTCCGTCCCGATAATTTCATAAATTCCCGCTCTTGTCGCTGCGGCGTAGATCCCGGCAACATTCGGTATTCCGCTGTCAGCCAACCTTGTCCGGTATTCTCCAGAAATCTAGGCACTCCCGGCTTGATTGTAACGCTGCAAAGTACCTGAGTATCGCCACTTTTCGCGAGCACGGAACCGCTAGCAAATTTGGTAAACTGTCGATCGAAACTAATCGGACGAATTTGATTTGGTAGTCTGCCATCTGGACGTTGGAAAGACATAATATTTAGGTGATTGGTAATAGGTAATTAGGCATTAAAACTTTAAAAGTTGGTATTAATATTCCGGTTTTTTTGATGCGGTAAATATGCAGTCATTCAATCTAAAATCTACTAAAATCTAAAATCCTATAATGATTTGCTCTTAGCCTCGATTAATTTGAGAATATCCTGCTGGACTTGTTGTGGAGATTGAGCGCCATCAATAGTTAACAGTTTGTTGCGGTATTCGTAATACTCTAAAAGAGGAATAGTGCGTTCGTGGAACAAATCCAGCCGACGCTGTAATATTTCAGGATGGTCATCCGATCGATCGCGCTCGATCGACCTACTCAGCAAAACCTCGATCGGCACTTTCAGCCAAACTGCCCAATCTAGCTCCTGCGCCAACTCCTCTAATAAAAAATCCAACTCCTCAGCTTGAAAAGCAGTTCGCGGATAGCCCTCCAATATCCAGCCATTAAAGACATCCCACAGCAGCAGTCGGCGGCGAAAGAATTCAATCATAGTTGCGTCGGGAACTAATTCCCCTTTTTCGACATAAGACACCGCCAGCTTGCCTAAATCTGTGTCTTCTGCGATCGCCTCCCGTAGAATATCCCCCACAGCCAGCAAAGGAAGGCTCAAATTGCTGCACAGTAGTTCAGCCTGAGTTCCCTTTCCCGCTCCTGGCCCTCCCAGAATCACCACTCTCACAGTCCCTGCTCCTAGTGCCGCGACATTCAAATTTTACGCGATGTGTGTACTTTTTCTTCACAGTCCTGGACTTCCCAAGACTCTCATCGCCTTGCTTTTTCACCCTCTAACTATCTAAGGATCGTGGATTAAATAACTTCCTACAAAAAATGCTCTCATCACCGTGGTTTTTCACCCTATAACTGTATAAATGTCAAGCTCCACGCCGTATTTTAGTAAAAAACCCCGTTTCTGCCTAAGTGCTAATTGAGTTCAAAAATCGAACAAACGACTGCGAATGCCACTGCCGCGAGCTTTTGACAACTTATATATATAGTGTTCGATCGGATGTGCACCCGGCCCAGTACACTATATATTGTCAAGCAGGCTTCAGCCGCACCAAGGTCGGAGCTGCACTCAAGACTTAGTTGCTGATTAAATATTGCCCTATGGTTGCTCAGTTACAAACCCCTAAACTCAATTTAACCCACAGCTTGCCCTACACAGTTCAAGGGCTGGTGCAAGTCTTTACAGGCCCGCACCGCTGCTTTTTTACCAGTGTCATGGCTCAGGCCCTCAGAATTGCAGGACAGGGAGCTCCCGTGCTAGCGGTGCAGTTCCTCAAAGGGGGAATTAATCAAGGGCACCAGCATCCGGTGCGGCTGGGGCAAAATTTAGATTGGATGCGCTGCGATTTGTCACGCTGTATTGAGAATGCCGATCTAGATGAGCTGGAGACGCGATCGATCGAACAATTGTGGCAGTATGTTCAAAATGCGGTGCGTGAAGGTCGTTATGCCTTAGTTATTCTCGATGAATTGAGTTTAGCGGTTAATTTGGGCTTGATTCCCGAAGCCGAAGTGGTGGCATTGATTGACAACAAGCCCCATCATTTGGATATGATTTTTACCGGGCCATCGATGCCCCAAAGAATTTTGGATGTTGCCGACCAAATTACGGAAATTCGCCGCAGTTAAGGACAATGATTCAATTTGCGATCGCCTGTTTAGCGATCGCATTTTTTATGTAAAAAAACAGTATCAAAAAAAAAGAGGCGATCGCTTAGCTCAAAGAGCGATCGCACGCTGATCAATTTACCAGCGACGTTACGCTTGAACTACCGGATCGAAGACAACACTCAATCGATCTGCCGGCACCATCCGCTTGAGAATTTTCAAGTGACCGTCTGCATCAGACCAACTGCGAAACTCACCCACAACCACCTTTTCCACATTTGGAAGCGAGCGAACTATAGTCCACGGCTTGAGACGTTTTTCTTGCAACATACTAGATAAATCTCCTTGGTAAATTGGAGCCAAAGCCAGTCCCCCTCGTTGGCCACGACCGAAGACTGGCTTTTGACTTTGCAAACTTGCCCTTCTCTAAGAACATAGCACAAAAAAAATAGTTTGGGATTATATCTTATTTTTCGCTTTTTTTAGAGCTACTTTTTACAGAACAGATGATTAAACTCCACACTTATTAACTCTTTAATTCCCAACTCAAAACTATTTAATGACTAACACTTCGACTTCGCTTGGGGTGCAGCCTCACTAATAAATTCTGCCTTCTACCTTCTACCTTCCTTTTACTGAGATATTGCACCATTCTCAATAAGTTTTTTATGAACAGGCTTTCCGGCCTGTTCCACAAGAAAATTCACTCTTTGTGGAACAGGCCGGAAAGCCTGTTAAGCGAGAATAGTGCAAGATGTGAGTTTTACAAATCCCGCCGCGACAGCAGAAACCAGATCCCACCCAAACCCAAAACACCGCACAAAACCCCGCCTTCCCACCCAAAAACAGTCCCCCCCGGCAAATGTCCAGGCTTTGCTTTAGAAGAAAAATTCAGCTCCGAATAGTATACCCACTGGCTGTTAACCCGCCAGCCCACTCGATCGCCAAACTTCTCCCAAACTGTAGCATCATAAACACCAGGCTTTCCCCCCAACTTGAGCCACAAACCCTTTTGCACAGAAAAACCGAATCTGCGGTGACTGTGCCGCACCCAAAGTCGATCGATAGTCTGCAAATCCTTAGCTGGAAACTTCCTAATATCTTCCTCACTCAAATAACCCCGTGAATTTTGCTGCATCACCTCCAGCATTTTCACAGAAGTTTCCTCATCAGCACCACGCCAATTTTTAGCAGCCAGCAGCCTTGCCAAGTGAGAATAATCAATACCTTTTTCTGAGTCTAAATTCACAGAAATTAACAGAGTATCAGTCACAGGTTGAGTCGGAACCGAAGGACTAACAACAGTTGCCTGCTGCGACTTTTCCAGCACGGGGACAACAACAACAGGAGGTTTTAAAGCATCCAAAACTTCCACAGCAGATTTGTAGCGATCTTTAACATATTCCTGAATTAACTTATCCAAAACCTGACCTAAATCCTCGCTAATTTGTGTTCCTTTTGGCAAAGCCTCCCTCCACAGCCACCGGCCTTCAAGCGGATCGTAAAGGTCATCGTGAATGTCCCCGTAGATATCCAGATAAGGCATAACAGAAGTCAGCAAGCGAATGCAAGTCACCCCCAAACTGTAAAGGTCGCTAGCCGGAACAGCCCTACCGTGACGCTGTTCTAGAGCCGCGTAGCCGGGAGTTCCCAACTTCGTTCCTGTTTTGGTGGGAGCAGCAGCTACTACCTGTTTGGAAACCCCAAAATCTATCAGCACTAACTTACGATCGCGCGATCGGCGGATCACATTCTCCGGCTTAATATCGCGGTGAATTACATTTCTGTCATGAACAAACTTCAATAAAGGCAACAAATCTAACAGCAGTTCGCAAGTTTTAATTTCGCTATAAGCACCGTACTTATCTAACTCATCCTTTAAATTATTGCCATCAATAAACTCTTGCACCAAATACAAGCGCCCATCTTCCTCAAAATAAGAAATTAACTGAGGAATTTGCGGGTGCTTCAGTTCGTATAACCGCCTTGCCTCTTGTTCAAACAGTCGAACATATTTTTTAAAATGACCGGGCTTCCGCTGAAATTCTTGAGGGGGTGACAACTGTTTAATCACGCACAATTCCTCAAATTTTCCATGATTAACAGCTCGGAAAGTCCTGCCAAATCCCCCATCGCGTAGCGGTTCAGTTGCTGCATAAAGGTCTTTTAGCAGCAGCTTTGAACCACAATTAAGACAATACTTTGTGCCTGGTGGGTTCTGACGCTTGTCTCTTGGGCAATCGAGATTAAGGCAGTATGTCATATATTAAAAAAATGCGAACAAAATTAGTAGGAAGGGTTTTATATTATTCAAGAGTCCGATCGCGAGCTGGTTTTTGTAGAGGCGAAACCTCGAACCTTGCGGAGGCGGCAGCCACCCTCGCCATCAGAGGGGGCGCTCTCACCAGACTGCCACCCCTGAGCAAGTATAACTCTCTTGAGGGTTTGACCTCAAACTCGAAGTCCACATCTAACCTTAGACTCCGCTGCGTGCAATACATTTGATTTAGCGGTCAAATAGCCCGTAGATCAAACAGAAATAGTCATTTATTGCCAGCCCCGTGAGCACTGCAACGCCAAAAAAACTAAGGATTCCGCCTGAGATATAATTTTATTGCCAGAGAGAAGCACACTAACGGGAGCCACAGCTTCCGTCAAGTTCGATCGACCTAAATATTTTACCCGTAAAATATTTAACTTAACCAGGCATAATTAACAATCCAAAAATCCCCAACAAACGCACGTTAAAATAAAGACTAGCTTCCGCGATCGCCATCCGAACTCGATCGGACACTTAGCCAGTTTTCCCTGTTTCCTTTTTTCAGCTATTACCAGTTACATCTATTTCGATCGGTCTACTTAATTAGGAACCGCTAGTGACACCAAAACTACTGCCCTCTCCAACTCCAAACTCCCGCAAAAAATCACCAAAAGTACCTTGGTTCGAGCGGTTCATGGCACTGGTCGCCCTAGGAAATTTAAGCCTAGTATTATTTGACATAACTTACGTCCCCGGACGAGATTTCTACTTCCGGCAACTCCCAGTTCTAACTCAAGTATACGACCCATTTAAAGGAATTAAACCCCACCGAGACACCCAGCAATATCTGGAAACCTTAGAAGAATTAAAAATTCAAGTAGTGCAAACAGGATTGCCCTCTCCCCAAGTAGCAGCCAAATTGCAGGAAATAAACAATCTGAGCGCGAAAATGATCGACGAAGATCCCTTTCGAGTAGCATCAAAAAGTGGCACCCTAGAAAAAATCAAAGACCGGATGCGCGATCGCGTCCCGAATCCAGAAGACTCCGCTAAACAATCATTCCAAAGATTTTGGAGCCCTGACTATTTAAACAAACAAGACTGGCAAAAAGAAATCCAGTGGTTTGACTCCAAAATCAAGCCATTAATCGCCACCAACTATTACCGCGAGATTGGAGAAAACGGCGAATTTACCGATAACTTCTGGCTAATTGACCTGCCATTTATTGCCATATTCGCGATCGAATTTCTAGCCCGTACCTACTCGATCGGCCGCCGCCACCGCAGCGTCACTTGGCGATCGGCCATGCTCTGGCGATGGTACGACATCTTCCTGCTGCTCCCATTCTGGCGCCTGTTGCGAATATTACCCGTCACAATTCGCATCCACCAAGCCAAAATGCCGGATCTCCAACCCATACGCACCCAAATCAGCCGAGGTTTCGTCGCCAATTTCGCCCAAGAATTGACCGAAGTTGTAGTAATTCAACTCATCAACCAGATGCAACAATCAATTACCACAGGCGAACTCGCTCGTCAACTCTTTAAATCCCCAAAACAGCGCTATCTAGACATCAACAATATCAATGAAATAGAAGCGATCGCCACCCATCTCGTCCAAATAACCGTCTACAAAGTCCTCCCCCAACTCCAGCCCGACCTAGAAGCCCTCCTCCGGTACAATATTGAAAGCTTCCTCAAACAATCCCCCCTCTATCAAGGATGGAAGCAAGTACCCGGTCTGGGAAACCTGCCCGAACAGCTAGCACAGCAATTAGTTGCAGAACTCTCAAAATTAGCCACCCTCGGCCCCCAAGATGCCTACGAAGCCTTCAAAATCGCCAGCGAAGACCCCATAAGCATCAAACTTTCAAGCCAGCTAGTCCAACATTTCGGGCAAGCTTTAGGCACCGAACTGCAACAGCAGCAAACCTGGCAAGAAATACAACTGCTGCTGTGCGATTTCCTAGAAGAGTTCAAAATCAACTACATTCAGCGGTTGAGCGAAGAAGACTTCGAGAAAATTTTAGAACAAGCCAAAGAACTGCAACGGATAGCCCCGCGTTAGCGCAAGTCTCCACCGCTTTACTTATTTTTTTCTTCCCCAATTAGCAATTAGCAATTACCCTGCTTTAACTCCAGCAAATGAAACTTGCTGGAATTGTAAAGTTTCATGTGCGATCGGCATTCTCTACCAGAGTCATCTGCAGAGTTGTGCATCCCACATTCAGCGCGGTAGTGAGTTAGACCGCCGTTAGGGTCCTCAGCGGTCTGGGAACTCACGTTTTTAGCGATAAAGCTCATTTTTTTTAGACGTATATTATATCAATATATAGCAATCCTAAATGATTATACTCGTTACCAGGAAGAGCCTGGTAACGCAGATCCGGAGGAAGAGCCTCCATAGTCGGGGCCGAGGCAGAGCCTCGCTTACATCGGTTCCCAGGCAGAGCTTGGAAGTTAACCAGTTATTGAAACTGATGCGAGGATTGCTATATAGCAATCCTCGCATCATTTGTAAAAATATGTAGGGGTAGTGCTACCCCTACTCCCCGTGCCTACCCCAGCCTGCATCGGGGCAACCGGGCGTGGGGAGAGCCCCTACAAGAATTACACGAATCATTTAGGATTGCTATATATCTAATTTAGATGAAATGATATTTTTTATTGCCCATCTGTAAAGTCAGGGTAAACGCATCTTAATTTCAACCTCAAACATGATAAGATGAAGTGTTTAGCTAAATCAAGTGCGTAATTGATA
>NZ_JAUBVD010000103.1:0-11331 GCF_036705675.1 Microcoleus sp. AT8-A3
TACAATCATGAGTTAGCTCTAGCCGATTAAAATTAAAACTTCTGATTATAACATATATCTTTTTTGCAAGAGGTCTAATATTTAGGTATAATATTATGGCATTAATAGGGCCAATCCAATGTTTGTTGGTTCCTCATTTTTAATTAACGCGATCGCATTTACAACTTTTATAAGTATATTTTGCGGTTAAGTCTACTACAATATTTCCCATTTAGGAGGCTTGATGTTTCAAGGTTTACTTAAAACGATAGGGAATTAAAGTTATCATCGGTCACGCTGTTTTATTCGCAAGCTGACACTGCCATTTTTTACCATTTGCTGAGTTTGCCAAGTGGGGAGAAAAAGAAATTTGTATTGAGGAACTAAATAGTTAGGTGTGTGCTTGTGTAACTCAGACACTAGGTTTTTAATCTTGATGCGAATTGGGGGCGTGGTTTTTCAGAGTCAATAACGCCGAAGTTTCTTGAAGTGTGGAATTTTTGCCATTCAAATGATAGATATTAGCGGGTATGGCGACGATACTCATCTTTAGATAATATGGATATCTAATGGGCATCTTTCCAACATTTCTGAACCGTAAAACTTAGATCGCAAAGGTTCGGAAACCAGGGTATAATCAAAGTAATATTTACTGACCCAAAACTAGAGTTGCTCAAAATTTGCCCTGGGGGCTCATGCAGCCGACGATCGGGCAGTGACAGATCGCAGATAATTAATCAAAATATATTTCAAAAGGGCGATCGAGGCTTTCGTAAAAGCTATCATCACAGAACATAGCTCATCTTTAATTTAGTACAGCTAACCGCGCCACCACGGGCGCTGTAATTTGAGCAAACAATTTGGGAAAATAGAATTAGCCTGGGAGGGGGACACACCCTGCCCCGCTTTTCTCTCCCGGTACGGGGAGCCCCCAAGTGATGTGCCCTGACGCTATAACGAGAGTATCCCGCAAGTTAATCAGGTAAGTAAGCAACTTAGCACTCAACGAACAAGATTTGATTGCAAGCACCGGCAAATCCCTCCAACATCTCGTCAATTTGTGGACGAAGCTTAGAGGGGACTGCGAGCTTACACTTGAGAGATAGGGATTGAGCAAGAAAATGATAGCTGATCCATAAGCAAAGAATACGGGGGTTAAAACCCCGCCTTGGTTTTCCTCTCAGCACTCTTTGTGACTGAGTTTCCCACCTATTGAGTGTTTTTTATGACTAGCACATCCCCGCTTCGCTCCACATCCAGCCCCACATCGATAGTTGCTCTAAGCACTTTTACTCCGGCTCTCACCAAGATGATTCTGTCGGGTTACGTCAACGGCGAGCAAGTAAAACAAGCTCTAGTTGATAGCCGGAACTCCGGCAAGCGGTTGACGGAGGTATTAGAAGCACTTACCGGGCAGCCGTTGCCTCCAGAATTGCTGCGACTTTACAAGAAGCAGCAGATGTTTGAACGGAAGATAGTCTACGGCGTTGAAGCATTTGACCCGGAGATGAGCGAAATGTCTAACGAGCAACTCGGAGTTATGCTCGATGCGTTGAAGATTTCGATCGACATTTGTCACCAAGGTCGGTTTTTACCCGTAGCGAAGACTGAAACTGAGCCTGCGGCGGTTTTAGTGGCAATGGTAGATCCCGACAACCTCAACGCCATAGAAGATTTGCGGCGGATTTTACAGCCTCACGGCTTGGCTTTGCAGCGGCGAGTGATTACGCCGGACGACTACCAGGACATTACTTCTGCTTATCAAGACGAACAAGTTAAGAGGGAAGCTAAAAAAGCTGAAATCGAAAAGCAGAGAAAGATGGATTTAGGGGAGGGAGATTTTGGCGAGCTCTCGCTAGTAGAGGAGAGCACCGACCAAGAAGACCTCGCTAACACCTTGGACGATGCAGAGGCTGCTCCCGTAATTAAGGCCGTCAATATCATTTTGGCGAAAGCTTTGTCGGAAAAGGTGTCTGACATCCACGTAGAACCTCAAGAAGAGTTCATGCGGATTCGGATGCGGAAAGACGGAGTGCTGCAAGAGTATTTCCGGTTTCCCAAGCAGGTAGTCCAATCGATTACCGCTCGTTTCAAGATTATTGCCAACCTGGATATTGCCGAACGCCGACAAGCTCAAGACGGGCGCATCCGCCGGGTGTTTGAGGGACGCACGGTGGATTTCCGGGTCAACAGCTTGCCTTCCCGGTACGGTGAAAAAATCGTGCTGCGGATTTTGGACAGTTCCAGCACTCAGTTGGGTTTGGGTTTGTTAATCTCCGACGAAGAAACTCTGGCTTTAGTGCGAGAGAGTGCTAGCCGTCCGTTCGGACTGATTTTGGTGACGGGGCCGACGGGTTCGGGCAAGTCAACTACTCTGTACTCGATTCTGGCGGAACGGAACGATCCGGGGGTTAATATCAGTACGGCGGAAGACCCGATCGAATATGCTTTGCCAGGAATTACCCAATGTCAAGTAATTCGGGAAAAAGACTTGACTTTTTCCAACATTCTGCGGGCTTTTTTGCGGCAAGACCCTGACGTGATGCTGGTGGGGGAAACGCGGGACAAGGAAACGGCAAAAACTGCTCTGGAAGCTGCTTTGACGGGACACTTGGTGCTGACGACGCTGCACACGAACGACGCGGCCGGGGCAGTGGCGCGTTTGGCCGAAATGGGCGTAGAACCGTTCATGGTTTCGGCCGCTCTGTTGGGCGTGTTGGCTCAACGTCTGATGCGGCGCGTTTGCGACAAATGCTGCATTCCTTACCAGCCTACTGCAGCAGAACTCGGCAAGTACGGTCTGTCGGCTTCTCAAGAAATTGATCTAACTGTTTACAGAGCCAACACTATACCCGTGGAGGAAAGGAAGGAACTCGCAGACAACGAGCAACTTTGTCGGAAGTGCGGCGGCCTAGGCTACAAAGGACGGGTAGGGGTTTACGAGTTCCTGAAAAATACTGAGCGGCTTCAAACTCTGATCACTCAAGGAGCTCCCACAGAGCAAATTAAGGAAGCAGCAGTAGAAGAAGGGATGAAAACGCTGCTTGCTTACAGCTTGCAGTTGGTGCGGGAAGGCGCGACTACCTTTGAAGAAGTCGAGCGGGTGACGTTTACAGACTCTGGGCTGGAGGCTGAAATGAAAGCCAAACGCAAGCAGGGACTTACCTGCAAGACTTGTCAGGCGGAATTGAAGCCGGAGATGCTTGATTGTCCGTACTGTTTGACTCCGCGCTTTTTGGATTGATTCAGCAGTTAACTGTTGACTATTAACTGTTGACTCTTAACTGAGCTAGATTGGTCAATAACTATCATATCAATTCGATCGAGGAGAGGTATCTATGGGTCTGATGATTGAAGACGTACTGGAGTCCCTGGTAGAGCAAGGGGGTTCGGACATACACATCCAAGCGGGCGCGCCTATATTCTTCCGAGTCAGCGGTAAACTAACTCCTCAGACGCAATACGGAGACATTCTGTCTGCTGAGGAAGTGCAGATCCTAATTTTCCAAATGCTCAACAATATGCAGCGCAAGCAGTTGGAAATGGAGTGGGAACTCGACTGCGCTTACGGCGTTCGGGGATTGGCTCGGTTCCGGGTAAATGTCTACCGGGAACGGGGTGCTTGGGCTGCTTGTATGCGGGCTCTGGCTTCTAAGATTCCTAACGCAGATGCTTTAGGCGTGCCACAGGTTTTGCGGGATATGACGGAAAGACCCAGGGGTATGCTGTTGGTGACGGGACAAACGGGTTCCGGGAAAACTACTACGATGGCGGCTTTGTTGGATCTGGTCAACCGGACGCGGGCGGAACACATTCTAACCGTTGAAGACCCGATCGAATACGTGTTTCCCAATGTCAAGAGTTTGTTTCACCAGCGCCAAAAGGGCGAAGATACTAAGAGCTTTGCTAATGCTCTGAAAGCTGCTTTGCGCGAAGATCCTGATGTAATTCTCGTGGGGGAAATGCGGGACTTGGAAACGATCGGTCTGGCAATTTCGGCGGCAGAAACGGGTCACATGGTGATGGGAACGCTGCACACTAATTCGGCGGCTGCAACTATCGATCGGATTTTGGACGTGTTCCCGCCCATTCAACAACCCCAGGTTCGCGCCCAGGTGTCTAACTCTTTGGTGGGAATAGCCAGCCAAAATTTGGTAATAAAAGTTGGGGGCGGCCGCTGCTGCGCTATGGAAATCATGGTAAATACTCCAGCTATGGCTAACTTGATCCGGGAGGGAAAAACTCCGATGATTTACTCCCAAATCCAAATGGGGGCAAAATTGGGTATGAGGACGATGGAAATGGCCCTCGCTGAACTTTACAAGAGCGGTAAAGTCACTTGGGAATCGGCAATGGCCAAGGCTTCTAAGGCTGACGAACTCGAACGCTTGATCGGCCCGGCACCGGTTGGTAGCGCCCCGGTAAAAGCTCATTAGTTCCGTCAGCAGTCATTAGTCAGGAGTTCGCAGGCTGAATTAATGACTGATGACTGATGAGTCATAACTTTTAATAAATTTTCAGAGGTGAGCTGTGGCTACCAACGTTATCCGCCAAAAACCGAAAGGTGGCTTTGATTTCAGTAAGATTCAGGAGCAAATTGAATATAACCTTACCAGCCTTACTGTTAAGGATATGGCTATTTTTGCTCGTCAGTTTGCGGCTATGTTTAATGCAGGGGTGGCGATCGTTCGATGCCTTTCCGTGCTGCACGAGCAGTGTTCTAATGCTAAGCTGAAGCGAGCGCTCAGAAGCATGAATGCTGACGTTCAGGAGGGGATAAACTTGGCAGAGGCGATGGCTAAGTTTCCTGATGTGTTTGACCAACTGTTTATCAGTATGGTGGCGGCGGGAGAAGTCGGGGGGGTACTAGATGAAACCCTAGACCGTCTGGCGGTGATGATGGAAAAAAATCACAAGACGGAATCCGAAATTAATTCGGCTATGTCTTATCCGAAGACGGTGCTTTCCATCGCGATCGTGATTTTTTTCGCAATGACCATATTCTTGCTACCAACTTTCGCTAAAATCTTTAAGGATATTGGTGCAGATTTGCCGGCTTTTACGGTGATGATGTTGGCAATTAGTTCATTTTGTACCGCTTGGCCTCCGATTCAACAGGTGACAGTTATTGGGGTAATTATAGCGCTAAAAATTGCCTTCGATATGTACTACAAAACTCCCATAGGTCGCCTACAAATTGATAGAATTGCGATGAAATTGCCGGTGTTTGGCGATTTGATCGAAAAATCTGCGGTGGCTAGGTTTTGCGTGATATTTGGGTCGCTGACGCGATCGGGCGTGCCGATTCTCAATTCTTTGGAAATTGTGCGAGATGTGGCGGGAAATCAGGCGATATCTAATGCGATCGAATATGCGAGACAGGAAATTCAAGGCGGCGGCATGATCAGTATTGCTTTGCAAGAACAAGCTGTTTTTCCGTCTTTGGCCATCCAAATGATGGCAATTGGCGAGGAGACAGGGGAACTTGACAAGATGCTGATGAAAGTTGGCGCTTTCTACGAAACGGAAGTGGAAGAAGCAGTAAAAGGACTTACCAGTATGCTAGAACCTCTGATGATTGTGGTCGTCGGTGGTATCGTAGGTTCAATTTTGCTGTCGATGTATCTGCCGATGTTCGCAGTCTTCCAGAAGCTGTAAAAAAGTGCTAATTAGTTATTAGTTATTAGTTAGTAACAATTAACGCCTGACCAATGACTATTTCAATCTTTCCCAGGCTCTGCCTGGGCAGACTTTTGGAGGAGGCACATCCTCTATTAAAAGGAGAAAACAATTTGGAGGCTCTGCCTCCAAATCTTCATTACCAGGGTCTTCCCATTGGTGACAAATTACGAAAATGTCACAAAAGTCAAGTAGGATAGGTAGACCGATTTAACTGCTGCCTAATCCTGGCTTTACGCTCCAGGGTAAACGCATCTTAATTGGAACCCCAAATATGCTACAGTTAAATCCGAATAAATTTAAATGTAGTTATTGTCGTTGATGGATGCTATCAATGGCAAAAGGTTTTACTCAAACTTTAACTCACCAACCAAAACAAACAGATTCATTGCCTTCGGTGAATATTATATTAAATGGCAGGTTTTTAGAATATTTTGCCAATTTGAACTACCCCAGAATAGAAAGAATAAAAAAAGTTACTCAGAGATATTACAGCGTAATCGCATCTTAATTAAGGTATAATGGTGAGGGAAATTTTTAAAACATTTGACAGCATCATTCAAGCGCAGCTCGTAAACTAAGGAAGAAAAATTGAGTGTGATGCTGATAGCCAGCTAAGCACGCTCGCTGGGGTTCCACCTAGTTGATTTATCTCCATCACGTGCTCTTGCCTAGGGCGTGTTTTCAAACTATAACCACAACAGAATGCAGGCGATCGCGATCGTGGCTGTATAATTGGCAGGCAGCTTCTCATATCGAATAGCGCTCCGACTCCATTGCTTGAGTCGCTTGATAGCACGTTCAACAATGTTCCGTTGCCGATAGATTTCACGGCAGCCTTTTTCCATCTGCCTCAGTGAGAGATACCTGCCGGGAGTCCATTCCCAGTTTAACTACTTGTTGGTGGCCCATCCCGTCTCCACCGCAGCCCTGCCTCTGGCAGGTGCATTTTATGTCATTTGTCAAGTACAATTTATACCAAATTAGATGCGATCGCCCTGCACTAATAACCCATAAATATGGTTCACTTTAACGTTGCCTTTCAACACTTTAACTCCTTCACCGACATTACCCTATCCCTGGCCAAAACTTTAGACCAAATGGGAATTCCTATTTCGGTCGAACCTTCAACAATAGCCTCTCATCTCAGCCGCCATTCCACAGCAGAAGAAAACGACCTGCTAGAGAAGTGGATGAACACCACACCCTCAGATTTATTTCAGATCAAATGGTCTCATTATTGGAAACCTTATTTTTTAAAAGAACTCAACGGACATCTCAACTTAGAACTTTTTGCTATCAATTACGAATTCGCCAAAAACCATGATGATTATGATTACTGGATTTACGATGCTGTTAACACTTCATCCCACAAACTAGCCGTCAGCCAATATTCTAAAAACGTTTTAATAAAAGCTGGATGTCCGCCGGCTAACGTATCAGTCATGCCTCTAGGTTTCAATCCTTTAATCTCGCAACTCTATTTGCCCAGACCGCAAAAAACCCAAAAAGATGTAAAGTATATTCTGCACATGACCAATTCTTTTGATTTGTATAGATTTGGCACGGATCTGGCAATTCAAGCTTTTTGTGAAGAGTTTAAAGATGATTCTAACGTAGAGTTAATTATCAAAGATGGTGGCAAAAATCCTGATGTTATAGTGGAACACCTCGTAAATATCGAAAAACAATTCGGCAAGTTCAAGTCAAAAGTTCAGGTAAAGCCTAAATTTTGTACTAAAGCAGAACTAGCTGATTTATACTTGTCAGCAGATGCTTTTTTAGCACCCTTTCGCGGCGAGGGTTTTGCGATTAAAATTTTGGATGCCTTTGCAGCAGGTTTGCCCGTTGCTATGACTATGTACGGCGGCCCGACTGAGTACGCCAATGCTGATAACTGCTATCCCATTGCTTACGATCTAGTTCCCGTGGGAAAGTGTTACGATACTGAGTATCTAAAAATCAGAAATGCTCCTCATTGGGCCGAGCCAAATGTTCAGTCGGTTCGCGAACAGTTGCGAAAAATTGTTGAAGACCCGATGCGTTTTCAGGTAGCTCAAAAAGCTAAAGAGACGGCAGATTTATTTAATTGGGAAGCTGCTGCTCAAAAATTGCTAAGATTAATGCGAAAGTTGTTTTAAGAGCAGAAATTATGGGACTCGAACGCAAAATGTTTAGGGGAATGTTTTCACCCGGAGAAGTGGTACGATTAAAACAGCCTTGTTTTACTCCCGGCCGATTGTTTGAGCCAGGAAAATATAACGCTGATGAGTTGCCGGATATCGCTTTTGATATGGGTTTGGTAGACCATTTGCCACCAGTCAAAGGCAAAAGTTCAGAAAATCTCAATGTTCAGAACCCGCCAGATCAAAACCTTGAGGAATAAACTCTCGTTGGCAGTAAGGACTTCAGTCCTAAAAATCCCTGTTGGTAGTAAGGACTTTAGTGCTGAAAATTAAAATAAATAATCAAAGACTCAAGTCCTGACTGCAAAAAAGATAAAGCCAAATTAACCATTTTGCTCTATCTGGGCAATTAACTGTTTCAAAACTTGACTAGCTTTATCGTTCTCAATCTGACAAGTTCCGGCATTCTGGTGTCCACCGCCGCCATACCTCAACATTAACTCCCCAATATTAGTTTTAGAAGTTTTGTTAAAGATTGACTTGCCAACTGCGAAAACAGTATTTTGTTGTTTCAGTCCCCAAAGTACGTGAATCGATATATTGCACTGAGGGAACAAAGCATAAATTACAAAACGATTTCCCGCATAAATCACATCTTCGTTACGCAAATCCAAAACAACTAAATTATTATAAACTTGGGCGCATCGCTGTATTTGCTCTTTAAATTTTTCTTCTTGCTCGAAGTAGAGGTCTACTCTTTCTTTTACATCAGGAAGCTGCAATATTTGGTCGATGGTATGATATTTGCAGTAATCGATTAACTGCATCATTAACTGATAATTGGAAACGGTAAATTCTTTAAACCTTCCCAACCCCGTTCGGGCGTCCATTATGAAGTTTAACAGCACCCATTCTTGCGGGTGCAGAACCTCTTCTTTGGCAAATTGAGCGGAATCTGATTTGTCAACTGCCACCATCATCGCCTCAGAAATATCAGGAAACTTTGCTTGGCCTCCATAATATTTGTACAGTACCCTAGCTGCAGAAGCTGCATAGGGATCGATGATGTGGTTGATTTTGATTTTCTCGTGTCTAAGAGTTTCGCTGAAATGGTGATCGAAAGCTAGATGAACTCCCTCAACATAGGGTAAATTGGTGCTAATATCGTTATTTGTTATTTCGATTTTCCCATCCTGCATATCTTTAGGATGCACGAATTTAATCTCGTCGATCATATCGAGTTCTTTGAGCAAAACTGCACAGACTAGACCGTCAAAATCGCTGCGGGTGACTAATCTGTATTTTTTAGTGAGTGGCATATGCTTCTGTGATAGGGAGGAACTGATCACCAGCTAATATAACGTATTACCCGATCGCTTTCCAATATGAACACAGACCCTTACGCTTGGATAGAGAAGGCCCTGGACACAGTTCGCCGTGCCAATTGGTATAGATCGCCAGAATCGATCGAAAGTTCCCCTGGGCCTGTGGTAAAGTTAGCAGGCCACAGCCTGATTAACTTTGCCAGCAACGATTATCTGGGACTTGCGGGCGATGACAGGTTAATTGAAGCTGCTATAGCTGCAACTAAGGAATTTGGTACGGGTGCGACGGGTTCGAGGTTGGTCAGCGGACACCGCGATTTGCACCGACAGTTAGAACAAGCTATTGCTAATTTAAAACAAACTGAAGATGCTTTAGTATTCAGTTCGGGATATTTGGCGAATCTAGGGGCGATCGCATCCGTTGTCGGCAAGCGCGATTTGATATTATCTGACAAGTACAACCATTCGAGCCTGAAAAACGGAGCCACACTCAGCGGTGCAACTGCCCTAGAGTACAGTCACTGCAATCTTGAGGATTTAAAAGCCAAGCTAGAGCAAAATCGCGCAAGGTATCGCAAGTGTTTAATTATTACCGATAGCGTCTTTAGCATGGATGGGGACTTGTGTCCGCTACCACAGTTGTTGGCTGTGGCCGAAACCTTTAACTGCATGGTATTAGTAGATGAAGCTCATGCTACGGGAGTTTTCGGTGCTAGCGGTGCCGGTTGTGCAGAACATTTCGGGTGTACGGGAACACCACTGATTCAAGTGGGGACACTCAGCAAAGCTTTGGGAAGTTTAGGTGGTTACGTTGCGGGATCTGCTGCTTTAATTGATTTTCTGCGTAATCGAGCTGCGAGTTGGATTTATACTACAGCATTGACGCCTGCTGACGCGGCTGCTGCTTTAGAAGCTGTGAGGATTGTACAGCAAGAACCAGAACGCCGAGTTCGGTTGCGACAAAATATCGAAACTTTCAAATATTGCGCGATTACCAATTACCAATTACCAATTAGTAATTCCCTCTCCCCAATTTTCACTCTTCCGTTAAAAGATGCAGCCTCCGCTTTAACAGTCGGCAGCAAACTCAAGGAAATGGGTATTTTTGCTCCAGCGATTCGGCCTCCGACTGTCAGCGTGAGTCGAATTCGGATTTCGCTGATGGCAACTCACGAGCTCGCACACCTTCAGCAGTTGGTAGAGGCGCTGAAGCAAGTTTTGAGTTTTGACTAAATGTTGAGTGCGTACCGCGCACCGCTTGACTAAATGTAAATGTTGGGCCTAAAAGCATCGGGCCTAAAAGCATCGGGCATCAGCCTAATGACTAATGACTACTGACTAATGACTAATGACTTCTGATTGTCAAGATATCGCTATTGACTTATGACCAATCTTATACAGGAGTTTGGTCGATCGGTCAACAACTGTAAATTTTTTGTAAATTTAGATACTTTTTGGAATTTAGCGCTATATTAGAGAAGTAGCAGGTACACCAAATTTAATATAAGGAACGTCCACCATGAACACAAATCGTCAAAACGTAAAAAAAGTAGCAGAAACCCACCGCGCTAACATTCACAAGCAACTGATGCACCGCATAGAAGTAGCGAGATCCAGTGGCAATCAAGATTTGGTTCGGGTGCTTGAAGAGGAAATGAGACAGCTTTAAAGAAGCTGGAACTAGAATTTGCCGTAGTTTGGTTTAGAGGGTTGTGCGAGAAATGCAGAATTCCGGCAACCGCTACCTGTGAAGTTTTGACTCCTCTCTTAGTTGGTAGGAAAAATCCCGGTTTTTTAAAGAAACCGGGATTTTTTATTGAGAAGGAAGAAGAAAGAGGGAACACTCCTGCACGCACAAACTCTATCTGTAGAGTGCGCCTCGTCCCCAAGAGATTTGCCAAAAATAGAATGTTATGTCGGTAAGTTGAATCAGGTATTTATGAATTTGCTGAGCTATGCGATTCATGCCTTGAATTGCTATGACCAAAAACGCGCCTCGGAGCAAATTAAAAATGACCATAGTAGGATTACGATTTGTACTTATATGCTGAATTAGGATGGGGTAAGAGTCGGTGTGAAAGACAGGCTGGGAATAACAAGGGAGGTAAGGAATGAGAATTAAATAACTTCCACAAGTTTGTGGGATGGGCCTAAGAGCCCGTCCTTTTTGGACGGGCTCTTAGGCCCATCCCACAATAACAATTAAAATTGTAAGTTATTTA
>NZ_JAUBVD010000104.1:0-11173 GCF_036705675.1 Microcoleus sp. AT8-A3
TTGCTTTGCGTATGCCTTGGCGCAATTGTGCTGAATTATTTCTAAGTCTGACAGGATTCTCATGTCATTGGGGACTCACCTCAGATTTTCTAATTTGGGCGCGATCCAAGTATGGGTTCACAAAACTTGAACTTCCACCGATCTGTTCGCCCAAATGCTTACATAATAACCATTCCAGTTTTTTAAGCGGGCAATTTTAAATTTGAAGTGCGTGAGGCTATAGCTGACTTTTGCGATCGATCCGCGATATGGACGGCGCGCAGAGTTGATAGATTTGTAAAGAGCTGTTACCATTAATTTTTTAATTATCCTTTACAATCTCCCAAGCATCATGAAGAAGTTTCAAGTGTTAGCTGGCATTGCTTCCGTAGTCGCGATCGCAAGCAGCATCGCCATAGGTGACGCCGCATCTGCTTTCCCCTGTTCCTACAGCAAATCTAGCGCGTCTAAATCTGGTTCTGCGACAACCCTCCTAGGTTCCGGCGGCTCGGAGCGCATTAATCCGTGGAAATCCTACAAAACAGCAGCTATCGGTTTCCTCGGTTTGGCTGGAGTTTTGGGTGGCGGTGCTGCTTACATGAGCTACCGTGCCGGCAAGCGCGCTTCTGCTGCTTGCGCTGCGATGACCGATAATTTTGAAGTTTTTGAAGAGTCGGCTCCGATCGCAGATGCAGGTGTTTCTGGACACTTGGAAGTTCCGGCGTTGCTCGATTTGGCGGCGGCGGGTGCTGTAGCTGAGTCAGCAAATGCGGTTGCAGTCGTTCGCGAACACCCAGAAGCTCCAGGTGGCGAGCTGGATTTGCCGGTTTCGCCAGTTGCTGAGTTGAGTTCTGAAATTGCGATCGAACAAGTCCAAAGCGCGATCGTCAAATAGTTATCTCAAACCAACGTATTCGCTTAGCGCACCTCCAATCTTGCAAGATTGGAGGTTTTTTGAGTCTAAATTATCTACCCTACAATTTCTTGTCATGGCGATCGCGAAGCACTGCAAACAATAGACAGATGAATCGATCGCACCAGTATCATATTCCGGCTCAGCAAACGAGCGCTGAATTAATATCAATTAAAAAAACTCTTGCTACCATCATCAATCTCATAGCAATTATTAAAAGTCGCTGCTCTCCGTCAGGACAAGGCTGTGCGGTTTTCCTACTGTATTTGAACTGTATTTGATCCGATTGAAAACTGCTATAAAATTAGATGAGTCAAAGCGAGACAGTACGCTGCCGAGGCGATCGCTAAAAATACTCTTCAGATCAATCTGAGGGTAGACGGCAAGAGTTCAAATCCCCTGCTATCGTTGGAAATATAGCCCTACAGATTACAACTATTAGGTTATGAATGCTTGGCGCGATCGATTCAATCAATTTACAGGTAAAACTCGATTGGCAGTTTGCCGGGTGTTCGTTCACCTAACAGGCGAAGATGTTGCACCGCTGTTAGGAGTTCTCAACCGCACCGCCAGACAAGCAATTGATGCCGATGGCGACATAGCAGTTTTAGGAGAAGGTCTTGTAGAAATTTGCAATCACCTGTTGCAGTACGACAACTACTGGCAAGCAGCCGCCAATGAAGGCGATGTTTTTTGGAATGAAGGCGAAGCGGGCGATTATGTGGATGAACTTTTCATTGATTCAGCCGATCGCTATCTCAGCGAGCCTCAATACAGTACATCTGTTTACGATAAAAATTCCCCCTTGTCTTTGCCGGTAACTAGAAATGTGGTGGTGATGCTGACAGTTGCCTATGAAGGCGAAGTTCCGGCCCTAGAAACTGACCTTGCGGACATCAGCGCGCTGAAAGTCGGTTTAAAAGCACTGATTAATTTACATTACCAAGAAAGGCTCCGAGCTGTGCAAGTTCACTTTTCTCCCGCACAGTTGGGAGACGAACTTACCAACGACCAAGTGTTGGTCAATTTCCCCGAACTTATTCCCATTTAAGGAAGGAGTAATTAGTTATTAGTTATTAGTTATTAGTTATTTGCGGTGCCCAGAGCGGAGTCGAAGGGTTATTTGCTACCAATGCGCGATGCCCGATGCCCAATGCCCAATTACCAATTACTATTTATGATGCTGCGAAAACTGACAATTTATTTAATGGCTTTAACTTTTTTGTGGACGGCAACCGGCTGCGGTTCACCTCGCACACAAACTTCTACAAATCCTGCGGGAAATCCGAATATTAACACTGTGCGCCCTGCACCAAACAATAACTTGGCTCAAGGCCAATATCCCGTACAGCAAGTTACCTACAACGATGCTGATGGCGAATACAGTTTGATGTTGCTGAATACTCCCCCCGGCAGTCCCCCAGTTTACCGCACTAGGGATTTGCAAATGGCTCGCTTAACAAATGAAGAAATATCGGCAGGCAAGAAAAGTTATCTAAATGTGGAGAACAATCAAGCGGTTTTGCATTTGACAGAAGATTTTAAAATTGAGTACGTTCACAACGTTACCGAAACTGTTCCTAATCCTCAAACAGGTCAGCCACAAACCGTAGTAGTGAGACAGCAATCAGGCTTCTGGGCACCGTTTGCTGGAGCTGTGGCCGGTCAGGCGATCGGCAGTTTGTTATTTAGACCGCAATATTATATGCCGCCAGTCTATCAGCCGGGGATTATGACAGGATATGGCGGGTATGGTAATACTTACAACCAAGCTGTTCAGCAGTATCAAACTCGGTATCGAACTCCGCCTCCGGTTGTGAGAAACCGTCAAGTTTTAAGGACGACCGGCCGCTTGCGATCGCCCACCTACAACCAGCCAGTAAGACCCTCAGTACGTCCTAATGGCAATCGATCGACCGGTTCGGGCTACGGTGGCAGCACTTTGAGGCGATCGCCACAGCCACGTCAAAATCCAAACAAGCGGCAGCCCAGTTTTGGTAGCGGCAGAAATTCTCGTCAACCGAGTCGGAATCGCTCTTTCGGGAGTAGAAGGCGCTGAGTTGAAGAGTACAAAAATTAGCAACTGACATCGGTAAAAGTTGATTTAATCTATAGCAATCCTCGCATTATTTGTGTAATTTTTGTAGGGGCAAACCCCCCGTGGTTGCCCCAGGAGGCTGGGGTAGGCACTTAGCACTACCCCTACATCTTTTTACAATTCATTTAAGATTGCTATATCCTCCCGATGCCCCGTCGCCGCAGGTATGGAGAATGAAAACTTTGGAATAATTGATTTAGCCTTCTCTGTTTCCCCCAGACCCAAAAAATATGTGATTTAATTTCTACAGTGATATGTAGGTGACAATATGTCTTCTTCACAACCCCCGTCAGGGGAAAGAAATCCTCTAGGATTGGATGAATTGATTGCTATCTTGGTTGCCTTCGGCACGATGGGAGCAATTTTATTTTGGGTAACAGGTAAAAATCCCGATCGATTGAATGCCAGAAATTGGCAATTTCCAGCCGTTTTCTCTCAGCCTGCTGTTACTCCCGCGACTCCGGGAATATTAACGCCAGAATCGCCAAGTTCGGATTTGCGATCGCCCGCGACAACCCCCCTTCCGTCAAAACCAGATGTCGCACCTGTGGCACCTTTAGGGCCGATTTTACCGGCAACTCCTCCGGTGGGTGTAATCGTTGTTCCTCCGAAGCCAATTGCGCGATCGACTCCCGATCCAGCAATTACCAAACCGAAAGCCGATAAACCCAAAGCCGATAAACCCAAAGCCGATAAACCCAAAGTTGGGCCTGTTATATTATCCGATGTTCCCGACAAATATTGGGCGCGTCCGTTCATTGTCGCTTTAGTCGATCGCAAAATCTTTACTGATTTCACCGACAGCAAATTTCGTCCCGACGAACCGATGACGCGAGCCGAACTAGCGCGCTTAATTCAGCGAATGTCCGACGACAAAAAGCCGATCCGAAAACCGATTGATTTTAAAGACGTAAAAGACAAAAGTCCTGTAGCTCCGGCGATCGACCACACCGTCACAACTGGATATCTTAAAGGATACCCAAACAATGAGTTCCGTCCCGACAAAAATATTCCCCGTGTCGAAGTCATCGCAGCTTTAGCCAGCGGTTTGAGCCTGAAACCATCAACAAAAACAACCAAAACTTTACAAGTTTATACAGACAGGAAAAAAGTGCCGAAATGGGCAGTTAACAAAGTAGCATCAGCCACAGAAGCTGGCATTGTTGTCAACCACCCGAAGCGCGCACTTTTGCAGCCTAATAGAACAGCAACTCGCGCTGAAGTAGCAGCCATGATTTACCAAGCTATGGCAAAAAAAGGCCAAGTACCTGCAAAGGCTTCTGAGTATGTTGTGCGGCTTTAATTAGAGGAATGAAGCCCTTCTTTTTTCTATGAGTCTGACTTGGGCTTGCGGGTAGTCAGAAACCGGGTTTTTTGCGACAATACTTCCTCATAGCTGACAGAATCAGCCAAAAACCCGGTTTCTTGGGCTTGCGAGCCGTCAGAAACCGGGTTTTTTGCGACAATACTTCCTCATAGCTGACAGAATCAGCCAAAAACCCGGTTTCTTGGGTTTGCGGGCAGTTGAGATCGATGTTAAAATCACAGGAATCATGTCAAATCATCATTCCACACTCATTGATTCGATTTGAGGCAATTATTATGTATCATCAGATAAGACTTGGGGATAATCAGCTCGATAGCAGCGATATTCAAGAAACAGTAGTTATTGATACTGATGGAGAAGTGCTCTTCTATCCCAATTTTTTTAGCATCGAAGAAAGCGATCGTCTTTTTTCAGATTTATATTCTAGTATTAACTGGAAACAGGATATTATTCATTTTTATGGAAAAAAGATACCTTTACCCAGACTTACAGGTTGGTATGGAGATGAAGGCAAATCATATACATATTCCGGCATCGAACAGCATCCCGATCCTTGGACTCCCACACTCAAATTAATTAAATCAAAAGCTGAAGAGATATCAAAAGTTACTTTTAATAGCGTGCTTCTCAATCTATATCGTGATGGTAAAGATAGCGTTTCCTGGCATAGCGATGACGAGCCAGAATTAGGAAAAAATCCGATTATAGCCTCAATTAGCTTTGGGGCAACTCGCCGATTTTCCTTAAAGCATAAAATTTCAAAAGACTACAAAATTGATATAAATTTGCTCAATGGTAGTTTGCTGTTGATGAAAGGTGAAACCCAGCATTGCTGGCAACATCAAATTCCTAAAACTTCTAAATTTGTGGAACCAAGAATAAATCTAACTTTTAGAATCATCAAACCCGTTTAAAATAAAGAAAATAAAATTTCAGCGCTGCTATCAAATCAGGGTTAATTGAGTTATGAAAAATCTACTTTTATTAGGAACCTTAAGCTTTAGTATTGCTTTTTGTTTGGGTATAGCAGTAGAAAAAAATCTTCATAAAAGTGCTGTCATAGGTGGTATAGCGACAATTAGCACCCTTAGTAGTGCCTTCGTTTTAAGCAAAAAATCTGACCGAGAACTTGAAAATATCCGCAGCCATGCCGAAAATTTAAAAAGCATTGAAAATCAGATTTTAAGCCTGAAAAATAAAAGAATAAAACTTGTACAGGCAATTGATAGCAAAACTAAATCAAAAACCACGATTGAAGAAGAATACAACTCAATTGTGGTCGAAGTCGAGCGGCTTAAAGAAGAAGTTAAATCTCTCAATATACAGCGAGAAAGTCTGCACACTGTAATTGCTAAGCATAAAAATCAAGACATAAAAATTAAACCTAAAATTCCTGTTAAAACTGAAGTAGCAAAACCAATCAAAAAGACAACAAAGACAATATTGTACAATTGCATTTTAGATGGATTAGAAAATTCGACATACTTTTATCACAAAAACCACCAGGGAACCTTTGAAAACTATTTACAATCATTACAAAAACCCGCAGAAGCATTGTGGTATTCTTATAGATCGAATCAGGTTAAAGTAAATTATTCGGAGCCGTCAATTCAAGCAGTTTATTTGATGCGTTATTATCCCCATTATGCGTACATGAATTTTCAAATATTAGAAATGATACACGCTCAAAATTTATTGAAAAATCTAACAAACGAAACGCTAGAAGTATGCTTATTTGGTGCAGGGCCATGTCCAGAAATCGTAGGCTTAAGTAAATACTTATCAGATAAGTATCAAAACATTAAAAGATTAACTGTTAATGTATATGATATTGCTTCTGAGGAATGGACTTTAAGCAGAAATATTACCGAAAAATTTGTGATACCGGAATACTGGTCCGGAGATTTAAAGCTAAATAGTAATTACCTAGATTTATGCGAATCTAATTCTCTTTACTCAATCAAAACAACAATTCAAAAAAGCCAAATGTTCATTTTTCAAAATTGTCTAAATGAAATTTATAATATATCTACAGTTCAAACAAATCTCAATTTTTTGCTTAATGAAATACCTGTAGGTGGTGTAATAATAATTATTGATTTATGTAACTATAACCAAAACACCACCATAATCGATCGATTGAAAGAACAAGTAAGTAATCGAGATGATTTTGAAATTTATTGCCCTGAAGCTAAAGATACTAAAATTAAAGCTTGCTTTCCCATTCCACCACTAATCACACAACATCTCTTAACTGGAAAAGATAAGTTAGTACCTCGTAGTAAAGATATCGATTGTCTTTTTATAAGTTTGCACAAAATTAATCTAAAAGCTTTGTAATTGATATGAAATTCGGTTGCAAAGGCATCATTACGTTTGCTACCGCCTTAATTTTGAGGACTAAAGTTCTCACTCCGAACCAGTTTGTAGTAAGGACTTTAGTCCTTCTTTCTTAGTCCACGCTTGAGTGAACATAGAAACAAGTTAAATTAATCTTGAAACACCATAATACTGCCTGAATAGCAAGCTACCCAAACCTGATTAGTTTCTGGATCGTAGGTAATGCCGATTGGGCTTGAATTAACCTTCACTGTTTGCAGCACTTTCATATCGCTAGTCCTAACTTTGCTAACAGTATTCGAGAAATAGTTCACCACATAAAGCAGTTTTCCCTGATCGGAAATTGTCATGCTGCGAGGTGCTCTTCCTGTCGAAACTTTGTCCACCACTTTACCAGTTTGTAGGTCAATTTTGGCCACATTTCCTTCACCATTTAAAGTGGCATAAAGATACTTTCCGTTGGGATCGATCGTCAAATGACGCGGCGCATTGCCAATATTTATCAGCCATTCTACCGAAAAGTCTATGAGATTGACTTTCGCAATATTGGAAGAACCCATGATGGCAACATAGGCATTTTTTGAGTCGGGAGTAACAACAATACCGCGAGGATAGGCACCCAGTTTTACCCGCTCGATTTCGATGTTTTTATTGATATCAACTATGCTCAAATCCCAACTGCACCAATTGCTAGCGAGGGCGAAGCGATTGTCAGGCGAAACAGCATTGAATTTCGGCACTGCACCTACAGGAATTACCTTTTCTATTTTTAACGTTTTGGTATTGATGCGGTACAGAAAACTTTGGTCGTGTTTTGCGGCTGGAGAGCACCTGTCGGTTCCCGGATTGCTAAACCCCGAACCGTACATTTTGTAGTTGGAGACGTAGGCATATTTGCCATCGGTTGAAAAAGCTGCTTCTACGGGAGAGCCTTTATAATTGCCTTTGAATTTAGAAAATCCGAACTTCGACAAGTTTACTGTATCGGGAATAGTCTTGACTAATTTAAAGTTCCTGTCGTAAACTGTGATGGTGTGACGGTACATCATGTTTTGAGCAAAAAACAAGCCATCTCCCGAATAAACTATTGATTTTGGCGAGATGTTGCCGTAAATTGTTTTTTTCAAGGTCATTTTTCCTTGAGTGTTGTCGGGAGGATTTACTAGCCTTGTGGTTGGTGATTCACTTTTTATATCTTCGGAATTTTCAGTTTTAAAAGGTGGCAGAGAGGGTTCTTGAAATAGAGGTTCTGGGGGCTGAGTTTTAGTTTTATCTTCGAGTTCGTTGCGGTTTTCTGTGGCGCTAGGAGATGGCGAAGATTTATCGACATTTGGCGCGATTTTTTCCGCAGCTTCAATACTCCCCTCTTCCGGCTTACCTTTCAGCGCTGACAAGGTTTTAGGGCCGACAATTCCGTCAACTTTCAGGTTGTTCTCTGCTTGAAACTTTTTCACAGCAGCCTGGGTGAGAGCACCGTAAAATCCTGTAGCCTTACCGCGAAAATAGCCTGCGTTTTGTAGAGTTTTCTGAAGTTGGGCTACTTGGGGGCCTGAATCACCTTTTTTGATGGCGAGTGCGGGATTGACTAAATTTAAAATTGTGAGAGCGATCGTAAAGAAAAGTAAAGGAGCAGAGGCTAACTTTAGGTGCATTTTTGAGTTAGTTCTTTGAAGCAGACATCTTGTACCATTTTCATGAACAGGCAAGATGCCTGTTCCACAAGAGTTTAAGTTGTTGTTTGTGGGGAGTAGGGGTTGGGCATCTTGCCCGCCCTTGAAAGCCTGATTTGTAGCCGTTTCCCAAGTTTTAGCTAAATGTAGGTAGGCTAGTCCGTCCATAGTTTTTACCGGGTATTTTTGGTGCTATGATACACCAGTTAATACCATTTTAGATTTTAGATTTTAGATTTTAGATTTTAGATGGGGAATGACTTATGGAATATGGGTTTGCAGCTTGCCGACCGTTGCATTCTTTTTTCAAACTTGTATAACATTGATTAAAGGAAAAATCTTATAATCAAACTTAGGGTAAAATATCCTAGCAGTTTTGAGAGCAGTTTTTAATGGTGTAAGCAAGTAGGAGCGATCGACAATGTGGAGTGGGGAACAAACAACCGCAGAATCAACGACAAAAGAATCCCGCCAGACGTTGCTGGGGGACGGTTACGGGGGACTATGCCAGCGGGCTTGGGTAGAAATCGATTTAGCAGCTTTAACTCACAATGTAAAACAGCTTAAAAAGCTCTTATCTCCTCACACACAACTGATGGCAGTTGTGAAAGCGGATGCCTACGGGCATGGTGCTGTTGCAGTCAGTCAAACAGCATTGCAAGCAGGTGCTAGTTGGCTGGGAGTGGCGACAATTCCCGAAGGAATAGAATTGCGAGAAGCTGGGATAGAAGCGCCGATTTTGTTGTTGGGGGCAACCCATACAGCCCCACAGGTAAAGGCGATCGCCCATTGGCACTTGCAGCCCACTATTTGTACTGCCAAACAAGCCTTAATTTTTTCGGAAGTTCTCGCAGGCATTAACCAATCTTTGCCAGTTCACGCTAAGTTAGATACGGGAATGTCTCGCTTGGGTACGTCCTGGCAAGAAGCAACAGAATTTGTGCAATTAGTCAAGCGGTTGCCCAATTTAAAATTAGCCAGTATTTACTCTCACTTGGCGACTGCAGACAGTCCCGACCCCACAGTTATGAGAGAGCAGCACCAGCGGTTTCAACAGGCGATCGAGCAAATTAAAATAGCAGGAATTAACCCCCCTCGCCTCCACTTGGCAAACTCTGCTGCCGCCCTCGCTGACCCGGATTTGCACTACGATTTAGTGCGGGTCGGTTTAGCTACCTACGGTCTTTATCCAGCTCCTCACTTGCAGTCGAGATCCAATTTGAAGCCCGCAATGCAGGTAAAAGCTAGGGTAACGCAGGTAAAAACAATTGAAGCAGGAACCGGCGTCAGTTACGGCTATCAATTTATAGCTCAGCGGCAGACACAGATTGCCGTAATTGGTATCGGCTATGCAGATGGTATTCCCCGCAATCTTTCTAATAAAATGCAGGTTTTAGTCAGGGGTCAGTTCGTGCGGCAAGTGGGCGCGGTGACGATGGATCAATTAATGCTGGATGTAACTGATATTCCCGATTTAGAAGTCGGTGAAGTGGTGACTATTTTGGGCAAAGATGGGGAATATCACATTAGTGCTGACGATTGGGCCGCGACTTTAGGAACTATTTCGTGGGAAATTCTCTGCGGTTTTAAACACCGATTGCCCCGCGTAGCAGTACACTATTAAGAATAGTCCGGCAGGGGTTTAAACCCGTGCCTCATAGCCAAAGTCGGTTGAAACCGACTCAAGAGTTTGAAGGATAAAATTATCGACAGTCCGGCAGGGGTTTAAACCCCTGCCTCATAGCAAAAGTCGGTTGAAACCGACTCAAGAGTTTGAAGGATAAAATTATCGACTTTAGTCCTCTTCTAGAGGACTTCCGCTATGAGACAGGGGTTTTCAACCCCTGTCGGACTCTCCGACTTATGCAGAAGACTGAGACTGCAATTCTCAATTTCTAATTCCCAATTCCCAATTAACATGACAGTTATTCAGACGTTTTTACCAATAGCCCAAACCTTCTATTCTCAGCTAAATGCAGAAAGAACACAAGCCTTGGAAGTAGCCCAAGAATTCTCGAAAAGATTCGTGGAATTGGGGTTTAAAATTGTACCTCAACTGCTGTGGGCGATCGGCATTTTGTTAATTACGCGATTTGCTATCAACTTTGCGGGCCGCGTGACTCGCCGAGCACTGAGTCGCACCGAAGCCACGCTGCGGAAATTCTTAGTTCAAGCTGCTGAGATTACGATTTTGGTAGTGGGAGTAGTCGCCGCTTTGAGTCAGTTGGGAATTCAAACTACCAGTGTGGTTGCGGTGGTGGGTGCAGCGGGTTTGGCCATTGGTTTGGCGTGGCAAAATACTTTGTCGCACTTTGCTGCTGGGGTAATGTTGATTAGTTTGCGGCCCTTTGAAGTCGGGGATGGGATTGAAGCTGGGGATGTTAAGGGAGTGGTGGACAGCATCGGGATTTTTTCAACAACGGTGGTGACAGACGATCGCATAAAAATTATTGTCCCGAACAATCAGTTGTTTAACGGTACACTGAAAAATACAACGGCAATGGGAACGAGGCGAGTAGACTTGAAGATTGATATTGGCGATCGGCCAATTCGTCCAACTGTAGCTGAGTTATTAGAAATTGCCCACTCTCACCCGCTGGTGTTGGAGAATCCGCCCCCGACTTGTTTGGTGGTCGAGATTACTCCCGATACAACTATTTTATCTCTCCGACCTTGGTGCGCGTCGGTGGCCTACGAACAAGTGCGATCGCAAGTTCAACAATACGTCAAAGAGGCAATGGATGCCGACAAAAATCAAGAACAATAGATATACAGCGGTTTTCGCTGTTATGAGGTACAATCAATAATAATGAAATATCATTATGTAATCAAAGCTAATGAAAGCA
>NZ_JAUBVD010000005.1:0-41153 GCF_036705675.1 Microcoleus sp. AT8-A3
TAACATTTTTATTTTTTTTTGTGGGATGGGCGTCCCGCCCGTCATGAGTGGACGGGCGGGACGCCCATCCCACTTTCATTGTGGAAGTTATTTAATTCTCATTCCTTAGTTGAAACAATGAATATATTAAAAAAATTCGTAAAGTTAAATTTATTAGGTCTCCGATAATTGGCAAAAAAAATGATAATAAAACCAGAAAAATTAGGCGGAGATAAATTTTTAGGGCTGGGATTTTTCAAGCATTCCCAGTGCTGCGAGTCAGATATGCCGAATGTGCGCTAAAGAGCGATCGCACAAAAACTGGCGCAGTTGCACACCGATCGCCTCCAGAGAAAAATGAGTTTCCACCCGAATGCGAGCGCGCTTACCCAACTCCCGCCCCCACGCCCGATCGTCTAAAACCCGACCGATCCCCCCTGCCAAAGCGGTTGCATCCTCACGGGGCACAACGATCCCGCCGTCAGCTTCGCCCCCCTCGAAAATATCAGGCACTCCAGGGGCGTCAGCAGCCACAACGGGCAACCCGCAAGCCATCGCCTCCAGCGGTGCAACCGGAAACCCCTCATGCCGAGAAGGCAAAGTATAAACGTCAGCAGCCGAGAGGTACTGTCGCATCAAAGCGCGATCGCGCACATATTCATTCACCCAAACAATGCCCGAAAGCTGCATCTGAGCGATTCGCTGGCTCAATTCCTCCGCGTCGCTACCAGTCCCCACCAGCAACAGCCGCAAATCTCGGTTGGGGCGATCGCGGCAGATCCGTTCCCAAGCTTCCAGCAATATATCTAACCCCTTGCGGCGAATCTCAATCCGCCCGTGACAGGCGACAATTTCAGCGTCACCGGGAAAACCCAGCAGTTGCCTAGCTTCAGCGCGATCCATTGGTTGCCACAGTTCCAAATCCAGCGGGTTAAAAATGCGGGCAATCTTGGCTGTCGGCACGCCATAGCGACTTTGCACGCGCTGTACCTCGGTTTGCGAAGCAATAATTAAACCCGCGCTCGCTTTGAGGGCGATCGGGCGCGACAAACCTTCCCAAGGACTAACCTGAAAATCGCCCCCCTGAAACGTCGCAAAAACAGGCAGCCCCATCCGCCACCCCAACCAAGTGCAAGCGTCGAAGCGCGGGTACTCGTATTCTTGGCAGAGAATCGCTTGGCAGTTTTCCCGTCGCAGTTCTGCCGCCAGCAACCCCAGCGGTGTAGCCAGATAAGGAGTAACGCTTTTCACCCCTGCCAACATCAGACGGCCCAGGCCTCGAACCTCTCCAAACATATCCTGAACCGTCCACCCTTGAGGGTTAACCATCTGGCGGCGGACAGCTTGGTAGAGTTGAGGTGCCGGCAGGGTGCAGATTGTTGCACCTGTGTCTTTGTGGGTGTAGCGCACGGGTTCAGCCACGCTACCAGAGATGCAGAATAACACTGTCCGCACCCCTGCCCGCCGCAGCGCCTCAATGTAGCCAAACATCCAGCCCCCCGTCATTTCGTTGCAGAAAGCTTCAAAGGAAACCCCGATGGTATCTAAAAAATCTTCGATTAAATCGCCCCAGTGCAGGAGGGCGATCGTTGGTTCTGGTTGGAAATTCATAAATTTTATGGCTTCTGCCAAGCTGATGCTGTTTCCGTTCCCAGGGAATCAGGTTTATGCAGCCAATAGCTTACCCAGGTTACAGGACTCAGGGCAGTACAGAATAATAAGCGTATGAGGGCAGGCAAGCGAGAGAAAGCAAAATCATGGCAGACTACTGTCAGGGGATTGATAAAAGTAGCAGAACTCTGGTAAGGCAAACCGATTAAATCCCTCAGTTGATCGATCCTATAGCCGCGCCGAACGTGACCCCATTCTGCCATCACCTCTGCTTCAGGCGGACAGAGCGGTTTCATCACGCCGTAGTAGGGAAAGCGCCAGTTCTCATTGGGACTGCTCACTAATAAAAAACCCTTGGGTTTAAGCACTCGCAGCGCTTCAGATACAGCTTTTTGGTGGTCGGGAATGTGTTCGAGAACGTCGAACATCGTCACTGCATCAAAGGACTCATTTTCAAACGGTAAATTGGTCGCGTCGCCACAGATGAAGCGTACTTTTTCCTGCAGGTTGCAAGGAACATTTGCATATTTAGGATCGAGGTCAATGTTAGTAATTTGCGCTTGCGGATAAAGTAAAGACGTTAAGCCTCCTTGACCTCCTCCTACTTCTAAAATTTCTTTAAAGGGCATATCTGGGGAAATGCGGTGAATTGCCCGCATCTTTTCTCGGTAAAAGAATCCCAGGGTCAAGGGCTGACCGAAAGGGTTGCGGGCTAAGAAATTGCCCAGCTTTTCTTTATGCGTCTCAAATTTTTTGGTCTCAACAACTGTTGCCATAATCTTCCTCTAATTGGAAAAACTATTGATCCTTCTTTACACGATTTTTGAGGTAAAAGCTGACTCCCGCAAAGCAACCTAATACCTCTGCCAATAGCGTTCTATTAATCCCTTTAAATCCGGTCAAAAGACCGATTAAAAATCGTTTCACATAATAGAGAGGTAAAATGATGAATAAGCGAAGCAAGTTCCCCCAGTGCTTGTAGCGCCCAAACTGAATCAAAAGGGCCGCGATGTGACCCCGCATATATTGGTACATCTGATGTTTCAAGCTATCGAGATCGCCCCGGTGATAGTGATAAACAACAGGGGTCGGATCGTAGTAGCAAATCCACCCTTCCGCCAGCACTCTATACCATAGCTCTGAATCTTCACTGCACCCAGATGCCCCTGCACCCAAGCGTTCGTCAAAGTCTCCTAGTAACTCAAAAGCTTCACGCCGAAAAGCCATATTTGCTCCTGCACCAATGCGCCAAACGGGAGCGCCTAGGTGTTTCGTATCCTTAAAAAATTCAGCGTCAAAAGTCAGAGATCGGTATCCCCAACCAAAGCCCGTATCACCTTTTTGGAATATTAATTGGGCTTCTGTTTCGAGTTCAGCAGGCAGGACGAGGCCGGTTACAGCGATGATCTTGGATTCGCGGAAGCTTTGTGCAATCCTGGCCACCCAGTCAGGGTGAACGATCACATCGTCATCGGTAAACGCAATAATGTCGCCTGTACAGTGGCGGATGCCAGTATTGCGGGCGATGCTTAAACCAGGGCGAGGTTCTAATACATATTTGACTCCAGGGATCTCGGCCACCAGTTGGCGGGTGGCGTCTGAACTCGGAGCATTATCAATCACGATAAGCTCATGAGCAGGTTGGGATAAATTTTGCAGGGATTGCAAACATCGCGCCAACTGTTCTGGCCGATTTCGAGTGCCGATTACGACAGAAACAGATGCGCTGCTAGTCTGGTTCAAGCGTTCCTGCAGCTTGGCCAGGGGTTGCTCTAAGGCAGTCAGGGCATCAAACTCAGGGGACTGGTGCCACGCCCGATTTTTTTTGTAAACTTCAGGCAAAGGCGCTTTAAAACCTTGCTCTAGCAGGTGGCTACCGACTGCAGGCGCGATCGCCAGAGCCGCTAGATTCGCTAGTTGTGAAGCCGAGATTGGCAACTGATCCTCTAAAATCTCCCGTTCGCCAAGGGGGATATTATGCCACCAAAACACTACATATATTCCGGCGTAGTTGGAAATCAAGGGCAATTCAGGAATATTTTCGCTCAATTCGACATTGAGAACTTTCCAAGGCTTGCTCACAGAAATTACCTCAAGAAATATTATTTATGAGCTGTTTAGCCAGCTAATTTTGCACGCCCCAATATCAAGCTGCGTTCTTCTGGGCTCATGCGAACCACACGGCTAATTCCGGCCCACTTACCACGGACAAAACTCCCATTTATCTCCACTTCCGCTGGATTCATCCGCCCCAAAGCTGCTCTTAAAGATTGAATCAGGACATTTTGGGAAGCTTTCACCGCATCGATAATAAATTTCAACAGCCAATCTCGATAAGAACCAGACCAGAGAAGAGAATCCCCCAAAACTTGAGAGGTTCCTAGACCATAGTTAATGTCGATCAAGTATTTTTGAGAAGTACGCCTAGCCGGAATAAAGTGTCTTAACTGACAGTCGGGAGTGTACCACAGGTCGTATCCTGCTCCGTAAATCCGCAAAGCGATTTCCACATCTCCCCCTGATATGAGCTTAGTTCCGATGCGATCTTGAAGTAACGGTTTATCTATCCAGCCAGTATGAGCGAGGGCTGCTCTATTCAGAACTAATCCTGCTCCCACTAAACAAGATTTTTTTTGGGGTTCTGTACCGTGTTCTTGTTGTGCGAAGGAGTACCCATAATTCAATACATATTTGGCTGGTAGAGTTTCCCAATCTAAAATTACTCGACCGCCAAAAGCGCCGCAGTCGGGATGAGCCGCTGCAAATCTAACAGCTTGTTCCACCCAATTTTCTGCCAGGAAGCAATCGTCATCTACAAAAGCAATCCAATCAGCAGTTGTATTTTTAACGCCACAGTGGCGGGCATAGGTTAATCCTTGCTGTGTTTCTGATACTGTAGAAAGCTGGGGAATTTGCCCCATCACTCGATATTTTTCGACAATTTTCTGCGTATTATCGGTGCAATTATTGTCAACTACTAAAACCCTCCACTCTAGGTTGGGTGAAACTATTTGTTGGGAAATAGCTGAGAGAGCTTTGTCTAAAAGGGGAGCATTGTTATAAGTACAAATTACGATATCAATCGGCGGAAGCTTACTCATATTTAACTATTCTTCCCTGCATTCAATATGAAACATATCTCTGAAAAAACTCTCCTAATTTTAGGCAAATTGCTGCCTAATTTTTTCAATTAGTTTTAAAGAGCGGGGATATTCCCCAAACAGACCTACAACACCGCCCCACAACTCGGCTAGAATCATGGGCGGAGGCAATACATGGCATCCTCTGACACTTTGTTGCAACTGATTTAACTGATTGGCAAACCACCAGGCTACAAGCCAGCGCAATTTCGAGCGTTGGCTCGGATCGGTCTGATAAGATTTTACGACAAAAGCCATAAAACCTAAACCCCACGTCCAATACTGGCGGCGCAATTTTTCATATTCCCGACGGTGTTGGTGAAACACCAGATAGCGAGGCTCATAGACGAGGGGATAGCCAGCGCGAACAACTCGATAAAACATATCTAAATCGCCACCGCCGGGGAGAGGCGCACCTGTATCGAGTGCATCATCAAATCCCCCTAATTTCAGTAGAACATCTCGGCGAAATGCCATATTGCAACCAGCTCCAAATATGCCAGCCCCACAGGGGTATAAGGGATTATAGGGCAAGATTTGACCATAACGAATTTTTTCAAAACCGCGTCGAAAGCCTCCTCTGCTTTCAAATAAAATTTGGGCTTCAGTCACTAACTCATAAGGCAGCACTAACCCTGTAAAACCGCCAGCATCAGGATTTTCTGCCCAAGCTTCCCTCAAGCCTTTGAGCCATTGGCGATCGGGCGTGACATCATCGTCAAGAAAGGCTAATAGTTCGCCCGTTGCTTCCTGCAAGGCGCGATTGCGAGCGAAGTCTAAACCGGGTTTTGGTTCCCGGCCATAGCGAACTCCTGGTAGAGAGTCTACCAATTCCTTCGTTCTTTCATCTGAAGGTGCATTATCAATTACTAACACTTCAAAGTAAAGCTTTTCACCCAAAATAGGTGTTTGCAACTTGAGTAAATGTTGCAGGCACCGCGCCAAGTTGTCCGGCCGATCTTTCGTACAAATTGCTACTGTCAGCGGCGGAAAGGGATCGCCATTTTCGGCAGGAGTTAGCTCTTCTCTAATCGATTCCTGAAGTAACTTAATGCCAACCTCCCGTTCAATGATTTTAGCTAAATCTTCAGGAGAAAAGACGGTCTTGGGAGGAAGAGGCTGCATGATCAAACCAACAGCTTTATCTTTGCGCCGCACAACTAAGGCAATTCCTGTATCCTCCTCAGAAATTATCAGATTTGGGAGGGGCTGTGTCACTTCAATGTCAAGGATGGGATAAGGCATAAATAATTCACCAACTTACTCTTAGTTTTTTACTTAGTTTTGTACGTTACGGTGTTGCAAGTGATAAAGCTTGGCGAAGAGGCCGTCGAGTTTCAGCAAATACTGGAGGTTGCCTTGTTCGATCGCCCTGCCATTTTCCATCACAATAATTTTATCCGCATTTTCTATCGTCGATAAGCGGTGAGCAATGACAATGACGGTACGATCCTGGCTGAGCGTATTGAGGGCATCCTGAATCAAGTTTTCGGCAATACTATCCAGAGCATTCGTTGCTTCATCCAGAATTAGAATATCTGGGTTGCGGACAATCGCCCGAGCGAGGGCAATGCGCTGCCTTTGCCCGCCAGAAAGGCGAACGCCGCGATCGCCCACTTTCGTGTCATACCCTTCCGGCAGTTGGCTGATAAAATCGTGAGCATTGGCAAGTTTTGCCGCCTCAAAAATTTCTGCCTCGGTTGCTTCTAAACGCCCATAGGCGATATTATCCCTCACCGTCCCGCTAAAGATATGGACATCTTGGCTGACAATCGCAATTCGTTTCCGCCAGTCCATTAAATTAAGTTCTTTTAATGAGCAGTCGTCAACATAAATTCCTCCTGATGTTGGCTCGTAAAAGCGGCAGAGGAGGCTGATGATCGTAGATTTTCCCGCACCCGATGGCCCCACTAAAGCAGTCGTTTCGCCGCGTTTAAACTCGACGGAGACAGCCTCTATTGCCGGCCGATCTTCAGGATTGTAAGTTAAGGAAACTGACTCAAAATAGATCGCCTGCTTCAGCTTGTCAAAGGGAACTGTACCAGAGCGGATGTAAGGTTTATCCGAAGTGTCTAAAAAAGACATTACCACTTCAGCAGAACAGGCGGTAGAGACTAAACCTAACCTCGCGATATCTAGTTGTTGCACCTGCGGTTGCAAGCGGTAGAGGATGAATAAAAAAGTCAGCAGCGTTGGCATAGCTGACTGGTTTTGCAGGAGGGCGATCGCCAAAATTGCTAGCAGGAGGAGTGCGGAAAAAACTTCATAGAGCGGATTGATGAGCCCTCCCAGCATATCGAGTTGCAAAAAGGTGTTTCGCACCTGCAGGGAAGCGCGATCGAAGCGTTCTTGCTCGTAAGATTCCCGTCCAAAGGAGCGGATGGTTTTCATCCCCCCTAATCCCTCCCACATTCGGACAGCGAGCTGAGAATTGGCGTCTACTGCTTGCTGTGCCAGATGTTTGACTCGCCGCGTCACAAACTGGATGAACTGTGAGATGAGGAAGAGCGCTATACTGATAATTAAGGTGAGTTGCCAAGAGATGAGCAGTAACAGCGTCGCCAGGACAGTAATCGTACAAGCAGACGTAATCAAGTTAACAAACAAACTCAAAGCTTTGCTAGTCTGCCAACTCTCTGTTGCCAAAATATTCATAATCTTTCCCGATTCGCTGCGCTCTAAGAAAGAGTAGCTAACGGTTAAAGTTTGGTTAAAAATTTGGCAGCGCAATCGGTTGCTAATTCGCGAATTTAACCAAGCAAAAAGCAGAGAATTACTATAGACAATCAGGTTTTTGATGAGGATGCTGACTAAAATACAAGATGGAATGATTAAGGCGCGGTAGCCAGCAGGGACACCAGCGAATATCTGGTTCAGAGAATCAATGAAAGAATTGCCAGTTATAGCCTGAGCTTGTTCTTGCTGTAAAGTTTGCAAAAAGGGAATGAATAAGCTAATGCCAAAGCCGTCGGAAAGGGAAGCAAGCATACCCAAGGAAATCATTGCCGGGATAGCCCAAGGATAAAGCTTGAGGAGGGGTAGCAGAGTTCTAATAGCCTGAATTTCTTTTTTCATAAGACAACTCTGCCTTTGTCGGTGGCGTGGCGCTAATTTTTACTTAAGGGAGCGTGTCAATATTTGGTTGATTTCGCTGGACAAGGAGGGAAATTGACTGGTGAAAAATGTTCCCTATCGTTACCATGAATTCGATCTTTTTGCGCCGGAGCTCTACCAACACCTCCCGGCCCATCGGTGGGTTCTCAGAGTATGGCGTATCTTCTACTCTCACAGGTGCATCTAGAGCATCCTGATGTTTCCCAGACTGGGATAATAGGTTTAGAAGGCTCTTTCCCAATACTATGTAAAAGCCAGAACGTAATAAGGGTGAGATGCACTCAGTTTTTAAAGCTTGGAATAACCAAAAGAGCGCGGTGCGATCGCGGCCGTTGCGGCTGCTTTGGTTCGCTAAGTACAGCAAAAAATTACTGGTAGATAATCGGTGCAGGAAATCGGGAATTTCGGGATGCCGTTGCTTGGCCGCTTGCAGCATCAAAGATTGAGAATTCGCCATTGCCGTATAGTTGGTAGACATAGTGTTATACATTCTGCGATAGCCAATGGAAAATTCCGGCACGGCTCGAAATTGATAAAGCTCTGCTATCCGCAGGTATAAGTCCCAGTCTTCACAGCCTTGAGCATTCCTTTCCTTCAATGTCTTGTCATAAACCCCCACCTTTTCCAAACAACTGCGACGGATCATAGAAGCACTCGCGTTTCCTATAAAGTTGTGGCAGATTAGGGTGGCGTACACGTCACCTTCAATTCTAAAAGACCGGAATCCTCCTGTTAGCAATCCTTTTTCATCTAAGTCCACTGTCCACGAATAGACTACCCCTACTTCTTCCCCTCCCTCCAACATAGATTCAACTTGTTTTTCTATGTTTTCAGGATACCAAATATCATCGGCATCAATGGGGGCAATATATTCTCCTCTGGATTTCTGAATTCCTAAGTTTCGAGCAACAGCGACTCCAGAATTTGGCTGTTTCAGAAGCTGGACGCGAGAATCTTTTTGGCCAAATTTTTCGACAATTTCAGGAGTTCGATCTTGGGAACCGTCATCGACTACTAAAACTTCAATTGCTGGATAAGTTTGAGCTAAAACTGATTTCAGAGTTTCTTCAATAAATGGCTCAGCGTTGTATGCAGGGATAATGACTGAGACGAGAGGTAAAGTGGGAGATTTTTGAGAATCTGGCTGCATTGCTTTTTAACAAGATTTTTCATTTTTTTTTCTTTGTAGATTGGCATATCTACCTTACACTCGTCGCAGTCAGGACTTACACAGTCGCTGGAAGAGATAGCCGAGAAACCCCTAATAAAAATTGTACCGCCTTCTCTGTTCAACGTCAATGGTATATAGCACGTATCAATGAGTTGTGCAAAGCAAGAGAATGGTGATATACTACAACTAAAAGTTATATTCTAAATGATAAAAAGATGCTAGTCTGCCCACAGCTACTTCGTTCAGCAATGATTTTTATTGTTTCATTGATTACATAAATCCGTGTTCTGCTAAGAATTCGGGTGTAATTGTTCCTAAACTGTTGATTGCGGAATCTTCTTCCCAAGGTTCGGGATGGGATTTTGAGCCGCTGCGGAGAAATTTGGCGACATATTTGCCCAGAATATCTGCTTCTAAGTTTACTAAACTTCCTGGTTGCAAATAGCTGAGGTTTGTCTCACCAAAACTGTGGGGAATGACAGCAACTTCAAACCAATTACCGTCAGCATCGCAATCTGCCACGGTTAAGCTGATGCCGTTGACGGCGATGCTGCCCTTGGAAACGATGTAAGGTGCGATTTGACGTTGCCATCCCGAATTTGCTACAGGTGGGGCAGTAAAGCGCATATCCCAAGCGTTGGCGGTTTGGGTGGATGTCGCTAAAGTGCCGATCGCATCTACGTGCCCCGTCACAAAATGTCCCCCCAATTTGCTACCGGCGCGCAGGGAGGTTTCTAGGTTCACCAAAGCATCGGGGAATGATCCCAGAGTTGTGCGCCGGAGGGTTTCTGGGGAAGCGACGGCGACAAAACCCGTCGCAGGCAGAACTTCCACTACCGTCAAACAGACTCCATCCACGGCTACGCTGTCCCCAATGGCCAAATCTTGTAAAATTAGGTAGGAGTTGTTTGAGGTACAGGAAATTTGGAAATAATCGTTGCCTAACGACTTCAGCTTTCCGAGAGATTGAATCAGTCCTGTAAACATAAGTATTTTTCCTTAGTCGATCGCCTATTTACATCAAACCACAGTCACAAACCAGACGCAGGAGGTTTTGCCGTCCCCCTGTCCCCCGGAGTCAATCGAAAATCTAAAATCTAAAATCTAAAATCGATAGTCCCAGATCAGTTGCAGATTCAGGCGAAGATCGAGTCATACTGGATTTAGGTCATCTTTATGTCCGAGTTTTCTACCGCCTTGCAGTTTCTTAATTCTGTCAGTAACCCAGCCCTAAAACCAGGGACTGAGCTTGTAAGAGCAATCGAAGCAAGCTGTGCTGACGGGCCTCAGCCTTAACTGGCTACGTTATTTGAGTCACGACACTCCTTGAATGCGACGCTAGTTTTCCGCTCTGTCATTTGCAATTAAACAGTCTTAAGGTAACAGAGACAGTGTTGCAAGTCTAACAAGCTCTCATAACATTGACCGACAAGCGAACATTACCCCGAAAGGGAGCCGGAGACAACCATATCTCCAAAGAGGGGCAACCATACCCCTCTACCCCCGAAAGGGGAAAGGGGATTCAAGGTGGTGGTCACTCTCGCGTAGTCGAATGTGTTGAAACCGCCCATGTTGTTTCCCTCTCAGGACTAAAGTCTCTGAGTTTCCCACTTACCGAGTATTTTTATGATTGAAATGAAAGTCGCTGGAATTGCCTTAGATGCAGCCACGCGCAGTCCTATTGTCCTATTGAGAGACGCTACTGAGCGACGGGCTTTGCCTATTTATATCGGTCAGGAGCAAGCAAAGGCTATTATTAGCGCGATCGAAGGCCACAAACCTCCTCGGCCCTTAACTCACGATCTGATGGTCAATTTTTTAGAGGCATGGAGTCTTACCTTGGAGCGCATAGTTATTCACTCGCTGCAAGATAACACGTTCTATGCCGTGCTGATCGTCCGTCAGGGAGAAGTTAAAAAAGAGATCGATGCCCGACCTAGCGACGCGATCGCCCTAGCCTTGCGAACGAATAGCCCCATCTGGGTGATGGAAGAAGTCGTCGCCGATGCTTCGATACCTGTCGATCGAGATGCTGATGAGGCCGAACGCCGGGCCTTCCGGGAATTTATCTCAAACCTCCGTCCAGAGGATTTGATTAAGAGAAGCGGCTTCAGCCCGGGCGAAACTTCCTAAACTTTATGCGCTATCGACGGTTTGGCAAAACGGAGTTGCACCTGTCTGTATTTTCCTTGGGAACCATGCGCTATTTGGCTTCTGAGGAAACTGCCTGTCAGACTGTACAACAGGCTGTGTCTCAGGGAATCAATCACCTGGAAACGGCTGCAGGTTACGGTTGCAGCGAGGACTATCTTGGCGCGGCCCTTTCGGCTGGTTTGTCTGTCGATCGATCGCGCCTCCACGTCACTACAAAAATTTCCCCAACCGAGGATGCAGCAGCAATGGAACGCTGCATCGACGCATCCCTCAAACGCCTGAATTTAGACTATATCGATTGTCTGGCAATTCACGGTTTGAATACTTGGGAACATTTGGCGATGGTGCGATCGGCCACAGGCTGTATGCAAGCAGTACGCAAAGCCCTGGCTGATGGGATCATTCGGCACGTCGGCTTTTCGACTCACGGGCCTCTGGATCTGATTTTGGCTGCAATCAATACAGATTTGTTTGAATTTGTCAACCTGCATTATTACTATTTTTTTCAGCGCAACGCCCCGGCAATTGAACTCGCCAAAGACAAAGATATGGGCGTTTTCATCATTTCCCCAGCCGATAAAGGAGGGCAACTCTACACGCCCCCGGAAACTCTCGCACAATTGTGCTCGCCTTTCTCGCCTTTAGAGTTGAACTATCGATTTTTACTTAGCGATACTAGGATTGGGACTTTGAGTGTGGGCCCTGCAAATGCCACAGAATTAGAGCAACCCCTGAAATATTGCGATCGCGACTTTCCCCTCACCAACGCCGAAATCGCTGCGTTCGATCGGCTAGAATCGGTTATTGCAGCCACTTTGAAAACCGACAAATGCAGCCAGTGCTATGCCTGTTTGCCTTGCCCGGAAAACATCAACATTCCCGAAGTATTGCGACTCCGCAATCTCGCCGTCGGGTGCGACATGACTGACTTTGGCAAATACCGCTATGCCATGTTTGAAAATGCCGGACACTGGTTTCCCGGCAGCAAAGGCAACCGCTGCACCGATTGCGGCGAATGTTTGCCCCGGTGTCCCGAAGAGTTAGACATCCCAACCTTGCTCAAAGATACTCACCAGCGACTCGGTGGCAAAGCAGGCAGGCGGTTGTGGGATTGAAAAAAAGGTGTGAAGCAGGGAAAAGGTCGATCGAGCGTATCTAAGTGTTGCAATAATTACGCTAAACTTTGGTTTAAACTGACATCTTGCACCATTCTCCAGAACAGGCAAGATCCCTGTTCCACAAAGAATTAATTTCTTGTGGGGAGTAGGGGTTGGGCAGGAGAGCCCGCCCATAAAAACCTTATTGAAAATGGTGCAACATCTCTGTTTAACTAAATTTACGATACAGTCGATCGATCAACTACTTCGTTTTACGACTGTATGGAGGAGCATCCCGATTTTGCAAAAAGCGTTTTTGAGGAGCGAGTATCTTGCACAGCAAAGCCTACATCTAACCGCGAACACTCCTGTGAAAGCACTCATTTGGATGCTCCCAACACACTTTAAATAGGAGCCGACTATTATATGTAAAAACAACTAAATAACACCATCTGATTCAACAGCTAGAAACCGATTTATTTGAGAATACCCCAGTCATTTTCTTGCTGGGTTGGCGGCGAGAGGCAACAATTTTATGATGAGTGATTAACCGAACTCGATATAAAATCTAAAATCGTTCAACTGAGCACTCACGCCGAAGTCTAAAATCTAAAATCTAAAATCTAAAATCTAAAATCTAAAATTGATCGCCTGTCATCTATAACCGATCCCGCATCTACTACTATGGCTCATACTCAGTTAAACGACAGCCAGCAAAATTGTCTGCAGCAAACTAAAGTTGCGACTTCCGAAAGAAGATTGAAAGCAGCTTTCAAGCCGTGTACCTACAACTTATCTGTTACCAGAAAACAGCTAATCGGACTGCTGACTTTACAAACAATCTTGCCCGTCGGACTAACGGCTGCAGCACTTTGGCTAACATCGGCAGTTGGAAGCAATCAACTGCAAAATCAAGCTAAATCAGAACTGAGCCTTAGTGAAATTAACTACAATCTCAAACTCGATCGCGCCGCCGACCGTTTGCAAAACTCCTCTGACAGCAAAACGATCGCCCAAATAGCCTTAGCTTACAACAGCGGTAAAAAAGTATCAGATTTGCAAAAATCTGTCAAGCAAATTATAGAAAATCAAGTCACAACAGGGGAAATAGACAGCGCGGCATTAGTTGGAAAAAACAGGCAGATAGTGGTTAGCGTCAACTCTAACCAGAAGGGAAAAAGTTTTAACCTGCAAAAAATAGTCGATCGAGTATTCGCTACAAAAGAGCCAATTACCGCCACCGAAATCATTGCTAAATCGGAAGTTCAGGAACAATTGGGATCTTTGCCGCCCGGAAAGGGATCTCGCCCTGTTCTCCTCCACTACGCAGCAATTCCCATAAAAGATCCCAAAAATCAGACCGTGATTGCTGCCTTAGTTTTAGGAGAAATTATCAGCCCAACTTCGGCAGTTGCTAGCACCGAAACCCTCAATTTACAGGGCGGGGGATATCAGGCTATCTACGCACCGCTGGCTGACGGCAAATTTGTTTTGGCAAGTTCGCAAGCAGTTACCAAAAACCAACAGTTACCAGACTTGCTGGCAGAGAAATCGCTGCTGAAATCTGCACTCGCAGCAGGCGGCAAACCAGTCGCCGGAAACGTACAAACAGGCAGTCAAACTTATGCTGTAGCTGCCAAATCCCTTGGCAATTTAGCCGGAAAACCAGCCGCAATTTTAGTGCGATTCATCCCCAAAACATCAATAGAAACTTGGGGGGGCAATAACTGGCTGCTGGCAATGTCTGCGGCTGCCGTTATCCCGTTCGCCTTGGGAGTTGCCGTCACCCGCCGAATTGCCAAACCCGCTAACTCAGATTTATCAACAGCAGAGGGGAATTGGGCATTTAACTCCAGCGCCGAACCGCAGCGATCCCGGAAGTTTGATCTCATTTATGACAATTTAAATTTCGGCGAATTTCCAGATTTATTTCCCAAAAAATCGAGTTTAGATGGTAAATTAGCGGTCGATTTTCGATATAAAAAATTGGCTGACGATCGCCAAATCGCAAATCCCCACATACCGCTCGCTTTCCAACCCCTAGAATTGCCCGAAAACTCCGTCTCAAACCAGTCGCGGCAGGTAAATACAGAAAATACAGAATTAGAAAAAAGCGCGATCGCCTTAAATCAAGTCCAGGAAGCTTGGCAAGACTTAAATCGCCTCAACTGGGAATTGCAGCCAGAAATACTCGATCGCCAAAACACTCAAAAAGCCCTGCGAAAGAGCGAAGCACTACTGCAAGCTATTTTAGACAACTCAACAGCAGTAATTTACATCAAAGACCTTGACGGAAAATACCTGCTCACCAACCGCCATTTTGACAATTTGTTCGACATCGCAAAAGAGCAAATAACAGGGAAAACCGACGGCGATATTTTTCCCCAAGACAAAGCAGCAGCCCTGCGAGAAAATGACCTGAAAGTTCTCGAATCCTCCTCGCCCCTAACCCTCGAAGAAATCATTCCTCAAGACGACGGCCCGCACACTTATATTTCTCTGAAATTTCCCCTCTGCAACTCCGAAGGTAAAGCTTATGCAGTCGGTACAATTTCTACAGATGTGAGCGATCGCAAACTTGCCGAACGCACCCTAGAAAAAGCCAAAGCAGAACTAGAAATAGAAGTCGAACAGCGCACCCTATTCCTCAAACAAGCCAACGAACTCTTGCGGTTTGAACTCGCCGCCAGAGTCCGCGGCGCCATCACAGTCAGACAAATGACGGCTCAAGTAGCCCGACACGCCAGAACAGTTGACGGCATTCTCGGTGCTTCTCTTGACCTAATTTTTCTAGTAGATCGATCGGGGAAATACACCTATGTCAGCCGCACCGCGGCTCAAGCTGCCGGCATGAACCCCAGAGAAATGATTGGCAAAACCTGGCAGGAATTAGGCTGGCCACCAACAATTATGCAGCGGGTTCACCAAGAATGCCAGGGCATATTTGCCACAGCCGAACCCGTCAAAGGCGAAGTAATTGTCCCCACGGCAAACTGGGGAACCCGCGACTACGAGTACATTCTCAGCCCGGTATCGGCGACAGACGGCAGCGTCGAAGCGGTGGTGGCGACACTGCGGGATATCACCGAACGCAAAGACGCTGAGGAAGCATGGCAGTTGGCTAAAGAAGCCGCAGAACTCGCCAACCGCGCCAAGAGTGCTTTTCTGGCAAACATGAGCCACGAGTTACGCACTCCCCTCAACGCGATTATCGGCTACAGCGATATGCTGGTGGAAGATGCCGAAGAGTTGGGCAACTTAGAGGTTGTCTCGGATTTAGACAAAATTCGCACTGCTGGGAAACATTTGCTGCGCCTAATTGACGACATTCTCGACATTTCCAAAATTGAAGCTGACAAGATGGAGATTTACCTCGAAAGCTTCGATGTCGGCGGCTTAATCGAGGAGGTGGCAACAACTATCAAACCGCTAATGGATAAAAACGGCAATACTTTGGAAGTATTGAGTTCTGACAATATCGGCGCGATGCACGGCGATTTGATGAAAGTGCGGCAGGTAATGCTGAATTTGCTCAGCAATGCTGCTAAATTTTCTGCTAATGGGGCGATCGTGCTTACTGTCGAAAGAATTACCAGTGAAGAATTAAAAAATAAATATCAACCGAAAGTTGCTCAAATGTTAATTTTGGATGCAGATTTTTTAATTTTCCGAGTGACGGACACGGGCATCGGCATGACACCAGAACAGCAAGAGCGACTGTTCCAACCTTTTACTCAAGCGGACAATTCAACTACTCGCAAGTACGGGGGTACTGGTTTGGGACTGACTATCAGTCAGCGTTTTTGTCAGATGATGGGCGGCGATATTGAAGTTACTAGCGAGTTAGATTGCGGTTCTACTTTTACTGCTTGTCTGCCTGCTTCATTGTTTAGGCGATCGGAATTTTAATATTGTAGGGGCGGGTTTTACTAACAATAAAAGCCAAAAACAAACAATACTAATAAACCCGCCCCTCCGCAACACAAAATCGCAATTTACATCTTTTGCATATCGTAAAAGGTAAGGTTGATGTAGATTATCTGCTGTGCGGGGGCGGGTTTTCTAGATGGCGACTTGCCGACATAAATGGTTGGTAAAACCCGCCCCTACGGGAAATATATAAAAAAGAAAACAATAATTATGAAATACGATGTTGATACCCGCAAGAATAGCATTTTGACAAAAAGTTTATTTTTGTTCCCGATCGCCTGTTATGCGTGCCTCGGAGCCTTGCTATGCGAGCAATCTGCGGCTTTTGCCCAGGAGCCGGTCTGCCCGACTGGCAGCGCTGCTAATTTCCCGTCGCCCCCGCTTTCGCAAACGGAAAAAAGCGTGCCGAGTCTGTGGTTAGCTCAAAAACTCTATGGCGGCAAATTGCTCGATCGCTGGTTTGTCGATCCCGGCAATACTTGGGTAATTATCATAGTCAATCGCCAACTTTGGAGTTTGCTCGATTATATGGAACGCTATCAGTTTGTCAACCGCTTCGGCACTGTCGCCAGCGATTATGGTTACAATGTGCGAGTTTGCAACCGTCAAGGCACTGCTTTGGCAGTTTATTCGTGCAAGGGCGATCGGCTTAACTGTCGGATTGATTTAGAATCTCTGTCAAATCCAGGTCTTCGAGGAGGGGTGAAAGGCTTTTAGATTAGTGTCCTTACAAGAGTTAGGACACGGCGCCGTGCCTTTGGGAGTGTCAACTTAAGGTCAAACCCATAGTCCGGCAAGGGTTGAAACCCCTGCCTCAAAGCTAAAGTCGTCTGAAGACGACTAATGAGTTCTTCAGTCCTCTTTGAGAGGACTTTAGCTATTAGACAGGGGTTTCAACCCCTGGCGGGCTCGCGGGATGACTGTAATTTAACTTCTCACTACTTGCCGAATTTCTTGCCAGAGCGATCGATACAGCGAAATGCCCGCATCCCCAAACGGCAGCAGAAAGTCGCTAGCAGCAAGAATCTTAGCATCCGGCAACAACACAGAATTAGTGCGAACAGCTTCCGGTAAATCTTCGGGTTTCATGCCGACAATTATCGGCGAACTAGCCTTAGCCAGCAAAGATAATTGAGGAGCAACCCGAGGCTGCAAGCAAAAATCAATCCATTTCTCCACTAAAGAAACTGGATTCCCTGATGCTGGTTGTACCCACAAATCTGTCCACAGTGCAGTTCCCGAAACTGGAATTACTAAAGCAATATCCTTTTGAGTTTGCAGCAGCGGCAGCAAGTCCCCAGAGGAACCTACTGCCAACCAAGTATCGCCTAAAATTAATGGTTGCAGGTAAGCGTCCGAACTATAAAGTTTAACTTGTTGGTGCAAATTTGCGAGTTCTTTTTTGAGATTTGGGACTTGATCTAATTGCTGCGTATTGTAAGATTTCCCTAGTTTTTTTAATGTTAAACCGATAACTTCTCTGGCACTGTCTGGCAGAGAAATTCGATCGCGCAATTCGACTCGCCACAAGTCTTTCCAATCTGTCGGAGTCCACCCCAAAGCCTTAAATTTGTCGGTTCGATAGGCAATTACCGTACTTCCCCAGCGGTAAGGTGCAGCCCACACTTTACCTTGAGGATCTAATTTACCCTCATCGTTGCGCCTGACGAGTTTTTGCCATCTTTCGGGCAATTGTGACCAATTAGCAAACTTACCAGGATCGATCGGCTTAATCAATTTTTGCCGAATTGCCAAAGTCAGCCAGTAATCTCCCAACATCACCAAGTTAGCTTGATTTTTTGATTCGGGAACCCGTTTCCACTCCTGCAACAGGGCGAATAATTCTTTTAATTGTGCTTCTTGCGTTACCTGTAAAAGCGGAGACGGTTGTACATCGCGCCTAAATTTGCTTACCAGTTGGGCCGGAATACCGTTTTTGAGCGATCGAATTTTGAGAATCGGCTTCGAGTCGCACCCTGCCGCCAATTGACTTAAAGTTAGGGTGGCGGCCCCCAATAGCAAAGACCTTCGTTTCACCTGTCAATCCGCTTTTCTAAATATTGACCCATCGTTTTGTGTTCTACAGCCGGGGAAATAATTGTTTGTCGAGTCCGGTAGTGGGCGCCGATTTGTCTTATTTCTTTTTCAAACACAGAGCCATTGTACTCGGTTCTGCTGCCAAGAGAGTCTGTTTGACCGAAAGCATCCAGGATACAATCCCCCGAATTTATCCATGGGATCAATTCTAAAATCTAAAATCTAAAATCTAAAATCTAAAATCTAAAATCTAAAATCTAAAATCGCGCAATCGATTGGCTCTTGCCCTGATTTTACCTTCTACATTGTCGATCGAGCTTTCCGATGCCGAAAACTCCGTCAACTTAACGCCTAATTTCTGTGCTGCAAGTTACTTTGAGCCAGTTTTGCTCGTCAGCCCGGTCGATCGACTGCATCTGTGTTACATTTTTTAATATAACGAAACAACGAGAGCGCTGCCATCTGCCGTTAGATGACGCTTTTTACACAACCGAAGTGAAAAAGTATTTTTATATCGGCGACAGATTAATAACTAAAAAAACTAAAAACCAATTTATCTAAATCCTGAAAGCACTAGCGAGAGCGAAGTCAATCTAATAGGACGCTCTGCCATCCGACTCTCAGAAACCCGACGTTTTATCTCTGATTCAAGGTTTGAACGAAGTATGGAGGTTAACCAACCCGGTTCCTGTGTCCAAGACTATGTAAAACCTAAAATCTAAAATCTACAATCGACTCACGAATGGCGAGCGATTATCTTCAGGCTGGCTCCCTAAATCTACCGTCAGAATTAGAAACACAACAATTACGTCAAAAATTAAATAATTTAGTGATAAATCCAAGTTATGTAAAGATTTACCTAAAATGTAAAGATATTAAGTTACGAGCCAAAGGATAATTGTATGGAAGCGCTCCGCCAGCAAGTTACAGTATTGAGCCAACAAGTCGAGGCCCTCTACAAACTCATAGAAAACCTCAATGAAAAGCTCTTGGAGTCGGCCAAGGAGACGAAGCTGACTCAGCAACAGAGAAACGATCGCTCTGGAACGCTAGGAAATGATCAAACCTCCCCCTATCAAAGCTACAGCAGTCTCGACGGCCTCCTCGAACACAAAGACATACTGTTAGATGACAGCTACTTCGACAAAAATTCTCAAAGCCTGGAAAAAGAGCTGAGCGCTGAGATTCAAATCCAGCGCTTAACAGCTCAGCTAACAGCAGCTTACAATCGAATTGCCGCCTTGGAAGAACAGTTGCTCTCCAAAAGAATGCACTCGCAACATCTAGGCGGGCCTAATTAAATATTGCTACCGGGTATCGGGTATTAATTTCAGAAAAAATACAATTTGCGTCGATTTATGCTCGTCTACTTATAGAGTGATTGTAGGGAGTTTTTGGTCTCGCACAAGTAGGATGGAAATAGCATATTAAGGCGAGATTTGGTATAGAAATAGCAATCCTCTTTGTTTGGTGAACAAGATTTTTTTTGATGAACCGCAGAGGGCACAGAGGGCGCAGAGAGAGAGCACAAAGAGCACAAAGAGCACAAAGAGCACAAAGAGCAGAAAGAGAGAAGTTCGCAAATCCGGGATCGATTGCTATAACTACGTACTTAATTTTTAACTTCACACCGCGAGGCTAAAGCTTCAACAGCGTGGAGGAGTTGAGTTGGAGTCCAATTTGCAGTCAAGCCACTGGCGATCGCACACGATCCCGCACCGACCCCTTCTTTAACATAGCCGCGATCGTAAGCTTGCAGTTGCCCGTAGCGAGAACCCGCAAAACTTAGCTGCGCGGCGAACAGAGGCACACCGCCGATATCATTAGCAAGTCCTACAGTGTCTCCTGTAGGGTCTTCGGCTACCCAGCGCGTAGTCCCCACCGCAACTTGTTCGGGACACCATAGCAGAGCATATTCACGGGCTAAGGCTTGCATCAAAGCGTATACTGCCAGCATTTGCGTACCCCCGGCCAGAAGCACCCCGCAAGTCCGACTCGCGGCGATCGCCATTCCCGCCACCGCTATTTGCATCGGATCGCCCACCGCCGCTACCAATTCTAGGGGAGTGCTGTTTTGTCCGTTAATTTCCCACTCAGCATTATTGAGTCCCGCTGTCACCGCAGCCAATTTTTGAGCGTGATTGCAGCGAGGATGAGAACTATTCACTTTGCCTGCCGCTGCAATACCCAAACCCATTAACACGCCCAAAGCAGTAGTCGTTCCCCCAACTACGCACTCCCCTAAAATTAAATAGCTGCCATTAGTTTGAGCAGCCAATTTAGCTCCCCAAATTAATCCTTGTTCGAGCAAATGTTTGACTGTTTCGAGTTCTAAAGCATTGCCAGAAATCAGACACTTTGCCGGAGTGCCGCCCAAATCAATTGCAGGTACGGTAGGTGGGAGGGGCAAACCAGCATTAAATAGGTAAAGCGGCAGTTCCAAAGCTTCGACTACAGCGCGAGATATCAGTACCGGCGAGGCACCCGCTTCTAGGGGCGGCAAAGGATATTGGGGCGACGGTTGGGGGCCGTTATACAAAAATTCTGCATCGGCTAAACAAGTAAATTGTCGATCGTGCGGGGTTGCTCCTGCTGCTGAAATCCCCGGAATTAAGCCTGTCGCGGTAAATCCTAACACGCAGGCAAATATCGGTTTTCGTCCTCGATAGCGATCGAGCCATCGCTGCCCCTGTTCAATTTCTGTATAAATACCAATCATAAATTAGTCATTAGTCAGTAGTCAGTAGTCATTAGTCAGCAGTCATTAGACCTCTGCAATAATTATTGTGGAACAGGCATCTTGCCTGTTCAAGACTTGCTTTGCAGGAGAGGTCTATTAGTTATTAGTCATTAGTTATTTAGTAGCCATTAGCAATTAGCAATGCCCGATGCCCCATGCCGCATGCCCCAGGCCCAATAACTACTCTTCTTGACACTCCCCTGGCTAAAGCCGAGGGGATTCTTGATTCGCAGAATCAACTTGCCGATGCAGAATTACTTCAACATCGGTAGCGGTCAACTCTCCACAAGCGTTCGGATCTAAGATCCAAGTTCCGACGTGCCCCGCCGTACTTAATCCCCGACTTAGGATATTTCTACCTGCGTTGTGATCGCGATCTAATACACATCCACACCGACAAGCGTGAGTTCGCGTTGATAGACTTTTCTTAACCATGGTTCCGCAGCTAGAACATTCTTGACTCGTCCCGTGGGCTGGCACGGCAATTGTAATCCTTCCGAATACTTTACCGAAATATTCCATCCACACTCGAAACATATACCAAGATGCGTCGTTAATCGATTTAGCTAAGCAGTGATTCTTCACCATGTTTTTGATTCTCAAATCTTCATAGACTACACAGTCGTTTGACTGGATGACGCATCTTGCTAATTTCACAGCAAAATCTTTACGCTGTCTACTTATTTTGAGGTGGCGTTTTCCTAGAATTACCCTAGCTTTTTTTCTATTTTCTGAACCTTTGACTCGCTTTGAAAGCCGCCTTTGGGCTTTCTTTAGTCGGCGCTCTCCTTTGCCCAGAAAACGCGGATTTTCGACTGTAACACCATTAGAGTCTGTGTAGAACTCTTTGAGCCCCACGTCTAATCCAATAGCATTACCTGTAACTTCAATCTTCTCGGAACGGTCAACTTGAACGCAAAACTGGATGTAGTATCCATCGGCTCGTTTGACTAAGCGTACTCGCTTAATCTGGGTAAGCTGATAAAAATGTAAGTCGCGCGTCCCTTTCAGCTTAAGTTTTCCGATGCCTTTTTTATCGGTAAAAGTGATAGATTTTCGGTCAGTTGCCATCCGCCACCCGGTCGTTTTATATTCGACCGACCGATTGTCTTTCTGAAACTGCGGAAAACCCTTTTTCCCGGTAATTTTATTTTTACAGTTGTCGTAAAATCGGGCGATTGCCGACCACGCTCTTTCTGCGCTTGATTGTCGAGCCATGCTGTTGAGTTCATCGCAAAACGTCCATTCTTTAGCTAAAACAGCACTGTACTTATTCAAGTCATACTTGTTGACTTTTTGGTTTTCCATCCAAAAGCGCAATGCTTTGTTACGGATGAATTGTACTGTTCTAATTGCTTCGTCTACAGCGGCAAATTGCTGCTTTTTTCCGTATGCTTTGAATTCAAAAACTAGCATGACTTCGACCTCATCACGATATGCTTATGCTAACAACATCGGCTTAATATCGCTTGAGTTGTTCACAAAGCTTTACACGTAAGTTTCGTATACTATAAAGTTAGTCGTAAAAACTTGGTTCTAACAAAGGAAATGGGAGGCTTTAGCCTCCTTCTGTTTTTCTTCCCCGGACTAAAGTCACGGGGTTTTCATGCTTGATCGTTATAATCGATCAAAACTTCCACCCAGCTTGGTGGGCGCGGAATTGGGTTTCCCAAACGATCTAATAGCAGCAAAGCTACTAAATGCACTACAAATAAATAGACAATATTGTTAACTAAAATCATCCCGGCTGCGATCGCCCCAATTGTGTTCAAACTCGGTACATTAAGCCAGCCCAGCTTCACAAACACCCATTCCACCATCTCTGTTACCTGGGCCGTTACGTAAACCCAGAGGTCTTGACCCACCAACGCTGACAGCAGCCAAAACCGAAAAAAGAAGCCGACAGTACCAATGAGAGCGCCCACACTAATAGAGAGTGACCAACTCGCTTTGCGCCTCCAAAGTCCTCCCAGCGCAACTCCCATAATTCCAAAAGGCATCACGTATAAAATGCTCCGCGTCGGGCCCATGAGTACCGACAGCAGCAAACCCGATACCAAAGCTGCCATCCAAGCTGCTCGGTTGCCCCAGCGCAAGTAAACCAGGGCGATGGGTATCGGAAAAAAAACCCGCAGCAAAGGCCCCAGCGGAAAGTAATAATTTACCAGCCAAATTAAGCTAGCGGTACTTGCCAAAAAAGCCGTTTCTACCAGCCTTAAAGGCGCTTCCCCAGAGATGTGCTTCCCCGGATCGGGATTTGGGCGATCGCCAGTCATTGCTGAAATATCGGCGGTTTGGGGCTCGTTATTTGTACTGGGTGAACTACCCGAATTAGACGCAGCATCTGCTGACAAAAAATCACTCATCCGATTTTAGATTTTAGATTTTAGATTTTACGGGACTGGCCCCCGATACGGCTGATTCCCGGTTTCAGTGTTTGGATGCCTCGCCGCCAAATTTAATATTGCTCGCAGAAACCGGGAATCAGCCAGGAGCGGAAGTCTTACAGCGGATTCCAGGTTTATAAAGTACACCCCAGAAACCGGGTTTCTTCTGGATTTCTCGCCAGAAATCGGTTTTATTCAAGAAACCCGGTTTCTCTGTACTTCACTTACCTGGAAAGTGCTGTATTTTCGATCGATTTTTTCAGCAAACATTTTCAGCAGCATTATTTTTCAATTTTGCCTTCCTGGATTACCAAAACCGAACAAGATGCGTGGTGAACGACATAATTGCTGACACTGCCGAGGAAAGCTTCTGCGAACCCCGTGCGGCCGCGCCTCCCCAATACTATTAAATCTGCGCCCCAATTTTCGGCTGCTTCACAGATACAATGCCCCGGATCGCCGTCCTTTTTGCAGTCAAATTCTACCTGCAATCCTTTTTTTGCTGCAGCGTCGCAGTAATTTTTTAGCAAACCCGAAGCGTGTTTTACGTCGCTTTCCAGCCGCAAACGTTGAGCTTGATAAGCTTGATCCATTAACTCGACATTCATGCCCAAATCTACCGGAATTGGCACTGCCGTCTCCCCCAGCGTGCTGACAGTAACGCAGTTAAATAGCATCACCTGGGCGCGATCGTTCAGAGCTAATTCTAAAGCTTGCGTGAAAACACGGTGGCCCAGTTCAGAATCATCTAAGGCGGCGAAAATTTTCTTAAAACTCACAGCTTTACCTCCTGCAGGAAATCATTAATATCACTTAGTTAACAGAGAGTGCTTTTGAATTAGATTCAATAAAAGCAAACTCTGATACTTCTAGACTAACAGACGCTCTAAGGCGTGCAGGTCGGGAATGCACAAAACGTCACGTTCGCGCTGAATAGTTCCTTTTTTTTCCAGCTTGCTGAGCACTCGCGTTACTGTTTCGCGAGCCAGCCCGCTGAGGCTGCTTAATTCTCTGTGTGGCAGGTTCGGTATTTCTGTACCTCCTGTTTCCAGGATTTTTTTGCCTTGCCCTTCGGCCAAAAATAAGAGAATATCTGCTACTCGCGAGGTACTGTCGGACTCTCGTAAACGCAGGCGGCGGTTGACTTGTCGCAGGCGACGCGCCATCAGTTGAGCTAGGCGAATGCCTGCTAGAGGCTCGGTATGAATGAGCTGCACAAAATCCTGAGATGGCATATTGCCGATCAGTGTCGGGGCTAGGGTGATCACATCTGTCGATCGCGGTGCTTCTTCGATCGCGGCCATTTCCCCGAATAATTCTCCTTTCCCTAAAATATTCAGTGTTACTTCTTTTCCGTCTAGGTTGTAGGTGCGAATTTTCACCCAACCATCCAATATAAAATACACTGATGTTCCCCAGTCATTTTCGAGTAAAATCACTTGATTTGACGGATGACTTCGGGTAACGATGTGGACAGTTGCTCTCTCGATTACAGGATCGGGTAATCCTGCAAAAAAAGGAGTAGAAACTATCAATTGATTTATATTAGAATTCGGGTCTCGGGTGTTAAAGCGGTCTTCCATGAGGCCATCATTTTAATTTATGCGCTTGAGCTGCGCTGGGCAGTTACAAATAGCTTGCAGCCGAGTCATTCGATTTGAGATTCCAGATTTGAGAAACAAGGATCTAAAATCGGCAATTTTACCTCTAAAGTTTTGCGGTCAAAGGCTCAATATGGTAATTAATAGCCTCAAGCTCTGATTGGGAGCTAGAAACTAAAGAATATACCATAATTTTTTAGATACATACCACTGAGCAAATTTTATTAACAAAATTTTAGCTATGTGGCAAACGACTGAGCCGATCGAATTACCTTTGAAAGCACTTCGCGAAGACAAGCTTAACACTGCTGAGAGATTTGTTGTCACTCGGCCTTGCTTTCGAGAAGGCAGAATCCACGATCGCAAGGGGTGCCACGGCAGACAGATCCCAAATCCGAGCAACTGCCTAGAATCTGGCCAATGTCAGCACGATCGGCAAAATCCACAGCCATTGCAAGCCTAAATACTGGCGCTCTTGGCGAGCGAAACCCTCCCACTTCCCAGCAAAATTTTCTGCTACCCAAGATTATTGTACCATTAGTATCTAGCCATGAATACAGATAATAGGCTATAATTAAAGGTTACTCAAATCCAGTATACGGGGATAATCCCGAATCTCGGTATCCCAAATCGCAAATTGTTTGAGGTTTTTTCCAAGTCGGTGAAAAATGAAGAGACAGTGGCGCGCAGACATCCTAACGAAACTCGCGGTGACAGTGTGGGGCTCTTTGTTCAAGCGGGTGAAGGCAAAAGTTGGTCGGGATCACAGCTATTCCGAGCAGGAATCAGCCTCCGGGTCAGGAAACTCGCCCCTGAGTCGCAGAATTTGAAAGCACTTGCAATTGATAGAAGCGGGCATTTGGTGCGGAAGTACCGGTTAACCTATGATAGGCAATAGAAGTTATCCGAAGACAAAAGGTTAATTAACTGTTGTCAGAAAATATTAGTGAATTATTGAGCGAAAGCATCCAGGATACAAGCCCCCGGATTCATCCGTCCAGAAATAAAAAACCTGTATCCGAGAAACTTGCCGAACGTATTTATCTCGCGCAAGTCAATGCTTCAATCTAAAATCTAAAATCTAAAATCTAAAATCGATTGACTTCAGTCTTTTGTCGGTAAAGTTTCTCCCAAGCCGCATTCCCAGAGGTTCCGCCCTTGAATTCTCAGAAGTACAAAATTCAAGCACTGATTGCTGAGATAGACGAGGTACTCAGCAAGCCCGCACCCCGCTTGCCTTGGACGGGTTCTCTTGATACTGTCCACCAGCGCCAACTTTTAGAGCGAGTTCGCGCTTATCTGGTTTCCTCAGACTCAAAGCTAACGGCCCCAAAGGCCGCGGCCCGCCAAAATGTCCGCCCCGAACCAGTTCCAGTACCCAAAGTGCCTCTGCCCCCCCCTGGCCCCTCAGCAGCAGAGCAAATCATGCTGGCAGTAACCGGAGAAATCAGCCACCTGCGTTCCAGCCTGACAGGGCCGCTCCAAGAAGACATAGAAGCTCTGCGGCAAGAGCAGCAAGCTCTCATTCAAGAAATCAAACAGCTAGAAGCAAAACGGCAGCAGCAACAATCCCTAGCTCAGCAACAAGCCAACCAACAGCAAATCATTGCTGAATTTTTGCAGGTACTGAGTGCCCGCTTGGAAGAAACCTTGACTAGCGATTTCTCCCAAATTCTAAATTCCCTAGAAAATCAGTTATTGCAAAGTATCTCAGCACCATACTCTTTGGGCAGTGCGCCTGATGAAGAATCGGCTATTGACGTAACACTTCACCGACAAACCTCAGAAGAACACCCGCTGCTGACGCCGGCTCAGAGGTTGGAGCAAATGCAACTTTTCCAATCTCATGCTGACAGTCTGCTGATGAGCCTCGATTCGAGGATGGCTATCGTGTTCGAGGCTTTGCAAGCAAATCTGCAAAGCTATCAAGCTTCCTTGAGACAAGAACTCGAAAATATGTACGGTTTGAACCAGCAGAGCGAGGCGATGTTCGCGGCTTTGGTCAACCATTTAGCTGCACAGTTGGGGCGAGAAGCTTCTTCCTACGTTCAACAGCCGATCGATTTAGCAAATAATCTCGAAACCGTCACCCCAACCGCAGCCGATCGATCTCCTGTCGCTCCAGCCCTTTCAAATACTGCGATCGAACACTCAGCCCCAGAGACTCAGACGGGAGACTCGGTGCAGTCCATTCGCACCGGCGAATTCGGAGAACAAGACAGATTTCCCTACGCCGGTACAGAAATTTCTCCGCAATTCAGACAGTTGAGGCGCGAACGCGATCGCATTCAATCCCCAATTTTGCTCCCGGAGTTGGAAGATAATTTGTTGGGTTCTACACCCGAAACATCTCAAAATTCAACTCTAGATACGGGGGAAGAATCGGACAATAGGTTTACAGAAACAAACGAAGAGATTGAGGATTTGTATGCAAGTTTGTTCGCGGGAGAAGCGGTTCCTGAAGTAGAATTACAAGTCGAAAGTTTCCTGGTAGAAAATACTGAAATCAAGACAAAAACAGAAGGCTTAGAATACCGAGCGACGACGGATCTGGAAACTGCCGAATCGCTAAAAATGACCGAAGATTTGTTTGTAAATCTGCTGGATGAAGGCGAATCTTTGGAAGAGATTTTAGGAGATGAAAATTCAGACTTTGTAATGGGGAATTCTGTAGAGTCTCTAACTTTAGATAGTGCAGATTTATTTGAACCGCAAGTGGAAACAGTAGCTGAAGTGTCAGAAGCACCAGCCTCAACTGCTGAGGTGAAAATTGACGGGGACGATCGAGAAAATCTAGAAACGGGTCAAAACCAAGGCGAGCAGTTCGACGCTGCGATGCCTGAATCGCCACCTTTGCCGTTGAGAACGCCAGCCGAAATTAGCCCAAACCTCCCCAGTGCCGAGTCTCATGTGCCAAGTATCGGTGAGGTTCAAACTGGCGAGTCCGGCACTTCGTCGCAGCGACTCGATGAGGAGTACATCCAAGCTTCGCCGGACGAGGATTTGCTGCCGATAGAGGAATTAGAAGATGACCTCGATCGAGCTCTAAATTTGGACAACAACACTCTGGAACTTTTGGAGGCAGACCTCTACAATCTGGAGGAAGTGGAAAATACTAGCTCCCGGCGATCGAATTTCTCAGTCGCTAACAGCTTGGATTTATCGGCGAGTTCCCCCGAAGGCATTGCAAACAATCCCTTTGCCGAGGTGGCAGAGGAAGAACTCGGCACGCTGGAGGATTTGTTCTCCGATGTTTTGGAACTATCCTCGGATGATCAACCTTTTGTTTTGGAAGACGAACTTGAGGATGATTTGTTGGCTGAGGAAGACGACTCGAATTTGACGCTAGACGAGATTTTGGCTAGTTTGACCGAAACCGATCGACCTTTGACTGATTCTCCCCCTCCAGAAACTGCCGAAACTAACGAACTGCGATCGAGTCCTCCAGAAAGTCAAAAAAAAAACCTAATTTCGACAGAGAGTAAAGCAGGAGTTGTTGAGGGGAAAACCGATTTTAGCGAGTTTGCCGAAACACAGCAGCAAGAGGCGGCTGGGCATTCTGCAGCAGGTGCGATCGCCCCATCCCGACAACGCCGGAATTCTAGCTGGTATTTGGGCATTGATTTTGGTTCCAGCGGCCTGTCTGCGGCTTTACTCGATCGCACCAGTGGCGAATTGCACCCGATTTACTGGGAAGCATCGCAGGCTGAGGCTTGGCCAGCAGACGCCAGTTGTCGGATTCCCTCGGCTGCGGTGCTGACCCAAACATCCCCAGGTAGCCCAGGGTCAGAGGTGACAGTCAAGTCGGTGGGATTCCGACCCCAGGCTTTGCCTGCAGGAGAATTTTTACTGGAAAATTTTAAATTGCCTCTAAAGGTGGGCATTCCTTATCAGCGGGAGGCTGCTGGGATGTACGAACCGCTGTTGCAGTGGGATCCCTTGCAGGCTTTTTCGATCGCCTTGCCGCTGCAATGTGTGCGGGCGCTGCTGGCTACTTTGAATCCGAGTTTGCGGGGACAAAAATTTGCCGAATCGGGGGAAATTTTGGATTCTGCACCAAGGGCGAATTTTGCAGGATTGCCAGTTTCTAATTTAATTTGTAGGGCTTCGGGACTGACGCCAGAAACTCTTGATGCGGCGCTTTTAGACTTGCAGGGTGTAATTTTGGGGACTCCGGCCGGCTGGTCGGATGTTTATCGGTTTAATCTGCGGGAGGCGGTTTTGGGTGCGTCTCTGGTGGCTTCTGGTTCGCAAATTTTTGTGGTGGAAGATGCGATCGCCACTTTGCTTGCTGCTGTAACTCCTGTGAAAAATGACATGGAAGTCGAGTCGTCAGCCGTGGATTCTGCTAAGGGCACTGAAGAAGCTGCACCGCTGACTGTGAATGCTTCGTCTTTTAGCGGGGGAACTTTGATTTTGAATGCGGGGGCGGCGACGGTGGAATTAGCTTTAGTTGAGTTGCCGTCTAATCTTCAAGATTTAACTCGTGCTGATTTTACTTGCCACAGTTTTGATGCGGCTGGCGATGCTTTCGATCAGGATATTATCTGTCAGTTGTTGGCTAAAAATGAAACTTGGGGAATGTCGATCGATTTGCCACGTCCTGGCCATCCAGATTTGCCGAGTCGCTATCAATTGCAGCAGCGGTTACAAGGTTCTGCTTTTGGCCTGCAATTGTTAGAGGCGGCAAGACAAATAAAAGTTACTTTGCAACATCAAAAAAGTTTTGCTTTGGATATTGGTCAGCAGCATTGGGATGTGAAGCGCAAAGATTTGGAAAGTCTGGTTTTAGTGCCTTTTGTGCAGCAGTTGAACCGTGAATTGAATGCTTTGCTCAGCCGCGCGGGAATGTCGCCGGCGGGGATTAATCAGGCGATTTGTGCGGGGGGTATGGGTGCTTGGCCTGCGATTGCCCGCTGGTTGCGGCAGAAGTTGCCGAATGCGATCGTGGTTCAAGACCAGGAATTGCAGGGCGATCGAGATATTTTTGAGATTCACAATTCTGCATTAAATTCTGTATCTCAAAGTACAAGTTCCCAAAAAATTGGTCGAGTTGCCTGCGGGTTAGCGAGTTTGGCTCTCTATCCTCACATTTTGGATGTGTCGCAGCAGCAGTACAGCGACTTTTTTCTGCTGTGGGAATTAATGAAGGTTTTGGGCGGGGAAACTTTGAGCTTTCAGGAAATTTTGCAGTTGTTGGAGGGCCAAGGCGTGAATACCCGCACCTGCGAACCCCGGATTTTGCGGATTTTGGAAGGAAATTTGCCGGCGGGACTTGTGCCTGCGGAGGAAGATTTCATCCTGCTTGCCGAGGAGTCAAGGCAAAATCCTGATTGGGAAGAAATTTGGGCTGAGCCGCTTTTCTTTGAAGATGTCTCACGCGGTTATCGTTTGAATCTCGAACACGCCTTTGTTGTTCGCAAATATTTAGGCAAACTCGCCTCTAGCAGCCAGCAAAAATTGTTAGAACCGCTAACACTTGCTTGGGATGTTCGCACCGATATTTATCGCTAAACGGCAAAAAACCCGGTTTCTCAGTAGAATCCTCCCTGTCTTCCGGGAAGAGTCCTAGCCGAAACCAGGTTTTTTTGCGTCCCGGACTAACTTTTTTCTGTAAATTTACGTAAGTTTACAGAAACTTTATACGTTTTTATAAAAAATACATAGAAACTTTATAAAAGTGTGATTGCTTTTTAAAGATTGTGCAAAGCTGAGTATTTCAGGTTCAGCAGATTTGGGATGGCTAATAAGATGGACGTAAGAGATCGTTAAAGTTGAGACAAATGATATGAAATTTCCGATGGGTGCCTCGTCGAAATCATTATTATCAGAAATGATGTCGTTATGTTTTCCAGAATCTACTTACAATGTCTGTGTATCAAAACAACACGCTCACCGATCCGTAACGAGCAAGGTAAAACGGTCGATCGATATTTTGGGTGCGCTGCTGGGACTGGCAATTGCTGCTGTGGTGGCGGTGCCGGTGGCTGTGGCGATGCTGTTGGACAATCCGGGCCCGCTGCTGTACAGTCAAGTCCGCTGCAGCTTCAAAGGGCGACATTTCAGAATATGGAAATTTCGATCGATGGTTGTCGGTGCAGAAAATCTCAAACATTTAGTTAGCAACCAAGCCAAGGGTCACATTTTTAAGAATGAAAATGACCCGCGAATTACCCGCGTCGGCCGCTTCTTGCGGAACACGAGTTTGGACGAGTTACCTCAATTCTGGAATGTGTTAGTTGGCGACATGAGTTTAGTGGGAACTCGACCGCCAACTCCCGATGAAGTGGCTGCCTATGACGAGTTCCACTGGCAACGTTTAAATGTCAAACCCGGTCTGACTGGGGAGTGGCAAGTCAACGGACGGTCTAGAGTTAAAGACTTTGACGAGATTGTCCGCATGGATCTCGACTATCAGGGCAAGTGGTCTATTGTCTACGACATCACTCTGATTTGCAAAACAATTTTGGTTGTCTTCAGCAAAAATGGTGCGTGTTAATAGACTTGCTGTTTTGGGTTGTTTTTTGATTTTAAAATTTAGGAAAAAACACGGGATGAAATAGTAGGAAACACATTAAATATATGTTAATAGAATTAGCGATTGGTGACGCTTACGGTGCGGGTTTTGAATTTGTTGACCAGCAGACGATCGCAATGTACAACAATCTCAACGGCTACATCCAGCATCCCCGTCACGATATCCAGCCTGGATGTTACACGGACGATACGCAGATGAGTTTAGCCGTCGCAGAAGCTATCGTCAGCCGAGAACCTTGGACGCCCGAACTTTTAGCCAGCAAATTTGTTGCAGCTTTTCACCGCGATCGGCGATTTGGTTATGCTGGTAAAATGTACAATTTTTTGCTGCAAGTTCAAGACGGCAAAGAATTCTTAGAAAAAATGCACTCCGCTAGCGATAAAAGCGGATCGGCGATGCGATCCGGCCCCATTGGCATTTTTCCTACTATTGAAAAAGTCATCGAAAATGCCACCATTCAAGCTGCAATTACCCACAATAGTCCAGATGGCATTAATGCAGCTATAGCGGCCGCTTTGATGTCCCATTACTTTATTTATCAGCTAGGTTTAAAGAAGAATTTGGGAAATTTTCTAGAAAAGCACGTCCCTGGTGAGTGGTCGATACCTTGGCAAGGACAAGTCAGCGTTAAAGGTTTGGTCTGTGTTAGAGCAGCTATTACTGCGATCATGCGAAATGATAGTATGAGCAAACTGCTCCAAGATTGCATTGCCTTTTCTGGAGATGTGGATACAGTAGCCACTATTGCTTTAGCGGCTGGTTCCTGTAGCAGTGAAATTGCCCAAGACCTGCCAGAAAATCTGGTACAAGGATTAGAAAATCAATCTTATGGCAGAGATTATATCATAGAACTGGATCGACAGTTAATGAATTGCACGATCGACTTCTGACCGAAAGCATCCAGGATACCCGCCACGTGATTCATCCGTCCAGAAATAAAAAACCTGTATCCGATGAAACTTGCCGAACGTATTTATTCGTGGGGTCAATGCTTCAATTCTAAAATCTAAAATCTAAAATCTAAAATCTAAAATCGATTGACTTCTTCCTGATATCTGTTACATCCGTTAAATCCGCATTCACGGCGCGTTGCCGAACTTCTTTCTATTAAGATTAAGGCCAACTGTCACAAATAGGGTTAAATTTTATGTATGTAGTTGCGCTTGGGCGCTCTTTCTTAAGCTAAGAGCGCTAAAGCGCAACTACATACCTTTGTTTAATTTTCCAGTTTGCCTTAGCCGTATCTATTATGAATTTGCCTAATTTGATTACTTTTTCTCGCTTACTGGGAGTGCCTTTTCTGCTCTACGGTTTGTACGACCCAAGCGCGCAAAGCCGCTGGATTTGCACCGCAATTTTTGTGATAGCTGCGGCTACTGATTGGCTGGACGGCTATTTGGCTAGGAAGTTGAATCAAATTACGGATTTGGGTAAGTTTCTCGATCCTCTGGTGGATAAATTGTTGGTGCTCGCGCCGCTTTTAGTGTTGATTGAGTTGGGGAAAATCCCGGCTTGGGGAGTGTTTTTGATTTTTGGTCGGGAGTTGACAATTGCGGGGTGGCGTGTTAATAAAACTACGATTTCGGGAGCTAATATTTGGGGGAAGTTGAAGACGGTGAGTCAGATTGTGGCGATCGCACTTTTAATTGCTCCTTTGTCTGAAGCGTGGAATTTTCCCGCATTAATTGCTTTTTGGGTTTCTGTGGCTTTAACTTTGATTTCTGGCGCTATTTATCTGTGGCCGGAAAAGACTGGTGAGGAAAAGTAAGCTACCTTCTTGATTACTTGTTCCCAAGCTATTCCTGGTAACGAGTTTAATTCCTATTAAACTAAGCCGAAATCAAGCGATCTTTCGGTTGAGGAATAGAACGCCCCAATTCCTGAGCCGTCTCAATCCACTCCTGCATAACAATCTCTATATTTTGTAGTGCTTCTTGATAAGTTTCGCCATCTGCAGCGCATCCTGGTAATTCCGGCACTTCGGCAATAAATACTTGGTCTTCTTGACCAGGAATTTCTTGATGGTACAAGCCCCCGGATTTATCCGTGGAATCAATCCAAAATCGAAAATCTAAAATCCTCAAGCCCCCGCATTTATCCGTGGGGTCAATCTAAAATCTAAAATCTAAAATCTAAAATCGATTGACTCCAGTAGAGGATAATTTCATAGCGAAGCATCGTTTGCACCTCCTAGTTGGTGTTTGAGAATTACCTCACGAATTTGCCTGACTTGATAGGCTTTGGCTTGCGAGCCTTTGGGTTGAAGATTTAGGATTTCTTCAACACCATCTTTAGCAAATACAGCATATTCCATGTATATGTAGTACACACAAGAAAAGCGATCGCCTGCTGTTTGGTGCGTCGCCACCCGTCAATCTTCAAGTTTTATCCAATATCTCGGAGCGACGCACCCTACCGATTAACTATTAAAATCATCAGTCCTCTAAAGAGGACTTTTGCTATTAGCCGGGGGTTTAAACCCCCGGCGGACTGGGGGAAAAGCGAGGTTTATCAAGATTACTTCCCCTTAATAATGGCTCCCAGATTTCCGATAGTGCACCGCTGTCACGCCGTCATTTTTCAGCAAATGACCGTTTTCAACTGCTGCATAAACTACCCAGTGATCGCCGCATTCCATCCGACTTATCACTTCGCATTCGAGATAAGCTAGAGCATCAGTCAAAACCGGACAGCCGTTGCTAGCTTCCATTGTTTCGACTCCCGCAAATCTGTCTTCTCCCGGAGCAAAGTTTTTCATGAAATACTTCCGCAACTGTCGCCCTTCGGCTAAGATATTCAGCACAAACTTATCTCCGGCGTACATCAAAGCTTCGATCGATCGATCTTTCGCCACCGCAATCGTCACACCGGGCGGATTAAATGTTGCTTGCGACACCCACGAAGCCAGCATCGCACTGGCTACCTCCCCCCGCTTCGCCGAGAGTACGCACAGCGAACCAACCAATCTCCCTACTGCTTGTTCAGTGCGATCGCTACCGGCTGCTAACTGCGGTTTCGGTGCCCGCAATTTTTGCGATCGAATCAAAGCTTGAGCAAAATCCGTTCCCGCTTCTTTACACTCGTGAATCGTCGCCGCCGTCGGCTTAAATTTGGCTCGAATCGGCTCAAATCCAATTCGATAGCCGGCATCTTTCAGCTTATTTTCCACTAAGTCGATCGCCTCTCCACTCCAGCCAAAAGAACCGAAAACCCCCGCTAGTTTGCTCTTAGTTGCTGTAGATAAAACAATTCCCAAAGCAGTTTGAATTTGCGTCGGAGCGTGTCCTGCTAGCGTGGGAGTTCCGATGATAAATCCCGCGCATTTTTCGATCGCCTCTTGAATTTCTCCCGGTTCGGCAAATTCGCAGTTAATACTTTCCACCGCCACGCCGGCTTTCGTAATTCCTTTGGCGATCGCCTGCGCTAAAGTAGCCGTATTTCCGTAAGCCGAAGCATAAATCAAAGCAACTGTCAAGTCTTTTGAATTTTGTTGCTGGCTCCATTCCCGATACAAATTGCTCAGTTCATTAAGGCCGTAACGGACGATCGGGCCGTGACCGGGAGCATAAAATGCTGCGGGTAAATCGGCGAATTTATCCATTGCCGTCAGCACTTGTTTTGCCTGAGATGCGTGCAGGGAATCGTAATAATAGCGCCGATCTTCGCTGTAAACGCTCCACCCTTCATCAAATACTTGGTCGCCGCAAACGTGAGCTCCAAATAGTTTGTCAGTGAACACGATTCGAGTGTGCGGATCGTAGGTGCAAAGTTGGTCAGGCCAGCGGGGAGTCGGAGTCGCGATGAATTTTAAGGCGTGACCTTTTCCTAAGTTGAGAGTTTCCTCTCCCCGAACGACCATAATGTTTAATTCTTGGTCGGGGAAAGCGGCGCGCAAACTAATTGCTGCTGGATTCGTGCAAACCAAAGCTGCTTCAGGAGCTAATTCTAACAGAGCTTTAATTGTTACTGATCTGTTAGCATTGAAATGCCCCAAAATTATGTAATCCAGCTTGGTCAAGTCCACCCGTTGCTGTAAAAAATCGATGTAATTTTGAGTAAAAGATTCCCCCGGCGGATCGAACAAAGCAGTTTTGTCAGCTTGAATAATATAGCTATTGGCTGTCGTCCCCTTTTGCAGCGAATACTCGACTTCAAATTTGAGTCTGTCCCAAGTGCGCGATCGCACAATAAAAGTATCGAGTGCGATCGGGATAAACTGCACATCGCGGGGTTTGGCATCCGATGCGAGTCTAGGAGTCAAAGTATTAGTCATTTATTGCACCTATGAGAAACTGAACTACAGAACTTCTTTTGATTTCGTGCCAAAACTTGGTATCTACAATGTCAAACCTTGCACCTCTACCCTGTAAATTGGTATCCAGGTCAATCAGAAATTCCCTGGTTTTCAAATCGTCGCCAATTTGGATAAAGCTCACTCCAATTTCTTCATCTTTATCTATTTTATTTGCCGCACTTACAAGAATTTCGGCAACAGCAGCGGTATTTTCGGGTTTTTGATCTAAAACTGCAACAATTATTGTTCCGTTTTTCCCTTTGGCATTTGGTTTGCTTGCAAAATAATCACTAAAAGTTGCTTTCAGAGCTTCTTCCAAATTAATTGCAGTGGGGTTTTCTGAATCCGGTTCCGTATTTTGTCGCTGCAAAATTTGAGCTAACCGCGCAACATTGGAATTTTGATACTTCCACATAGGAGTAGAAGCTTCGTAAACGGTGATGCCGTCGCTGTCAAATTGCTGACATTTTTTTGCTAAGTCGATCAGAGATGCCTGTGCTTCTACCCAATCCTCGTACCAAGGATGGTGAGGGTCTCTGCTGGCATCGCTTCTGGCAATAATAATTGTGTAATCTCGGTCTTCTAAAAGATTGGCAGGCATTGGCAATTCCCCTATTAAAATGAAGTCTAAATGACAACGGTTTGCCCGGTTTGCTGCTGGTGGCGCACCCAACACCCAGAAGCCGGTAAGGTGCGCCACAAGCACCCAAAGTTGAGAGTTTTTGGCTAGCCAGTTGTGTCCTGGACTGTAATTGTAGGGTGCGTCAGTAGATAGTCGATGATGAAGTCGAATAAAACATCGGCTGACGCACCTTACTAATACGTTTGGGGTATGTTGACTCAGACAGTCAATCAATATATCGTTGAATTTCCCCTTTGCACCTGACAACAGTCAACTGTCAACTATCAACTGACAACTGTCAACCGTCAACTGACTTCCTAATAGTGATTTCCCACTTTGCGGTGGTGAACAGCAGGCAGTGCATCGGGATTGGATACGCGGCCGCTATCAACGATCGCATATACGATATGATGATCCGAAAGTTCCATCCGGCTGACTACTTCGCATTCCATGTAAGCTAAAGCATCTGTCAGAATTGGAGAACCGTTGGTTGCTGGTTGAGTTTTAACTCCGGCAAATCGATCGGCACCAGGAGCAAAACGCTTTAAAAAGTGCCTCATCAAAGTTTGATAATTGCCTTCTTCCAGCACGTTGAGAACAAATTTATCTCCCGCGCGCATCATCGATTCGATCGCCCGATCCTTCGCAACTGCTATTGTTAAACCCAGCGGTTTAAAGCTGGCTTGCGTTACCCAAGAAGCTAGCATCGCACCGCTAACCTCGCCTTTTTGAGCGGTAATGATGTACAGTCCGCCGCTGATTCTTCCCAAAGCTTTATCGAGGTCGCTGTCGAGGGATTTCATCTGTTTGACTGCTTTGTCCCGCGTCAGCCACTGTCCTAAGTCAGTGCCGGCTTCGTCGCAAAGTTGATAACTCGCTTCAGTCGGTGATTCTTTAATTAAAATGTTGGGAAATGCTTCTTTTAAACCCAACTCTTTGAACTTGTTTCGCAGCGGGTAAATCGATGCGTCATCGCCGCCGCCGGATTCACACAAACCGAAAGATTGTTTGTTGTTAGCTGCAACTAAAATTGTGTTGATTGCGGCTTCGGCATTTACAGCAGCAGTACCGCCACTCGGTGGCGAACAAATTACGATACCGGCAGCATTACTGACAAGTTCCGCAACTTCTTGTAAGTCGGCGATTCTCAAATCCATCATTTCCACAGCGACACCTGTTTTGGTGATACCGTGGGCGATCGCTTGGCTGAGTCGATCGCTAAATCCGTAGTCGGAGGTGTAAAATACCGCTACAGTGGTTTCTGCCTTAGCTTGCGCTTGGCTCCACTTTTTGTAGCGTCCGGTAAGTTCCACCACATTGTGCCGCAGCAGCGGCCCGTGACCGGTCGCAACTGTACCGATTTCTCCCAATTCTGCCATCCGCTTCATCGCAGCGAGTACCGATCGAGCATTGGGACCCATCAAACACTCATAATAAAAGTGGTAATCTTCCTCAATTGCTGCTAAATCGTCATCGAAGGTGCTGTCGGAACAGTAGTGCATCCCGAAAGCGTCGCAGGTAAACAGCACTTGAGTTTTGCTGTCGTAGCTGAAAATAGTATCAGGCCAGTGCAAGTTCGGCGCCGATACGAATTCGATAATGTGGCCGTTTCCTAAATCTAGTTTGTCCCCGTTTTTGACCACCAATCGCTCAAATGGTTGGTGTACAAGGTTTTCTAAAAATTGAATTGCTACTTTCGCCCCCACGACAATCGCTTGGGGTGCCAGCGCCAGCACGTCTTTGACTAAACCGCTGTGGTCTGGTTCGGTGTGGCTGATAATTAGATAGTCAATCTCTTTGGGGTCAATTTCGCCCGTTAGAGTTTCCATGTATTGCTGGCGAAACTTCTCGTGCGAGGTATCCACGAGGGCCGTTTTTTCACCGCGAATGATGAATGAGTTGTATGTTGTACCGTTTTTGAGTCCGAATTCGATGTCAAAGCGGTCTCTATCCCAATCCAGGCATCGAATTGCCGTTGTGTCAGAGGCAATTTCGACTTTTTCCACCGTCAATCTGCGTTGGACTCGTTCAGTCAGCGCTACCATCAGTGCCTCCTTGTCTTTTACCCATTACCTTATTGTCTTCATTCTGACACGTTTTTTTTGTAAATCTTTATAAAATTTCCTATCACTCAGTTAAGCATCCCAAAACTGATCTCTATGTATTGACAAAAACCTAATATGTGTGCTATGGAAACCAAGTTCGATCGCCCAACCGATCGAACTTGGTTTTGCATGGAAATTGTGATCGAGCAGTCAGTTAGGATCGCGAATTAAATAACTTACAATTTTAATTGTTATTGTGGGATGGGCGTCCCGCCCGTCCACTCATGACGGGCGGGACGCCCATCCCACTTTCAAGAGTGGAAGTTATTTAATTCTCATTCCTTAGTTAGTACCAACTTAAAAGCTGTACAAAATGTGCAGTAAGACGATCGAATAAAAAAAGCCCAAATCCACAGGGCAAAATCGATTCAGTGAAGTAAAGCTATGTCCGAAAGTTCCTTTGATAAAACTAATTTGGGTTGGCAATTAGGACAGTCGCAACAACGATTGCAGGAGTGGTGGGAACTAAAAACTGCCCAAAATATACCGAATGTCTAATTGCCATCTTGGTTTGATTCCCCCATCTTGGGGGCGATCGCTAAAGCAGCCTTTTGGTTAATCTTAGCATTGCTCGCAGTCTGGGCGAGTTGGCGGATTTGGCAACTGTCGCGTTTTTATATTCATAATTTCAAAAATAGGAATAAAACAACTGATGGCAGTGCAAAACAACAATTAAAGATTTATCCGTAGCAGAGTTGTTGTTGCGATCGCAAAAGTTGCAGCAGCAAGGGAAATACCACCAAGCTTGCTGCTTGCTTTACATGGCGGTTGCAGCGGTTAAATGATGCGGGAACCGCGATTCACCAACCCAGCCGCACTGATGGCGAATATTTGCAATTAATCGAGCAATTACCCCAGCCAGCGCCTTACGAAACTTTGATAAAAATACATCAGCAACTATATTTTGGGAATAGAGAAGCTGACGCCTCAATCTTTGAACAGTGTCAGCAAGCTTATCAAAAAATTAAGGATTAAGTAGGTAAGCGGAAAAAAACAATAATATCCAATCAATAATTCTAGGGGCAGGTTTTATCAAAAATTATTGCCAAAAACCGACAATCTCAAAAACCCCCACCCAAGGGCAAATCGCCATCTAATTCTTTCCACATACAAGGGTTCAAGGTCGTACTCGAATAACGCGCGCAGCATCTAAGAGTACGACCTTGAAATGGTTCTATCAGACCCAATTAAGCAATGGGTTGAAGGCAACGAAACTAGCACCAGCAATGGGATTCGGGTCGAGACCTCCCACAATCGACCCTGTGGGTGAATCCCATTAGTTGTCAGTGCCAGCGACTGTCCCACAGCGAAGATTTTACCCGCGTACCTCGCTTTCTTGAAAAAAGCTGTAGTGAGGAATCAGACTGATAAAAAGCATTTAACTACTTGCGGGACATATTAGTAGAGCAAGGATTGCTCGCCCTACTAACAGCCTTAGATGAGAGTGATACTTGTTGCCGCTGTACTGCCGAAACTGTAGCCCGCAGTGGGGTTAGCAAGACCTAAGCGCACAATCCCATTATTGGTACTAAATGGGTTGTCTTCAATAGTAAAGGTTTGGCTGAGTTGGCCGTTGGCGAAGGACAACGTGCCGCCAGTGGGGCCGCCCGGGTTAAGCAGGTAGTCGGTACCATATACAGGTGCAGGGCCGGCGCCTGGAGTACCCGCCAGAATAATATAATCAATCGATGCTGCACCTAAGCCGCTTGAGCGGGTAACTGTAACCGTTGTGTTGCCCCCCTGAGTGGCGATCGATCCGTAATTAGACGCACTATACTCGAAGATATTGCCAGATGCACTGCTGCTACCGTCAATAATCTGTAGTTGTGCTGTTGACGGAGTGCCGACGGGGCCGCTGTTGAGAAATAGGTTAACAATCTCAGTCATTTCAGGCACAGTATCAGCATTGACAAAGATGTTGAACGTCGTGGAAGTTACCCCAGGGGCAAAGTTGAGTACACCAGCAGTAGACGCATAATCAGCCGCACTTCCTCCAGTTGATAGGGCGGTGCCGTCAAGAGTACCGTAGCCAATGCTTGCGGCAGCCGTAGTGGCGCCGATGCGATTGACTGTCACCGTAGCAAAGCCAGATGATTCTGGAGTGGTGAAAGTAGCCGCACTAAAAACAAACTGGGTTGCTGTTGATGTTGCTGGAGTTGGAGTCGGCGTCGGCGTCGGCGTTGGGGTCGCCACATCATTAATCGTCAAAATTGACGGACTACTGCCGACATTGCCACCGAAGAGCACCAAATTGACCGTTTCCGGCGATTCCAAAATCGAATCAGTCAAAGCCGTCACCGTGAAACTAGCGGTAGTTTGCCCCGCAGCAAAATTCAATACCCCCGCCGCCGTTCCAGTGTAATCAGGTGCACTGCCTGTTGAACTTGCCGAACCGTCGAGAGTAGAGTAGTTAATCGATGCAGCCTCCGTGCCGCCGGTGCGAGTAACGTCAATCGTAACCACGCCGCCTTCAGCCACCGTGTAATTTGGTTGGGTGAACTGGAAGATACTTGGAGATGTCGGAGTTGGAGTCGGCGTCGGCGTCGGCGTTGGGGCCGCCACATCATTAATCGTCAAAATTGACGGACTACTGCCGACATTGCCACCGAAGAGCACCAAATTGACCGTTTCCG
>NZ_JAUBVD010000005.1:41253-66512 GCF_036705675.1 Microcoleus sp. AT8-A3
ATCGTAACCACGCCGCCTTCAGCCACCGTGTAATTTGGTTGGGTGAACTGGAAGATACTTGGAGATGTCGGAGTTGGGGTCGGAGTGGGCGTCGGCGTTGGGGTCGGCGTCGGCGTTGGCGTTGGCGTCACATCAATGCCTTGATATTGAATACTCCGCACTAGGTAGTCGGAACTATCGCTTTTGAAGGAGCTAGCGGCGTAGGCAGCGGTGGGGTTCGTGTAGGCTTTGGCGGAGAACCGCAGTTCGTCAAAAGTAACGCCGGTGAGAGAGTCTCCTACTATCTGGAATGTGAAGTTGCCATCGGTACGATCGCCAGTGAAAGTCACTCCATCTGAACCCGCAGTGATGGGTTTTGGAGGGACTGGAGCACTGAGGCGAGTAATCGTAAAATTGCTTGCCGATACCGGCGTCCCATCCTTAAACAGTTGCAGCAAACCAACTTCATCGCCTTGATCGTTCACTGTAGTAGAACTTGATTTGGGAAGTAATCCACTCAGACCGATCGTGGCGCTAGTAATGTCTTTGTTATCTGCCCATTTCACCTTCAGCACCTGAGATTTATTGGTGTTGGGGTCATAGTTGATTTCCGCCCGCACTTTATTGACATCCGTGAACCAACCATCATAAGAGGATGGGACACCAACACCAGCCACAGCGCCGTAACTCAACCAGCTTTTAGGGTTTTCGTTCGTTGCTAAGGTGAGGTTGGCGATGGATTCAGGGGTAGTGTAGTTCGTTTCCACGCCATCAAAAGCTATCCCAGACAGTTGGATGCCTTGATTCTGGGCGGCAGTAGGCCATTGTGTAATTAGGTCACTGATGCTGCTGTAATTAGTGGTTGTACCCAAAGAACCATTGAATGAAGTGGCCATAGCTTCTCCTTTGATGATGAGTAATGAAGGATTAGAATTGACTGAAAACCAGAGGTTGGGCTTTCTTGTAGCGATTTGTCATATCATGTCCGGTCGATCGACCGCGATTTTTGTAGGGGAGGGTTCGCCAACAATACCTGCCAACAACTGACAATCTCAAAAACCCGCCCCGACCGAGATATTATGGTTAATCGATCGCACATGATATCTACAAGAAAACTTTCCTCATACGTGCAGGTAAATCAAGTAAAAATGCTTGCCCAATAAGCATCTGAAGGTATGATTGCACCCGATAGAATGTTGAGTGTAAATACTTACACCTATTTAGATAGAGATACTTAACTTTCATCATCAATAAGTTTTATCCGGAAAAATTGCGATCTTTGTTTCAGCCCTATAAAAAGCGGGTTTTCCACATCTGTAGAGGAGAGCTTAAATCCCAGATTCCCTTCCCCCAAGCACCAGCTTTCACTGCTTCAGCGAGCAAAAGTTAATCAAGAGAGACTTTGATGAGTAAAAATACTCAAAATTTTATATGTATACGCATAACCCTGTTGGGACTTTCTGAAAATTAGGGTTCGGGCGTAAGTTAAATCGTTCCCAGTTGCATGGGAATCATAAAATCGAGTCAACAGTTAACACTCAACTATTGAGCTTTTCGAGCCTTCCTTCTACAGTCAACTGTCAACTGTCACGGACGGTTTAACCCGAAGTGATATTAAATCTGATTTTATTAAAAATGCGTTAGCGAAGCTGGCCGCAGGCATCGCTAAAAAACCAAGTTTATTGGTGCTCCGTCATGTGACTGACGATCGCCATCAAGATGTCAAATGGGTTCTATACTACTGTCAGAGTGACAAAACAGAGTTAATCTGACTAAAGCACGAATTATGCACTTACCCTCTGATTTTTCAGCGGCAACTCTACAATAAACTCAGTTCCTTCGCCAACCTGACTGACGCAACGGATCTTGCCACCGTGAGCTTGGACAATTACCTGATAGCACACGGAAAGTCCCAAACCAGTGCCTTTACCCACAGGTTTAGTAGTAAAAAATGGGTCAAAAATCTTGTCTTGAATTTCTGCAGGAATTCCACTTCCCGTGTCGCGGACAGAGATTGTTACCCAGTCCGGCTCGCTTTGCCAACTGCGGATAGTTAATTCCCCCGGTTTGCTCGTTGACTGAAGCGCGTCTAAGGCATTGTCAATCAAATTATAAAATACTTGGTTAATTTGACTCGCATGACATTGGACTGGCGGCAAACTGCCGTATTGCTTGTCTATTTTGATATGAGTTTTTAGCTTATTTTGCAGCATCAAGAAACTGCTTTCTAAACCTTCATTCAAATCTACTGGTTTTAATTCAGCGTGGTCTAAACGAGAAAAATTTCGCAGCGTCATCACGATCGAGCGAATCCTCCCGCTGCCTTCTCGCATTGAATTGAGCAGTTTACCAAAGTCTTCTCGAATGTAATCGAGTTCTAGTTCTTCATTGATTCTGACAATTGCCTCTGTCGCTTCCGGGTAGGCATTTCTGACCTGTTCTAGAGCTTCGTTCAAGGCTTTAAAATATTCTTGAGCGTGAAACAAGTTAGCGTGGATGAAATTGTTGGCGTTGTTAATTTCATGAGCAATTCCCGCTACCATTTGCCCCAAACCTGACATTTTTTCGCTTTGAATCAATTGCTGCTGTGTCGATCGCAATTCTTCTAACGCAGCTTGCAACTGCTGGGTTTGAGCTTGAGATTTTACCGCAGCATCTTGGACTTGGCTGTAAAGTTCTGCTTGCTGAATGGCGATCGCCATTTGGTTGGCTATCTGAGAGAGCAACTCCATTTCTTGCCACTGCCAATTGCGGGTATCTCGGCACTCGTGAGCAATCAGCAAACCCCACAGCCTACCGGGAAATTTAGGATTATAGTTTCCGGCTGTGTCGGAGGTATTTTCTTCAGTTCTTGCTGTAACAATTGGCACTATCAGATTAGCTTTTACCTGCAAACTATCTAAGAAATCTACATGACAAGGCTCTAAACCAGCATTAAAAATATCATTAATTGCTTTGACTCGCCCTTGCTGGTAAAGATCGGCGTAATCTCCACGGAAACACTTATCAGCCCCCATATCTCCTAAAATTGAAGGCCAAGGAACTGTCATATTTTCAACAACAACTTTTCCTTGCCAGTTGTCTTGAAACTGATAGATAATTACTCGATCGCACTGCAACATTTGGCGGACTTCCCTCACCGCTGTTTCCAGGATAGTTCCCAGATCCAGGGTACTGCGAATTTGATTGCCGATCAGCCGTAGCAGCGATTCTCGTTCGGCTTGACGCCTGGTTTTGCTATATAGTTTGGCTTGATTAATCGCGATCGCCAATTGCGATCCTACCCCTTCTAAAAGCTGCCTTTCCCAATCAGTCCATTCCCGTTCGCGATCGCACTGATGCAAGCCAATTATGCCATTCACTTCACCTTGATAGCGAGTAGCTACTGCCAGCATTGACTTAATCTCCAAAGCTTCGACAATTTTTCGGGTTTGTGGGTTCAATCCCGGAAAATCGAGAAAGTTCGTCAGTGCTAGGGACTCTTGCTGAGACACGACGGCAGCCAAATGCGGGTTGTCACTCATCGGTACTTTCATTCCCAGTTGAATCGGATAGTCCCCCGCGTTGTACTCTCCGCGCGTGACTAAAGTTTTTTCTGTATTTGATTCTTTGACCAAAATGCTCACGCGACTTGCCTGTAGCGCTTGTCCCAGCAATCTGCAGGCTGATGTCAAAATTTCTTCTATGTCAAGTGTACTGCGAATTTCGTTATTAATTTGGTTCAGCAAGTTTGATAACTGAACTTGCTGCTGCATCTGTACAATTATGGCTTTTTGTTGGTCTACTTCCGGCAGCGAAAGACTTTCTTGCTGCATCCAGTTTTCAGATTCAGGCAACCGCGAAGTTACTCTGTGCCAGGGGTTTTCGTGTTCTTGTATTTGTAAAGACATATTTACTCAGCAGTTGTACAGTATTTTGATTGAGTCTGGTTTTATAAACCTGTGCTTACCCCGCCAACAGCCCCATCGCAGCTACCAGGACTTTTGGAATATCTTAAGACATTATAAAGGATGCCGCCTGAGCAAAGCAATTATTTGCTTTACAAATATTTATATTTAGCAACTCTGCCCTCTGCCGCCGACAATACTATTTGGCGCATGGCATGGAAGTTGGTCAGATGTCAAATAGAGTTAACCGCCCGCTTAAGCGAATAAAATTAATCTAAACTCTATCTTTAGTTCAATGTTTGCGCCGGCTAGCTCAACATGGAAAACTCAATTCCCGACAATTTTCGTTCGCCAGCAAGCACCGACAACATTACTTCTGGATTGACAGGTAAAGCCCAGATTAAAATAGCTTTGGCGATCGGCAACTCCCGACTGCACTGGGGATTATTTGCGGGCAAAACTCTGAAGAAAACATGGGATACAGAGCATCTCAATGCTGATACTGTTTCCTCGCTCTCGGAGCAGGAAAAGGCAGAATATTTGGTGCAAACAGTAATGAGGTCGATCGAGGAAATATCTGCTCAAAATCTCCTTTGTCTTCCTGCTACTCCCGCTTTTTCTAATCCTCACACACTTTCTTTCGTGCCACTGCCTCTAATTTTGGCTTCAGTAGTTCCCCAGCAAACAGCAATTTGGCAGAGTTATCCAGATGTCCGAATTATTACTTTAGACCAGTTGCCGATCGGGGGACTCTATCCTACCCTGGGAATTGACAGAGCTTTGGCTGTAGTGGGCGCTGGCAACCAATTGGGTTGGCCAATTTTACTTATAGATGCTGGTACAGCTTTAACATTTACTGGGGCTGATGTCAATAGGTATTTAGTTGGGGGCGCAATCTTACCAGGTTTGGGTTTGCAGTTATCGTCGTTAGGTAAAAAAACTGCTGGATTACCTTTAATCACTTTACCACAAAATTTGCCATACCGCTGGGCGACAGACACTGCTGGGGCAATTCAAAGCGGAGTTGTGTATGCGACGGTGGCAGGAGTTAGGGATTTTATTGAAGATTGGCGGGGTTGGTTTCCTGATAGCAAAATTGCGGTCACGGGGGGCGATCGCACTATGCTTTTAAAATACCTCACCGCAGCCTTTCCTGATACAGCCTCCGGCTTAATTGACGCACCAGAGGCTATTTTTTGGGGAATTAGCCTGTTAAATGTTGACTGTTGACTGTTGACTGTTGACTGTTGTCATTTTATCAATGACCAATGACCAATGACCAATGACCAATGACCAATTCACCTAGCAAACTCGCGAATATAGTTAGCAACAACATCCGGGACTTCCTGGGGCAAATTGCTTTCCCCCGGACTGACTAATTGTAGTTCGGCATTAGGAGCCAGAGCAGCATAGGATTGACACAGAGAAGAAGCTGCGGGAGTCTCTTCAGAACCGTGCAACAGCAAAACAGGCGCTTTCAGCAAAGGCAAATTCTCATCAACTAATTCCGCTGTAATTTCAGCCCGCCGCCGCCCGAACAGCAACTGCACAGCAACAGGGGACTCCATCAACTGCTGTCTGAAGTTGAGCAATCCGTCAATCTTTTTTTGGCTACCCAGCAACTTAGCAATTGGATAGATCGATCGCAGCCACCACAAAGCCAGCGGTGGTTGACCGATCAGCCAGCTAGCTGTCTGCCACCGCCCCCGCCGGTTGCCAACCTTGACGCCTTCTGGGGCCAACAACACCAAACCCTGAACTCGATCGGGATATTTGATAGCGTAGCTGGTGGCCACCCAGCCACCCAGAGAGTGAGCGATTAAATAAACCTCTCGCAGCTTCAAAGTATCGAGGTATTGGGCGAGACACTCTACTTCCAAGTCGATCGAATAATGAAGATTCGGGCGTTCCGAGTCGCCAAACCCCAGCAAATCCGGTGCGAAGCAGTGGTAGTAGGGGCTCAAATGTTCGATCGTCCTCAGCCACTGACTGCTGTCGTGCCAAGAACCGTGCAAAAATACTAAATTCGGGCCTTGACCGACTTCGTGCCAAAAGATTTGCCCTACAGAGAGTTTTACCCTAGAATTGCGTAGCGGTGAGTACATCCGGTTAAATATTTAGTAATAAAAAGATGATTAATTTAATGTTCAGAGATTGTGAATAAAAGTAGGAAAACAGTGAAAATTAATTCCACATTCATAACAGACAATTTTTGACCGCGAGGTAATTTCCGACTTTTCTCAAATTTGGATGCCCTGCCGATTTACGCCAAAGTTGTTCGGCCTTGAAAATAGTCCTGTAAGTGTTGGTCGTTATCGTGGCTGAGCTGGCCCTCCGGCAGCGATGCGGGTAAAAAAGCCTCAACCTCGCTGACTTCAAGCGTATCCTGAACTTGCATCTTGCCCTGCACCTCTGCCGCCACCACGATACAAATCGAGTGCAGGCGAGGGTCTCTATCGGCAGCCGAATAAACGCCCACCAAGCGATGGATTTTGACTAACTCGAGTCCTGTTTCCTCCGCTAATTCCCGGCGCACAGTTGTGGGAATATCCTCTCCCCAATCCACCATACCTCCCGGCAGTCCCCAGCGACCGTTGTCGCGGCGGCGAATTAACACAATTCGCCCGTCAGGCAATACAGGAATCACCGCAGTACCAGTGACGGGATGTCGAAAAATCAGTCCCAGCACAGTTTGTACAATTTGCCACAATCGACGCATAAACTCAAAAGCTTGTTTAGGAGATAGTAATTTCAGGGCTCCTAGCTCGCAGCTCCGGAGTCTTAATTTTTAATTTTTCATTCAGGCCAGAGGTCTGGCAAATCTGCTAATATCTCCGCTGCGTGAGATTCTGGTTTGACTTTGCGGTAAACCTTTTCAATCCTACCATCACGGTCGATCGCGAAGGTCGATCGAGTAATTCCCATAAATTCTTTTCCCATAAACTTTTTGAGTCCGTAACAGCCGTAGGCGGTAGCAACTTCAGCGTTTAAGTCGCACAGCAAGGGAAAAGGTAGTTGATATTTAGCTGCAAACTTGGCGTGGGCCCCGGCCCCGTCTGTACTGACGCCGAGAACTGCTATATTGCGCGACTGGTAGTCTAAGTAAATGTCGCGAAAGCCGCAAGCTTCTTTGGTACAGCCAGGGGTATTGTCCCTAGGGTAAAAATACAGTACAACTCGCCGCCCTCGAAAATCTGCAAGGCTGACGATATTGCCTTGCGCGTCGGGCAGGCTGAAGACAGGAGCTACGTCACCGGGATTTATAGTCATTGGTCGTATTTGTCAAGAGTTTATAGAAATCTTCTGCAAGATTGACAACATTGCGTCCCGATCAAACCCAGATTCCCAGCGACTTGAATCCCCGTGTTCTTTTTTCTGGGTCTTGTACCGGGTGTGCTATGATCGTCATCGGTCTAAAATTGAGTATAACTAGCCAACGTAAAAACTTAACTGCATTAGTTGAGTGCGTAGTCTCACCTAACGGTGTTGCGGTTTAGCTAGGCAGACAGGAATCCCCACACTATACCGATCAAAGGTTAGTGTGGGATAAAAGGCGCGTCAAACTCCTGATTCCACCCGTTCATAATCTCAAAAGCATAGCTTTGAGCCGTGGAGAGGTGGACAACGAGACGAACCAATTCCTTTTTATAATATCAGTGGGGCTGGACGTGTTCCTCACTTTAAAACGCCGTAGAGGGAAACGATGGGAGTACCTTGAAGGAAGTTCTCGATCTCCTTAACAGGACTCAGAAGCCTAAACCATATCGCTTGCGATTGTTGTGGCAGCGTCACGAAAGCTAAATTTGAAGAAAACCTAGCTACAGAAAGAGAACCGATCGAGTACGGTAGGACATACCGGAATTTACGCTTGGGGAGAAGACACCTATATTTTGGCTGGAGAAATCCTGTCACAAGCAAGTGAATTCGCTGAACCAAGAATCTCAGTCACCAAGAGTGCACAGAGTGTCAAACTTAAGAATCCCCGTGCGTGAAAGCCCGGGGACTGTCAATGTTTATTAGTGAGGTCAGAATGGCTAAGCGCCGCAATCTCAAGAAAGAGAAGGCACAACGAAATCAAGCATACGCTCGCAAGTTTCGCAAGCGGAGAAATCAAGATATGTTCTCCAACAAGAGAAGACGATTTGACGGCGGTAACGGCGGTGGCATGGGCGCCATGAGCGGTGGCGGCAGAGACAAAGACATGGCTGCTGCTGAAGATTAATTGATTCAGGCTATCTGCCGAACTTAGAACCAGAGTGGAAAACACGATAGTTCTAAGGAGAGATAGCCAGCCGGAATTTGTCCAATAATTCAACGATGTTTAGGCGATCCGATCGCGCGCAGCGATAAGTGATTTTCTCACTTGTTCAAACCCGGTACCCCCGTAACTATTGCGAGCCGCCACCACTTGCTGAGGTGCGATCGCGCTGTAAATGTCTGTCTCAAAGGCTGGGTGCAAGTCTTTCCACTCCTCAAGTGTCAAATCTTTGAGGAGTTTGCCCCCCGAAAGGCAAGTTTTGACGACTTTGCCGACAAGGTTGTAAGCTTCCCGGAAGGGAACGCCTTTGGCGGCCAAGTAGTCGGCTACGTCTGTAGCATTAGAAAAGTCTTCCGTAACTGCTGCGGCGAGGCGATCGCCATTAAACGCGATTCCTTCCCGCAGCAAAATGGTCATTGCTTCCAAGCAACCTTGTACCGTTTTGACGGTATCAAACAAAGCCTCTTTATCTTCTTGCAAATCTTTGTTGTAGGCCAAAGGAAGTCCCTTCACTACTACCAACAAGGCTTGCAAGTTACCGAACACCCGCCCCGCTTTGCCTCGCACCAACTCCGGCACATCGGGATTTTTTTTCTGGGGCATGATGCTAGAACCAGTAGCGCAGCTATCTTTGAGCGTAATAAATCCAAATTCGTGAGAAGACCACAAAATCATTTCTTCTGACAAGCGGCTCAGGTGTACCAGAATCAAGCTGGCTGCAGCGAGAAATTCGATCGCAAAATCTCGATCGCTCACTCCATCTAAGCTATTAGCATAAACCTTGTCAAAATGCAAGAGTTCGGCAGTATAATGTCGGTCGATCGGGAAAGTCGTCCCCGCCAGCGCGCCACAACCCAAAGGCGAAACATTCACCCGCTTGCAGATATCGCCGAGACGTTCCCAATCGCGATCGGTCATTTCAAAATAAGCTAACAGGTAATGAGCCAAACTGATCGGCTGAGCGCGCTGCAAATGAGTGTAACCGGGAATTAAAGTTTCCACGTTACGATCGGCAAGATCGAGCAAAACCCCTTGAAATTCCCGCAATTGCTCACGAATTTCGGCGATGCGATCGCGCAAATACAAACGAGTATCAGTGCCGGCTTGATCGTTGCGCGATCGGGCAGTGTGCAACTTTTTCCCCGCATCTCCCACAATCTCCGTCAGCCGCTTCTCTACAGCGAAGTGAACGTCTTCGGCATCAACTCCCGGAACAAAAAGTCCTTGGCGGTATTCGCGGCGAATCTGTTCCAAACCATTGACTAACTGTTCGCCTTCTGCTGCGGAAATAATCCCCGTTTTGGCCAGCATTTTAGCGTGAGCGACAGAACCAGTCAAGTCATACTCAATCAATTCAATATCGAAGCCAATACTAGCATTAAATCGGGCGATCGCCGGGTGCAGCGCCGATTCAAATCTTTGACTCCAAGTTTTTTGTTGTGTTGTCATTGCTGAAGCTAAAACTAGATTATATCTCTGTTGCAGAAGTCTATAAAAACCGATTTTTAGCAAAGACTAAAGTCCTTCCTGCGGTTTGTAGTCAGGACTTTAGTCCTCCATTCCCAACTCGGCAATAAAAAACTTAACTCCTGACTGCCCACTTTTTATACATCTTTTGACCCGAAAAAACTGAAGTCTGGACTACAAAATTGTGAAAGTTTTGCTGCATCAGAAAGAAGTGAAGTTTTGTTGGCTAAAAACATTTTAAATCCGTTCCAGATAACTTCTTGGACAATAACTCTAACGAAAAATCCCTTTCAAGAACCAGCCAACAAAAATACCTATAAAAAAAGCTCCTATTTGACCAGTCGAAACAAAATTGTTCCAAGCTTTCTGGAAATTCGTAAAAATTTCGTAACTTTGACCCAAAAACACCGTCGAACTCAAATGAGATTTCAAAACTACCACGTGAGCGACATCGTTCCAAGTAATCGAACTGGTTAATCCAGCAGTAATTTCCGGGATTAAATTAACTATCATGGTGATTTTCTCCTGCTAAAGGTGTTACCCTCAGTACAACCAGTGTCATGTCATCTTCGTTACGATTGCCGATGCCGATAAACTGGTGTACGCGATCGAACAAATAATCCAAAATTTCTTCAGACTGCTGGTAATTTTGACAGGCCCACTGAAAAGCCGAGGTCAAGTTATCCTCATCAAAGCGATCGCCCCTTTGATTAGAAGCATCAGTAAATCCGTCTGTGTAATAAATAATAGTATCTCCGGGCTGCAATTGCACGCTTGCTTCTTGGTAATGCGAATCAGCATCCAGCCCAATTAACATCCCCTCCAAAGTATCAAGCTGAAGAATCGAATTAGTTGCAGCTTGCCACAGCAAAGGCGGGTGGTGAGCAGCATTGCTGTAAGACAAAACGCGAGTTTTCGGGTCATACTCCGAATAAAACAGAGTCACAAAACGGTGGGAATTTTCCAAATCCGCGTGCATAACCCGGTTTAAATGTTGCAAAATTCTCGACGGCGAGTGGCGGTTCAAAACCTCCGCCCGGAGCATACCCCGTGTCATCGTCATCAACAGGCCAGCCGGTACTCCTTTGCCCATCACGTCGCCGATCACAATGCTCCAGCGGCCCTTGTCGATTTTGGACTTGAGATTTTTAATTAGGGATGGGGGGTGTTCTCCCTCATTCTCCTTGCCGATCGGGTCATAGTCAGCCGGAATAAAATCATAATAATCTCCGCCGACTCTGCTAGCAGTTTGGCAGCGGGCGGCCACGTCAAGGCCGGGAATTTTCGGACAACTGCGGGGTTGCAGTCGCAATTGAATTTCCGCCCCGATTTCTAACTCTCTGTCTAAGCGGTCTTTTTCCGCCAACTTAACAGTAAGTTCGTCTTTGCAAATAGCCACAGCAGTTTGATCCGCCACCAACCGAACTAATTTCTGTCTGCTGGGAGTCCAGATATATTGCGGATCACTGCTAAAAACATAAAGCCGCCCGCGTTCCAAATTGTTGACCAAAATTGGCGCCCCAAACAAATGAACATCCGGGCCCAAATAACGACCAACTTGCAGGTCGAGACTAGAAGTTTGCCCAGAGGTTTCCGAAAACGTTCCAGCAGTAGCGCCCGCACCTGCTGTAGCTTGCCTGGTGGCTATTTCCAGCGCTTTTCGCATATCTTGGCACTGCCGTCCTTCCTGACAATGCAACTGCTGGAACCTGACTTGACCGTTGGGTTTGAACAGCACTAAAGCTCCCCCGTCCGCGTCCGTAACGCGAGTCGCCACCAAAGGCACCAACTCCAAAAATTGGTTGAGATTGTTAAAACTTCGCAGGGCAAATCCCAGCGAACCCAACATATCTTGAACGTTGTGCTGATATCGGTGCAAACGCGCCACCAGTTCTTTGAGGGCAAATACTGGCGTCGCGTCGGTGGAATTGCGACCCGAAGGGCGGTCAGCAGGTTGAGGTGAGGGGCGAGGCAAAGGCACAGCAGTCATTCGATTTTAGATTTTAGATTTTAGATTTTGGATTGATTCGACGGATAAATTCGGGGGACGCAAGGATTTTAGATTTTAGATTTTGGATTGATTCGACGGATAAATCACGTGGCGGGTACCACATGAAGAAATTCACAGGTCATTTTAGATTTGTGATTTTCGATCTTAGAAAGAGGATATTTGATTGAGGAGTTACACGCCAGTGAACCCAAACCCGGTTTTTTTTCTGTTTAGTAGAGGAGTGCGATGCTAGTTTGAGGTTAAGGATTGGAGATTTTGAAGCTCTCTACCCGTCCCGATTTTTGGAGGCGGATAGAGATACTTCATCCATCTAAAATCTAAAATCTAAAATCTAAAATCGAGTAGGGCTTCCACAAATTCGTAACTAGAAAACGGGCGCAAGTCTTCGATGCTTTCCCCAACTCCAATAAAGCGGATGGGCAGACCAAGCTGCTGCACTACTGCTAGGGCAACACCACCTTTAGCAGAACCGTCGAGTTTTGTCAATACTACTCCACTTAATTTGGCCGATTCTGCGAACACTTCTGCCTGTCGCAAACCATTTTGACCCAGTGTGGCATCCAAGACCAGTAGAGATTCTACGGTAGCGCCTGGGGCTTTCTTATCTACAATGCGACGGATTTTACTTAATTCGTCCATCAGATTTTTTTTGTTTTGCAGGCGGCCTGCGGTGTCTACGATCAGCAGTTCTGTGCCTCGGGCGCTGGCGGCGGCGATCGCATCAAACACGACAGCAGCCGGATCGGTATTTTTCCCTGGGTTGGCAATAATTTCGACCCCGCTGCGGGAACCCCAAACTTTCACCTGTTCGACGGCGGCGGCGCGGAAAGTGTCGGCGGCAGCAATCAGGGTTTTGTAGCCGGATTTTTGAGCAATGTGGGCCAGTTTGCCGATCGTCGTAGTTTTGCCCGCACCGTTGACTCCTACGATTAACCAGATGTTAAAAGTCTCTTTTTCCGGGGCAAATGTCAGGCTGTAGAGGGGATTACCGGCGGCGGTTTCGGCACAGGGAGCGTCCAGAATGTCGCGCAGGATGGTTTTCAGGTAGGCTAGAGCCTGTTCTGGCGGCAGCACTTCTTGTTTGAGTCTTTCTTGGAGGCGAGTGATAATGATGTCGGTGGCTGCGACTCCGACATCGGCTTGCAGGAGCAAAGTCTCAATTTCGGCTACTGCGTCTTGATTGAGCGGGCCTTGACCGACGATCGCCTTTAGTCGATTAATTAAGCTGCGGCGCGTTCTTTCTAAGCCTTTCCGCAGTTTTTGCAGCCAAGTGATTTCTTCGACTGATACTTGGTCTGGGCGGCGGCCTTGACTGGCTAAGATTTCTGAGGACCACAGGAAGCCTTCGTCAAAGGCGAAACCGGGAATTTCTTCGATAATTGCCGCTCTCTCGGCGGCGGCTGCAATTACGTCTGGTTCTTCAAGGGCGGTTTCTTTGAGGCGTTCGATGCGCTCCATGCGATCGGCCTGAGCTCTGGCCCAAAACGGCAGGGCTTCCGCTACTTCGCCGTCGGATGCGAGTGATTCGGTTTCTACAACCTCAGTTGCAGGTTCGGCAATTTCTATATTTTCTGCTGTAACTTCTAATTGTTGAGCTATAGGTGCAATGTCGATCGCCCCGGCTGTTGGTTGCAGAGTTTCTGGAATTTCTGCGGGTTCTGTTGCATCGATTTCTATCGCCTCGGTTGCTTCAACTGTTGCTGGTGCTGCAACTTCTGGAACTTCTGCAACAGTTGGTGCTGTGGGTGCTGGTTCAAGTTCGATCGGCTCCGTTGCTTCAATAGTCGCGGGTTCTGCAACTTCTGCCACTGTCGCGATTTCTGCTTCGGCTGCTGGAACTTCAGCCGCTGCTGTCTCGGAAACTTCTGTTTCGGGTTTTTGCTGTTTTTGAATATTTTTGTAAGCAGCTTTCGCCCAATTGAGATAATCTTCGGCTACAGCAGGAGAGCCTTGCTCCGTTGCATCTGTTTGAGGCTCAACCGGTGCGGATTTTGCCGACTCATCTTGCGGCTGTTCGGGGGTTGCTTCTGTTTCAGAAGATTTATTTTCGCTGTACTGGCGACGAAACCAATTAAAAACCATAAAAGTAAATGGGGAATAGAGAAGAGTTATTAGTCCAGTCCTGGACGCCTTAAGGCCAGAGAAACCGGGTTTTTTATCTTACTGTGGACTATAACGAAGGATTTTCGTAAAAAACCCGGTTTCTGACTACCCGTGCGTCCAGGACTATAGTCATTAGTCATCAGTTCTTAGTGTAGAGCGGATTGCCGATCGCAGATTGCCGATCGCTATTGACCAATGACTGATGACTAATGACTGCTGACTATCGACTACTGACTAACAACTTCTGCATTGATTTTATCGACTACTCGGCGGAGGACTCCGTTGATGAAGCGATGTCCATCGTCACCGCTGTAGCGTTTTGCCAGTTGGACTGCTTCGTTGACGCTGACTTGTTCGGGTAAGCCGAGATATAGCATTTCGGCGATGGCGATTCTCATGATATCTCGATCGATCCGGGCCAACCGTTCTATTTGCCAGTCTACTAGCGCTTCCGAGAGCAATTCATCAATTTGAACACGGTTGGCGCTGACTTTCGTCAGGATTTGCAAAGCGTAGGTGCGGACATCTTGCTGGTTGGCTAGCTGGATCAGTTCTGGAAACTCCATTGCTGAACCGAGACGGTTGATTGCGGTTTGGGTGAGTTCGACTGCTTCCCGCACCATTGCTCTAGCACTTTGTATATCGGCGGCGCGGATTTCGCTGGCAAGCAGTTTGTCGCTACTCCGCTGCACTTCGGATGCTGCTGCTTCTAAGGATTCTTGAACTTCTGTTGTCAGGGTGCGGATGGCGGCGAGGAGAACATCTTGCAGTTTCTTGGCTTCTAAGAGTTCTGGATTCGTCGGCAGTTGGCTGATGCCGAGGAGTGCGAGTTCGCGTGCTGTTTCGCGGGCTTTTTTCATAATTTTTAGATAGGAATTGAGAATTTAGGAAGTTTTTCGATCGCGCGCGGACTTGAACTTTAGCAGAAAACTCGACTAAAAGCTCTACCAGACCGACAGTCTGACTCGCCAGCGGCGGGTAGTTTACAGATACTTCGCTGTCAAACCCAAGATTTATCCTTGAAACCGGGTTTCTGAGTTTAGGCTTTCTCGGTTTGGGCTGGTTTTGTCGAAATATTATCTGCTATGGGGAAAGTTTACACTGCCTTACGGGCGACTAAGGAATGAGAATTAAATAACTTCCACTCTTGAAAGTGGGATGGGCGTCCCGCCCGTCATGAGTGGACGGGCGGGACGCCCATCCCACAATAACAATTAAAATTGTAAGTTATTTAATTCGCGATCCTAAAGATGTCTTGGTTCAATCTTCTTCGACTGGGACAGGCTGGTATCTTGATTCGGATACAAAGGGTTCGAGTGTTTTGCCCTTGATGTTTTCGGGGGTTACTGCAATTGAGTTGTTGGGGTTGACGATGCCGCCGGAGATGATGACTTTAAAGGCATCTTCGATCGACATTGACAAGTTGACTAAATCTGCCTCCGGCACTATAGCGTACCATCCGGTAGTGGGGTTGGGAGTGGTGGGGATGAAAATGCCGATCGGGGTTTCACCGGAAAGGTGAGGTGGGATGTCGTTACTCTCGATCGTACCGGTCACAAATGCTAAAGTCCAGATTCCCCGCCGCGGATATTCCACTAACACCACGCGGCGAAATTTGTCGTTTGATTTGAGGAGGGTTCCCAGCAGTTGTTTGAGGGTTTTGTAAACCGAACCGGCTAGGGGAATTGCCTGCAACACCCGTTCGCCAAAGTCTAGCAGCCACTTACCGAAAATGTTGCGGGCCATTAAGCCGATGACTAAGATGCTCAGCAGGGGTACAGCCAGCCCTACTAAAAGATTGAGCAGATTCACCAAAATCGGGTGGAGTCCGTCAAAAGGGTTGATCTGCTTGGGAATTTTGGTGAGAAAATTGATCACCCAACTGGCGACGGTAATTGTCAGCCAGATGGTGGTAGCTAAGGGTATCACTACCAATAGTCCTGCGATCAGGTCGTTTTTTAAGTCTTGTTTGATGCGTTGGAGCACGGCGGGTCAAATCTCCTCGTAACTGGTTCCCAATAACCTGAATAAAGCTGAGACTAAAGCAACTGCACGGGCTTTACTGGATGTCACCATAGACGATCGTCTTCAATTCTGCTAAACCCTACCCTTTCTGAGGGGGAAGAGTTAGGGATCGCCGGTGCTGTACCTTTATTTTAAAGAATTATTGCAAGTTGGCGCTTGATTTTAATATATGCGGGCTGTGCAGCAGCTCACCGTATTGTATATTTTAAGACATTTTGGGTCGGTTCAATCAATAAGCCGATCGGTCAATCGATTTTAGATTTTAGATTTTAGATTTTAGATTTTAGAATTGACTTGCGCGAGATAAATGCTCTTTCTTGAGGATTTTCGATTTGGGATTGATTCCACGGATAAATCACGTGGCGAGTACCACATGAAGAAATTCGTGGTCAGAGACGGCCTGGGAGTCGAAGTGTAGCGAGTCCAAATAAAATTTTCTGTGATTTGTATCGGAAATTAATTGGTCGATCGAGCTTTCTCAGATTTTCGGCGGGGCGGCACTTCGTTTTACTTATATCTTGCACCCTTTTCCATAAGCTTTTTAGGGACGGGCTCTCCTGCCCATCCCACAATCAAATTCACTCTTTGACAGAACAGGCCGGAAAGCCTGTTCTTGAAAATGGTGCAACCTATGAGTTTTACCTGATATCTTGCACCATTCTCAATTAGCCCTAGGGGCGGGTTCGCCAACAGCCTTAAAGCTTGCAAATAGGTTCTATAAACCCGCCCGACCCCACGAAAAATCCTCTTATTGATATTGCTGCAAGATGTCAGATGTAACCGAATTCAGGGGAATATATGTAGGTTGAGTGCTGTGTGCCTGCAAAAATATATCTGTGGATAGATGCAGTGTAACCTGTGGCAACTAAATTAGCGGTAATTTTTGAGGGCGACTGCGCTCGACCATCCAAGCGTTGCCTACCATGCAACGCTTGGATGGTAGGCAAATCCGGCAAAAAGTAAAGCAGACATACCAGCAACTTTGACTTTTTTTGACAGGATTAATCGATATTCAGGAAATAAGGGCAGGATTCCAGCGAATTCCAGCTTGAGACGAGCGACAAAGCAATATAGAATTAACAGGGGCATCACTACAAAAAAATAATCTGCCAAACGAGGTAGCAGTAGTTAGGAGCAAGCGAGATAAATTACTACATAGCTAGTTGTTTCTAGCCAGAAGCGCGAAACTATTTGTTCAACAGGGTATAGCTAAACTGCTGCATACAAGCAAGACTCCAGCGGTGCCGATTCCTTGGAAACCGACGAAAGTTAAGGAAAAACAACCGTACTAGCCAATCAAGTCAGAGCGGGGATTCACCCCTCAGCAAGAAGCAATAGACTTGATGAGAATTTAGAATTGAGATATGAATGCTCAACTGATGAAACCAATTGGTTTTTACATTTTTTTATGCCATTCACAACCCAAGACTTTTTTTGGCTTCACTTAAAGCCGCAGCCCGATAAAATTTTGTATCCGCTAATTAATATTTAAGTAAAAGGAATTTTTGTGAAAACGCTCAGTATCCTCTTAGTAGAAGACAGTCCCCTAGATGCCGAACTGATTGAGGCATATCTAATGGATGGCGGGCTCCAATTTTCTCTGGTGTGTGTGGAAAATCGAGAAGACTTTGCCACGGCGCTGGAAAAACAAAGTTTTGACATTATTTTGGCAGATTATATGCTGCCTTGTTTTAACGGGATAGCGGCACTGGAAATCGCCCACACTACTTGTCCGGGAGTGCCTTTTATTTTTGTTTCGGCTACTTTGGGCGAGGAAGTGGCGATCGAAACTTTGAAAAGCGGGGCTACTGATTATGTTCTCAAACGCCGTTTGATACGCCTGGTGCCGTCGATTCAGCGGGCGCTGCGCGAAGTTCAAGAACGGAACGAGCGCAAGCAAGCGGAAGCACAGCAGCAGGAGAGCGAAGCTCGATTTCGGATTATGGCGGATACCGCGCCGGTAATGATTTGGATGTCGGACACTGACCAACTTGGCGATTACTTTAACAAAGTTTGGCTGGAGTTTACCGGTAGAACTTTGGCGCAAGAAATGGGCACGGGTTGGATGGAAAGCTTGCACCCAGATGACTTGCCAGAATGTCTGGATATTTACCAAAAAGCCTTCGACACTGGCAGCGAGTACCGGCTCGAATGCCGCCTGAGACGCTATGACGGGGAATACCGCTGGGTTTTGGGTACAGGCGTACCCCGGTACAGGCCCGATCGCACTTTTGCAGGTTACATCGGTTCTTACATCGATATTAGCGATCGAAAACTGGCAGAACAAGAACGCGCTGCCGCTTTGTCCCGCGAACAAGCAGCGAGGTTGCAAGCAGAAGAAACTGCTAAAGCGCTGCAATCGGCAAACGATCAAATTACTAACATTCTCGAAAGCATTACCGATGCTTTTATCGCTGTTGATTTAAATTGGAACTATACCTATGTCAACCACCAAGCTATTGAGCTGTTAGGCAGACCAAAAGCAGAACTGATTGGTAAAAAAGTTTGGGATATATTTCCCTGGGCTGTCGATTTACAGTTTTACAAAATGGCGACCAAAGCACTAGCAGAAAAGGTAACGATCGAGTATGAAGAATTCGTGCCGCTATGGAATAAGTGGTTGAAGGTGCGTTTTTATCCTTCCGATTCTGGTTTGTCGGCTTACATCCAAGACGTTAGCGATCGCAAGCACACAGAATCTGCACTTCAAGCTAGCGAAGAAAAGCTGAGAATGTTAGCCGAAGCTAACTTGATAGGAATTATCTTCGGGGATGTTAACGGCGGTATCATTGAGGCAAACGATGAATTTTTGCGGATAGTTGGTTACACGCGGGAACAGTTGCAGGGCGGTGAATTAAACTCGATTGATATCACGCCGCCGGAGTACCAGTCTCTCGATAAGAAGGGGATGGCAGAGGCACAAGCAACGGGGGCTTGCACTCCCTACGAAAAGGAATTCTGGAGGAGAGACGGCAGCCGGATTCCGGTGTTGATCGGATATGTTTTGCTGGCGCAAAAGCGGCAAGAATCTGTGGCTTTTATTCTCGATTTGACTGTTGGTAAGCAGTTGGAAAGAGAACTGCACGATCGAGCCCAGGAATTGGCGCGGGCGAACCGGATTAAAGACGAGTTTCTCGGAACTTTGTCCCACGAATTGCGAACGCCGCTGAATGCGATGCTGGGATGGGCGCAACTGCTGCGAAACCGCAAGTTTGACGAAAAAACGACTGTTCGGGCTCTGGAAACGATCGACCGCAATACACGATCGCTGGCAACTCTGATCGACGATTTGCTGGACGTGTCGCAGATTATTACCGGGAAACTGTCGCTGAATTTGCGGTGGGTGGATGTGATTTCGACTGTTGAGGGTGCGATAGATACTCTCGCGCCCGCGATTGCTGCCAAAAATATTGAAATTGTGACGGATTTCGACCCAACTACCGGGCGGATTTTTGCCGATTCGGGCCGCTTGCAACAGGTAGCCTGGAATTTGCTGTCGAATGCGATTAAGTTTACTCCCGATGGCGGACAGGTGAGGGTGGGGGTGCGAAAGATGGAGAGGACTTTGGACTCTCAGGAATCCGCTTGCTGCAAAAATTTGTCGCCCGCTAGTGTCGAAATTGAGGTCAGCGACACGGGACAAGGGATTTCAGAAGAGTTTTTGCCCCACGTTTTCGAGCGGTTCAGCCAAGCTGACAGCTCTATAAGACGATCGTACAACGGATTGGGTTTGGGCTTGGCTCTAGTGCGACATTTTGTGGAAATGCACGGGGGGACGGTGCAAGCCGAATCTGCCGGGAAGGGAAAAGGATCGAGGTTTTTAGTGAAATTGCCAATTCAACAGCTTCATTGCGACGGCGGATTGTCTGTTGCTGGACTCGGGGAGTGGGCGATTCCTCAAAGCAAGGCGCGAGCCCCTGTAAAGGAGTCTTTTGTCAGCAGCAATCTTTCTGGAGTGCGGGTATTGGTGGTCGATATCGACGCGGATTCCCTGGATTTTGCCTGTACAGTGCTCGAAGATTGCGGGGCCCAGGTGGAGACTGCTAGCTCTGGAAAGGATGCTCTGGAGGCGATTGAAAGGCTGAATCCGAATGTGTTGGCGATCGATATCGGGATGCAGGCCCTTGATGGAGAGGCTTTGCTGCAACAAGTGCGATCGCGGATGGTGGACAGGGAAATTCCGGCGTTGGCCTTCACGGCGGTTGGTAGGGTAGAGGAACGGGTACGGGCACTGCAGGAAGGTTTTCAAATTTATGTACCCAAGCCGATCGAGCCTGCTGAGTTGGTGGCGGTGGTGGCAAGTTTGGCGGGACGCCGGAAGGATTTTAGATTTTAGATTTTAGATTTTAGATTGACTCGGCGATGACGGATGTCGTAACTACAAACCAATTTTCTTGCATTCGAGCGATCGGATAATTCCTAGGACTAAGGCTAACTGGCACTAGATACTTAAAATTTAAGCTTTATTTGCGAGACTTGCCCGGTTGTCCTAATCCTGCCGAAAAACTTTTTTTAGTATTAGTTAGACTTAGAGCTAATTTGTCAAGTCCCGAAAGTTATGAATTTAATTTAGGTCACAGTGTGTAGTTTTTGATACTGATAGCAGTTTCTCAAAGGAATGCAACTGTAGACAAGTTTCAAACCCTGATAATCATCAGTAGTCGGACTTCTCAAATCTCAAATCTCAAATCTCAAATCTCAAATCGATAGATTCTAAGGAATGAGAATTAAATAACTTCCACAAGATTGTGGGACGGGCGGGACGCCCATCCCACAATAACAATTAAAATTGTAAGTTATTAAATTCGCGATCCTAAGTTACACTTAACCTAATTTGTCATACCCCAAAAGTTATAAATTTAATTTAAGTCAAAGTTTTTAGCTTTTGATCAGAGGTGCAGGGACGATCGCCCATCACACTATCTCCTCAAATATCAAGTTCAGCAACCAGATGCTTCATGAGAAAAATATGCGGCCGGCGTAAATGCTTCTAACACGCCTCTATTGCCCGCCCTGCAAAGATTTTTGGTTTTTTGGATGTGGACTTATCGCCCGCTTCCCACTATCTATGGCTAGATACCAATTGCACCCGACCGGCATCCATTTCATCCATTAATAACTCTAAAGCCTCATAATCAATATCCGAGATGTACCCCAAACGGGTGAGCTCGTAGTTGATTTCGTTTTCAATGTCAGGCGTCAACTGCTTAATGTAGAGGGCTTTTTCTACAAGTTGACGAATAGCATGAGTTGCTTGCATAGTAAGTCGGAGAACTCCGTACATTTTTATTCTCCTCTGAAGTGTCTAGCAAACAGGTGATCTAGATCAGAACTCACAAGTGATTTAAATTACAATGTTCAGTTTTATCTAACAGCTAGGGCCAAGTCGATCGCAATTTTTATAGTTACCAAGACTCAACCTGCAGGTATCAATAAAAAATAGTATAGTAGCTTACGTTTCCTCCCCAAATCTTATGCAAAACTTCATAAAAAAGAGTCAATAAATAAAGATTCAGTAAAACTACTGACAACAACTGGTCAGTTTGCCTCGGATTAAGTTAGGCTCAGAGGAATCAAGTAGGTTTAGGCTTACATCCGTCCAGCGCAGTAGTTGAAAATACGTAGCAATCATAGGTTTGACATATGCAGACACTTCTTGCCCATAAACCAATTACGGTGATTCGACCCCTAGACTACCTGAATGCAGCCACCTGCGGAGAATTCGGCGTACAACTAATGACAGCAATTGCAGCCCCCGGTGTTGTATCGGTACTCGTAGATTTGGACGCGGTAAAATTTATTGACAGTGCAGGTTTGATGGCATTGGTTTCGGGCCTCAAGCAGGCGAAAAAAATGGGGCGCAGGTTTAGTCTTTGCTCGGTATCCCCTGGGATTAAGATGATTCTGGAACTCAGCCAACTGGATCGAGTGTTTGAGATATTTGAAAATGTCGATAGCTTTGAAGCCGAAAACTCCTGCGTAAAACAACACTGATAGAGCCTCCTGGGCGACGAGAACAGGCAAAAAAACACAGCAAATTCGGTTAAATGCCCGAAAAGACAGACGACTGTCGTTGGCGTGTTGGCAGATTTTAAGGTAGGCTGCTTAAGAGTCGCAACTATTTAGCGAGTCGAGCCGTGGCAGTAAAAGTCGAAGAATTACTTACAGCAGAGATTAATCAGCCTGCTCGTTATCTGGGAAACGAATTGGGGGCGACGCACAAGCCTTGGGACGCGGCGTCTTTGCGCTGGGTTCTCACTTACCCAGAAGTTTATGAAGTTGGTGCTTCCAATCTGGGGCACATCATCCTTTACAACATTTTGAACGCAGGGCCGAGACAGTTGTGCGATCGGGCTTATTTGCCCGCCGCCGACTTGGCAGCAAAACTGCGATCGACCAAAACTCCGCTGTTTGCCGTAGAATCGAGGCGATCGCTCACAGAATTTGATATTCTGGGCTTCAGCCTCAGCTACGAACTCGGAGCCACAAACATTCTGGAAATGCTGGATTTAGCCGGCATTCCCCTAACTTGGCAAGAAAGAGCGACCAATCCCCAAAACGGTCAAATGCCACTGATTTTTGCTGGCGGGCAAACGGCAACTTCCAACCCCGAACCCTACGCAGACTTTTTTGACTTCATCGCTTTGGGAGATGGAGAAGAGTTGCTGCCAGAAATTGGCTTGATTTTGGCAGAAGGCAAAACAAATAATTTGAGCCGAGAAGCATTGCTGCTGGATTTAGCGCAAATTCCAGGCGTCTACGTCCCGCAATTCTACGATATGGCGGCCGACGGTTCCGTTCATCCCAACCGCCCGCAAGTTCCAGAACGAATTCTGCGCCGCGTGGCAACTCCGATACCAGCTTATTCGATCGGCCTGGTTCCCTACGTCCAAACAGTACACGACAGGCTGACAGTAGAAATCCGCCGGGGATGCACTCGCGGCTGTCGCTTCTGTCAGCCGGGAATGCTGACTCGCCCCGCGCGCGATGTCGAACCGCAGCAAGTCGTAGAGGCGATCGAACAGGGGATGCAAGCCACCGGGCACAGCGAGTTTTCCCTGCTTTCCCTCAGTTGTTCCGACTATCTGGCACTCCCAGCAGTCGGCATGGAAATCAAAAATCGCCTGAAAGATAAAAATATTTCTCTGTCTCTACCCAGCCAGCGGGTTGACAGATTTGACGATAATATTGCCGACATTCTCGGCGGTACGCGACAAGGCGGTTTGACTTTTGCGCCGGAAGCTGGTACTCAGCGGATGCGCGACATCGTTAACAAAGGTTTGACCAACGAAGAATTGCTTCGGGGTGTCAAAACTGCGGTCGATCGCGGCTGGGATAAAATCAAGCTGTATTTTATGATCGGTTTGCCGGGAGAAACAGATTTTGATGTTCTCGGCATCGCCGAAACAGTCCGCTGGCTGCACAGGGAATGCAGGATCAATGGCCGGCGGGGACTGAATTTTAACTTGACAATTTCTAATTTTACCCCTAAGCCTCACACTCCTTTTCAGTGGCACTCGGTTTCTACTGCTGAGTTTTCCCGCAAGCAAAAACTCCTGAAGGAAGAGTTTCGGGGGATGCGGGGCGTCAAGGTGAATTACACTGATGTGCGGATTTCGGCAATGGAGGATTTTGTCGGACGGGGCGATCGACGTTTGGGCGCTGTAGTCCGCCGCGCTTGGGAACTTGGCGCGGGTATGGATGCGTGGTGGGAAAGCTTGGATCAGGCTTACAAAGCTTGGACTCAGGCGATAGATGAGTCGGGCCTTACCTGGAAATACCGCCAAGTCGAAAGCGGCGAGTGGAATCTTTTTGATAAGGAAGAGGAGCACGACACGGATGCGGACACGGATACACGGATGAATTTGACGGCGGGGGCGGGCACGGGGGCACCGCTTCTACTGGATCAACCTTTGCCTTGGGATCATTTAGATACGGGAATCGACAAAAACTGGCTGAAAATTGACTTGCAAAAGGCTTTGGAAGCAGCGACGGTTCCCGACTGTTCCTTTGAAGGGTGTTCGCGCTGCGGGGTTTGTGGCACCGATTTCGGACACAATGTGGTTGTGGATGCGCTGCCAATTCCTGAGTTTGCTGGGGAGTTTGTCCCGAATACGGAGCGGAAACAGCGTTTGCGGGTTTGGTTCGGGAAGGTGGGCGATATGGCTTTGGTTGGTCATTTGGATTTGATCCGATTGTTCGATCGAGTAGTCCGCAGAGCCGATTTGCCGATTTCGTTTACCGGCGGGTTTCACCCGAACCCTCGGATTTCTCTGGCAAATGCTCTGCCTCTGGGTGTTACCAGCACTGGGGAAATTGCCGACTTTGAGCTCACTGAGTCGATCGATATTGAGAGTTTTCGGGAAAAGTTGGGGGCTAAGCTGCCGGAAAATATTCCGATTTACAAGGTTGAGTCGATCGATCTTAAGGCTCCTTCTGCTAACCAGTTGTTAGAAGCAGCGGAGTACGTGATTACTGTGGCTTTAGGGGGTTCGCTGACAGAAAATGGCGAATTAGACCATGAAAATTCTGCTCCTGTCTCCGTGGCTCCTGATGCCAACTGGGAAGCTTGGGTCAAGACGATCGCCGAAACCGAGGCTTTTTGGCGGGTGCATACTACTAAGTCGGGAAAGACGAAGGATGTCAATTTGCGCGATCGGCTGCACAAACTAGAACTTGTAGAGCACAAACCCGACAGCAGCACATCTGCTAGGGGTGCTACATCCGAAGGTAGAGCCGTCTTGCGGTTTACCGGCAGTTGTCGCAGCGATGGCAACTTGCTAAAGCCAGAACATATTGTGTTCATGCTCGAACAAGTCAGCCAGCAGGAAATTCAGCTTCTACAGGTTGAGCGTAGTCAGCTAATCCTGGGTTATGGTTAAAATAGGGAAGCCGCGGTGGAATATTTCACCTTCGGCTTTCGATCGGGATGTGTCGTTTCACGCTATAATCGCTTGTTATGGAAGCCGCGGTGGCTCGAGCGCTTTAGTCGCTCGCCGCCCTCGTCAACCAGCAACGCGGGCTGGGTGCAATTTGCTTCTGTTCAAGACTTTAAGCCTTTTTGTTGTACATTCACGGGCTAAATCTAGCGCCAAACCCGCCGGAGCGGGGTCTGAACCAAATTTAGCGATTAATTTCGATCGACTGGTTGTCGGTGGTCGGCTTATTCAAAAATTTTACGGTTCAAACCGCAGAGCGGGTATTCAACAATAAATGTTTTTGGCGGGTCAAAAAACGGAGATAAGCCCCCGACTTAAGTCGTGGAGAACCAAAAATTTTAGACTTTAGATTAAAGTTCCAGCTCCCAGATTCATCTGTGGAGTAAATCTAAAATCTAAAATCTAAAATCTAAAATCTAAAATCGACTGACCCGTCAAAAAACGGAGATAAGCCCCCGACTTAAGTCGTGAAGAACCAAAAATTTTAGATTTTAGACTCTAGTTCAATCTCCTAGATTCATCTGTGGAGTAAATCTAAAATCTAAAATCTAAAATCTAAAATCGACTGACCCGTCAACAAACGGAGATAA
>NZ_JAUBVD010000005.1:66612-128506 GCF_036705675.1 Microcoleus sp. AT8-A3
AGACTCTAGTTAAATGTCCCAGATTCATCTGTGGAGTAAATCTAAAATCTAAAATCTAAAATCTAAAATCGACTGACCCGTCAAAAAACGGAAATAAGCCCCCGACTTAAGTCGGAGAGAACCAAAAATTTTAGATTTTAGACTCTAGTTCAATCTCCCAGATTCATCTGTGGAGTAAATCTAAAATCTAAAATCTAAAATCTAAAATCGACTGACCCGTCAACAAACGGAGATAAGCCCCCGACTTAATTCGTGGAGAACCAAAAATTTTAGATTTTAGACTCTAGTTAAATGTCCCAGATTCATCTGTGGAGTAAATCTAAAATCTAAAATCTAAAATCTAAAATCGACTGACTAGGTTTTAGGGTTGGCAGGGGCGGAGGTTGCAGTCGAATGCCAAGCTGCGGTATGTTGAGTGCGATCGCACAAGAATTCAACAAAAGTCCTTACGCTTTCACTCCTACCTACTTTCCCTCAAAACCAGCCCTCAACCACCACGCAAGCGGAGTTATCAGTTCGTAGTGTTAAGTTGTGTGTTAAGAAATTAGTACGGTGTCAATGAATTTATTCGCGCTCGTTCAAAGGAAGAGTTGTAAGTGTTGAATTTTGAGTATTGATTTCGCAATTGTCAACTCAAATCTCAATATTGCTAACTCGATAAAAGCCTCCTTATTTCTATCTCTCAGATTTATCTGCTGAGCATAACTCATAACTCTGTACGGGCGGGTTTAACTACTTTATCTGTAACAGTTAACAGTGAACAGTCAATAGTTAACAGTTAACAGTGAACGGTCAACAGTTAACTTTCTTTCCACCCTGCACCAACTCACAGCTAATAACTCTTCAAGCTACTACTAATTACAGTCTAAGTCAGAGGCACTATGAGTGCGTAAGTGTCTCTAACTTGCTGCCAGTTTTTTGAGGAAATTGAATGACAAAGCAGATAGTTATAGCAGAGCAGCATCGCATTGCTGCCGTATTTTCAGAAGATCAAATCCAAGAACTTGTGGTAGCCACAGGCAGCCACCAAGTCAGTGACATTTACTTGGGAATTGTTGAAAATGTACTCCCTGGGATAGATGCGGCCTTCGTCAATATTGGCGACCCAGAACGTAACGGGTTTATGCACGTCACAGACCTCGGCCCGCTGCGCCTTAAACGCTCGGCAGGAGCAATTACAGAACTCCTGACCCCCCAGCAGAAAGTGGTGGTACAGGTAATGAAAGAACCGACGGGCAGCAAAGGCCCCCGGCTAACAGGCAACATTACCCTGCCCGGCCGCTATTTGGTACTGATGCCCTACGGCAGGGGAGTCAATCTCTCGCGGCGGATCAAGTCGGAAGCCGAGCGCAACCGCCTCAGAGCCCTGGCTATTTTGGTGAAACCGGCCGGGATGGGGCTGCTGGTACGCACTGAAGCTGAAGGGATGACTGAAGAAGCCATCATGGAAGATTTGGAAGTGCTCCAAAAACAGTGGGAAGCTGTTCAACTCGAAGGCGGTACTTCGCGGGCGCCGGCACTGCTCAACCGGGATGACGATTTTATCCAGCGGGTGCTGCGGGATATGTTCAGCGGTGACGTGAATCGGATTGTGGTGGACTCGCAAAATGGAATTAAGCGGGTGAAGCAGCAGTTGATGAGCTGGAACGGTGGTAAACTTCCTGCGGGAGTTTTGATCGACCACCACCGAGAGCGCGCCTCGATTTTAGAATTTTTCCGGGTTAACGCTGCGATTCGAGAAGCCCTCAGACCAAGGGTTGATTTGCCTTCGGGTGGTTATGTGATTATCGAGCCGACTGAGGCGCTGACGGTGATTGATGTCAACTCTGGCTCGTTTACTCGATCGGCCACGGCTAGGGAAACGGTACTCTGGACAAATTGCGAAGCAGCCACGGAAATTGCTAGACAACTGCGGTTACGCAATATTGCCGGGGTGATTATTGTTGACTTTATTGACATGGAATCCCGCCGCGATCAGTTGCAGGTGCTGGAACATTTCAATAAAGCTCTCAAAGCTGACAAAGCTCGACCGCAAATCGCTCAACTGTCGGAATTGGGGCTGGTAGAACTGACTCGCAAGCGCCAAGGTCAAAATATTTACGAGTTGTTCGGCCACAGTTGCCCTACTTGCAGCGGGTTGGGTCATCTGGTGCACTTGCCGGGGGAAGAAGACTTCGCCGCAGCGGTGCGGGAATCGGGCGATCGCACTGTTGCTACGTCGAACCGCGTTTTGTTGAATTTGCCAGAAGGATTGGAACGTCGCAGCTTGACGCCTGTGGCGGCTGCAACTTCTGCCCCGGTGCGGGAAGAACGCCCCCCCGAACCTGCTAGGGCTGCTTGGGAGCCTCAAAGCGAAAGTTTGGATTTTGAGAGCGGCAGCAACGCATCGCCTTTGGACTTGCTCAACCATCCCAGCTATCAGGATTTGGGGAACGGAACTAGACGGCGCCGCCGCCGCCGGATTGGCGAAGAGCCTTTTGCTCTCCCGGCGGAGGAGGAACCGGTACGTAGCAAGTTGCGACTGCCGAATACTTCGAGCGCGCCCGTTGCGGATACGCGCTCTGAGTATCTGGCACCCCCCGGCATCCGGGCGGCTTCGGAGGGCTTCGGGCTGGTGAATATGGCTACTGTTGGCAGGCGCGAGGATTTCGAGCGTGTGCGTCCGGCTAAGTCTGAGTTGATGAAGCCGATGGTGGAGCCTCCGGAGGTGATTTCGGTGGAAATGACGGCGGAGGAGCAGGATGTTTATGCTCTGATGGGGGTTTCTCCTTTGGTGCTTACTGATCGCAGTGTCAAAAATCCTAAGAATGCGATCGTTTCGGTGACTCTCCCCGGAGCGGCCCCGAACAAGCCGCCTTTCGAGCAGCTCGAATTTGAATTTGAAGCGACGACGCCTCCCCAGAATGTTGAGGATGAGGAACGGGATTATTATCCAGAAAGGTCGGTAGTTGAGCCTGTTTTTTCTGAGGCCGATGATGATGATGATGATGATGATGATGTCCAAATTTATGGCGAGAGTTTGATCGACGAAACTGATGATTTTGATCGGATGGAGGAACCCAGTGATGTGATGGACGAATCCCAGGAGCCGATCTCACTCAATGAGCCGATCTCACTCAATGAGCCGATCTCACTCAATGAGCCGATCTCACTCAATGAGCCGCTCCAATCCCCTGAGCCGCTCCAATCCCCTGAGCCGATCGAATCAAGCGAACCCGAGGAGCCTGCTATCAACCGTCGCCGGCGCCGTCGCTCATCTGCCCTTGTGGATGAATAGTTATGAAAGAAGAGGGAAGAGAGAAGAGGAAAGAAAGAAGAGGGAAGAAGGAAGAAGTTGAAATTTTTACTCTCTTCCCATCTTTCCATCTTCCCCTTTCCCCCTCTCCCTCGAATGCTCTGGTAATTGCGGGTGTGGATGAAGTCGGACGAGGCGCTTTGTTCGGGCCGGTGGTGGCTGCAGCCTGCATTTTGCCCGACGAAGTTCTCGATGAATTAGCAAGTTCCGGGGTTCGCGACAGCAAGCAGTTGAGTGCCACAGCCCGGAGTCGGTTAGCTGTGAAAATCCGGGCTGTGGCGGTTGACTGTCAAATTGGTGTGGCTTCGGTGCGGGAGATCGATCGCCTCAATATTTTGCAGGCTTCTTTGTTGGCGATGAAACGGGCGATTTTGAAGTTGAAGGTGACGCCGGATTTGTGTTTGGTTGACGGGAATCAAAGGATTCCCAATTTGGCGATCGAGCAAGAGACGATGATTAAAGGTGATGCGCGATCGATTCAGATTGCTGCAGCTAGTATTGTGGCGAAAGTTTGGCGCGATGAATTAATAATACGTTTGGCTGTTAAGTATCCTGAATATGACTTGACAAATAACAAAGGATATGGAACAGCTAAACATAAATTGGCTTTGGAACGCTGCGGTGTATCTGTCTTTCACCGATTATCATTTAGCCCTTGTCAAAAATAGTTAGTTGTATCTGAAATGTTGCACCAATGTCAATAAGCTTTTATGAACAGGCTTTTCGGCCTGTTCCACAAAGAGTGAATTTCCTTGTGGAACAGGCCGAAAAGCCTGTTAAGCGAGAATGGTGCAATATCTCAGTTGGATCTCACATCTTGCACCATTCTCAACTAGCCCTTGCATTTTGTCCCAAAAGGTGAAAGAAAGGGCGTAAAAACAATCAGGTAGGTCAATGTTAACCATTCGTGAACGAACCTGACTGTCAACGGATTACCGTTAGACCGCAGGCTTCTTTTTCCTTTTTTGCAAAGGCTTTTTATAGTGAGGTAGTTCCACCCCCACTTGCTAATATAGTACCAGAGTATTTCCAGGTTATCAAGAGGTATAAAAGAATAATTGTCGCTTTGGGTACCTACACCCGACGAGCCTTTCATCACGCGGGCGTAATTCCCAACGGGGTAAGGGGCGCAGCGCTCAGATTAATCCCCTCTAAATATACGTCCGGGACTTCCCGGCTGGTAGTTAAACAGTAAGTACCAGTATTATTAGTCGCTTTCTCAATCATTACCAATGGTAAGTGCGGGCAGTAATTCGAGTTGAGATCAAAGCCAGGGTTTTAGTAATACAGAACATAAGCAAAACTTCTCTATTTAACTGGTTCCCAAGCTCTGCCTGGGAACCGATGTAAGCGAGGCTCTGCCTCGGCCCAGACTATGGAGGCTCTTCCTCCGGATATGCGTTACCAGGCTCTTCCTGGTAACGAGTATAATCATTTAGGATTGCTATAGTAATACAGAACATAAGCAAAACTTCTCTATTTAGGGTTCCATACCCACGGTACCTTACCGCTTTAGTCCGAGCCAGTTTTATGAGGACTTTAGTCCTCACTAGAAACCGCGACTCGTTATCTCGATACGATCGCCCCGATCGCACTTTAGGATTGTTTGATTGGTTGTTCGATCGGCAACTCTATGATAAACTCGGCTCCGTGACCGAGTGCAGACACGCAGCTAAGTTTGCCACCGTGTTCTTGGACAACTTTGTAGGAAATGGACAGGCCTAAACCGGTGCCTTTGTCGGCGGGTTTGGTGGTAAAAAAAGCCTCGAATAACTGCTGGGAAACTTCTTCTGGCATACCGGGGCCGTTGTCAGAAATCCTAATTACAGCATTAGAGTTTTGGACTTCTGTCCTAATTTTAATCTTGCTGCGGTTAGCTTTGACTTCAGCAACTGAACGCCCTTCGTTGTATTCCTCGATCGCGTCGATCGCATTTCCGATCAAATTCATAAATACCTGATTGATTTTCCCAGCATAACACTCAACCAAAGGCAAATTTCCATAGTCCTTAATTACCGCAATTTCGGGATAGTTACCTCTGGCTTTCAGGCGACTTTGCAGAATCAGCAACGTTCCTTCAATGCCTTCGTGCAGGTTAACTTTGCTCATTTGAGAATCATCTTTGCGGGAGAAATTTCTGAGCGATCGCACGATTTCCCGAATGCGATCGGCCCCAACCTGCATCGAAGACATTGCTTTCGGCAAATCTTCTAACAGAAAGTCTAATTCGATATCCTTAATTTGAGCTTGAATTGCTGCCGGCGGCTGCGGGCAGTGCTTCTGGTACATATCGAGCAAATTCAGCAAATCTTCGGTGTAGTGGCCCACGTGGACGAGATTGCCGCAGACGCTGCTAACAGGATTGTTAATTTCGTGAGCAACACCGGCTACCATTTGACCGAGAGTAGACATTTTCTCAGTGTGAATCAGTTGAGCTTGAGTTTGCTGCAATTCGTGCAAAGTATTTTCGAGTTGAAGTTTTTGTTGGGTTAACTCTGTTTGCGATCGCCGCAAAGCTTCTTCACTGCGTTTCTGCTCGGAAATATCAGTAATTAACCCTTCTAAAGCTATCAATTCTCCCGAGTCGGAAAACACTCCCAAACCTTGCTCCCAAACCCATTTTAATTCGCCATTTTTAGAAGTAATTCGGTAATTTAGCTGATAGGGTCGATTTTCTTGTAAAGCAACTTGCACGGCATTCCACAAATTCTCGCGATCGTCTGGGTGAGTCAATTCCGATATAGAAACTTGCCGAGTGCCGATAAATTCTTCAGGAGAATAGCCGGCTAACTGATAGCAACCTTCGCTGACAAACTCCATACTGCGATCGGCATCGTTGCGAAAACGGTAGGCCATTCCCGGCAAATTGCTCATCAGCGTCGCCAAGGCCCGCTGGCTTTCCCGTAGGGCTTCTTCGGCGTGTTTGCGATCGGTAATATCCGTCATCACCGCCAGCATACAGAGTTCGCCGTCCAAATTAATCAACTCTGCTGACAGCAAACACACCACCACCGATCCCGACTTCATCCTAAACTCACATTCCTGATTGCGAACAACACCTTGTTCGTGTAAAATTTGCCTAAAATTCACTCGATCTTCCGGTCTTACCCAAATATTTAACCCCGGTACTGTATTCCAGGTCGTTTCTTCTAAATCATAACCAGTCATCAACAAAAAACTATCATTAACTTCAATAAAACGACCCTCAGCAAAAGTAGTAATAATCATCGGATCTGGGCTTGAGCGAAAAGCCTTAGAAAACTTTTCTTCCGATAAACTCAACTTTTTAATAGCCTCTTCCAACTGACTTGTCCGCTCTTTAACCCGGCATTCCAATACCTCATTAGCCTGCTTCAATGCTTCCTCAGCCTGCACCCGATAAGTGATATCGCGCACCACGCCTTGCAGCCCAATTTTGCCGCCGATATCCATAGAAGTTAGCAGCACTTCCGCCGGAAACTCAGAACCATCCAAACGACGGTGTCGCCAGTCAAAACGGCAATTTCCCGATCGCAAAGCCGTATTAATTCGCTCTTGAGAAAGACTCATAGAATCTTGTCCGTCCGGTTGCAACGGCGGGCTGAACTCCGAAGGATGCTTGCCGCAAAACTCCGACTCAGTGCTGCATCCAAATAACTTTAAAGTAGCCGGATTGCAATCCAAAAAACCCTCTTCGTCTAGCAGCATTACCGCATCAGTCGTCGATTCGTACAAAGTGCGAAACTTTTTTTCCGACGCCTGCAAAGAAGCAATCAACTGCATCTTTTCCTCAGCCGCCCGCTTTTGCTCAGTAATATCCTGCATTACTTGAGAAAAGCCCTGCAACTTTCCCCTTTCATCGCGCAAAGGAGTAACAATAATATTCGCCCAAAATCGCGATCCGTCTTTGCGAAGCCGCCAGCCTTCATTTTCGTATCTACCTTCGGCCACAGCCCGGATTAATTTTTCTTTGTGCTTGCCGATTTCAATATCATCTTTAGTGAAAAAACACTCCGAATTATTGCCAACTATTTCATGAGATATGTATCCCAAAATGCGTTCTGCACCAGAATTCCAGCTAGCTACATACCCATCTGGATCTAACATAAATATAGCGTAATCCTTAACCCCTTCTATTATTAAGCGCAGGCGTTCTTCGCTTTCTCGAAGTGCAGATTCTGCTTGCTTGCGCTGAGTGATATCTTCTACAAAACCTTCGTAGTAGAGCAATTTCCCTGATTCATCGCAGACAGCCCGCGCATTTTCAGCGATCCAAATTATTGTTCCATCTCGGCGATAAATTTGCGACTCAAAATCTGATACGATGCCCTTTTCTTGCAAAGCACAAACAAACTGATCGCGGCGATCGGGATTGACGTAAAGCTGATCGCTAATATCAGTCAGACAGCCCATTAATTCTTCAGCAGAATTATATCCGTAGATGCGAGCCAAAGCTGGGTTAGCGCTGATGTAGCGACCGGATTGGGTTGTTTGAAAAATACCCGACACAGCATTTTCAAACATACTATAATATTTTGCTTCCATTTGGTGCAGTGCCTCCGCGACATTCAGGCATTCTATTGCTTTATTTCCTAATTTTTGATTTCCCACTTTTGAATACCCTGCTCTTGTGTGTGAGTTGAATATTTTTGCTCTACCGCCTGTTAAAATTTAGCCGTTAGTTAGGCTGAAAGATGGTGTGTCGCAACCGGAGACGAGTGTGTTTATTCATCTGTCCTACTGGGCGGTTAGTTGTTAGTGATTGCTGAAATTTTAGTCGATCGGGTATTTATTTGAGGCTTGACTGGCTGTCACGATCGCATTGGCACATCGATCGGCCTGCGGTGCAGGTGTTCGAGCAAAACCCGCTCCTTGAAATCTCCTTGAATATATTAGCAGTTGAATACCCTGAAATAAGTTAGTAGCAAGGATGTTGTTACAATAAAAGGCCGCGACTTCTACAACCGCAAGAGTCTATTTTTAGGATTTGGGTGAGAGTACGATCGACTCTTACCCGAAGCAACTAACCCACTTGCAAGAGCTAAACGCTCGCTGTCCTTGCTGTCACTCGATTGGAGATTTGAGATTTTAGATTGAAGTTGACTCCACAGATGAATCTGAGGTTCTCCTAATGTCTAAAATTTTTTGCTCTCCACAACTCCTGTCGGAAACTTTTATCGCTCTTTGGGTGCCCTGAGTTACTGTTAAGTATTATTGCTGATAGATCATACAGCAGACTACTGGCAGTTGGGAGCATCTCATATTTGTAAAAACACTTCTTCTGGCTCCTTCCTTCTTCCTCTTCCCTCTTCCCTCCTGCCTCCTGCCTCAAAACTCCTGCCTCCTGTCTCAAAACTCCAATTTCTAGCTTGCCTGCTTTCATTGAGATGCTCCCTGGCAGTTTTACGATTTGGGGTTTCTATGTAAAGTTGGCACAACAATAGGGTAATTGTTGTATCAAAAAATTCATATTCTGCTACTGCGGGCGGAAAAATTCTGTAGCGGTGCTGGCATTTGGGCAAAAATCTGGGCCCGATCGCGCAAAATGTGGTCGGCAAGTCTGGTAAAATCCCGATCGATTCTCAGTTTGGCCACAAAGCTCGATCGAGCTAAATTTGACTAGAAACTAATATTAATGACAGATTCTCCTCTACTAGCAACGCCAGAGTTATCCCCTGCTTCAACCCAGACGCCGGATTCTCCTGTGTGGCCAGCCCTCCTGCAACAACTATTAGACAGACAATCTCTCTCACGCGCCCAAGCAGCCGACTTGATGCAGGGATGGCTAGCCGAAGCTATTCCCCCCGTCCTCTCAGGAGCCATTTTAGCGGCCATCCAAGCCAAAGGCATCTGGGCCCCAGAATTGGCAGGAATGGCTCAGGTATTGCATTCTCAGTCGCTTGCAGGCGAGTCGGAGAGCGTTTTCAATCCCAAATCCTCAATCTCCAATCTCAAATTAATTGATACTTGTGGCACAGGCGGCGACGGCGCTTCCACGTTTAACATTTCCACTGCTGTAGCTTTTGTGGCCGCCGCGGGCAAAGTTCGAGTCGCGAAACACGGAAATCGCTCCGCATCGAGCAAAGTGGGTTCTGCTGACGTGTTGGAAGCACTGGGAGTCAACCTCAACGCCGATCCCGCGAAGGTAAAAGCTGCGGTAGACTCTGTGGGCATCACCTTTTTATTTGCGCCTGGGTGGCATCCCGCACTTAAGGCTGTAGCGCCGATCCGGCGCACTTTGAAGGTGCGGACTATTTTTAACCTTTTAGGGCCCCTTGTCAATCCTATGCGCCCTACAGGGCAGGTAATCGGGGTGTTCGATCCTAGTCTGATATCAACTATTGCTCAAGCTTTGGGCGAGTTGGGGACTGAGTTAGCTGTAGTCGTTCACGGCAGAGAAAAATTGGACGAGGCGGGTTTGGGTGATGTGACTGATTTGGCGGTTTTGTCGGATGGCAAAGTGGAACTCACTACTTTAGACCCGGAAAAGGTAGGATTGACACCAAGTGCGATCGGCTCCTTAAAAGGCGGAAATGTTGAGGAAAACGCCGAGATTTTGCGGAACGTTTTACAAGGCAAAGGTACGCCCGCACAAATGGATGTTGTAGCTTTGAATGCGTCTTTGGCTTTTCAGGTGGGAGGCGCAATTCCTATGGGCTCTCACGCAGCAGGAGTTTCTATGGCTAAGGACATTTTATTGAGCGGTGAATCTTGGTTGAAGTTGCAGCAGTTAATTGAGTTTTTGAAATGAAGTCAGTTGTCAGTTGGGAGTTGGGATTTGGGAGTTGGCAGTTGACAGTTGTTATATCATGTTCTGTCGATTGACCGTGATTCCTGTATGGGCGGGTTCACCAGCAATAGTCGCCAAAAACCGACAATCTCAAAAACCCGCTTCGACTATGTATGATGCGCGATCGATCGGACATGATATTAGTTGTTAGTTGACCCGAAAGCAGTTGGTAGTTGTTAGGAAAGCAGTTGCTATAAATAACCAGTAATCAATAACAAATAACAACTAACAAATAACAACTAAGGAATGAGAATTAAATAACTTTCACTCTTGAAAGTGGGATGGGCGTCCCGCCCGTCATGAGTGGACGGGCGGGACGCCCATCCCACAATAACAATTAAAATTGTAAGTTATTTAATTCGCGATCCTAACTGCTGACTTCTGTTTAAGACCGCGATCGAAATTCAATGACATCTTGCTTAATAGTCACATCTTTATTACCAAAAAAGTCGTGACCCAACAGTCCGATATCTAGGGATGGCGAGATGGCAACAACTACATTGTTAACCGCTAGACCACCTGCTTCCATAGAACTCAGGCGACCGAGGGGAAAAGTAGCCACTCCGTTGGGAGTTTGTGCTTGCACTGTTCCCTGGAGAACAACGCCCAAGGCTTTAGCCATTGCTGGTGTAATTACTGTGCCACTAGCTCCAGAATCTACCATCATCTCGAACTTTTGTTTGCCGTTAAACGTGACTTCTATGACCGGGATATTAGCTGCTCGGCGTTTGATTTTTGCCTGAAACACTCCCGACTTTGCCGCCGCCGAAGTGGTGGGCGTCAATGCTTCGGGGAGAAAACCGCAGACTGATTGGCTGAGGTTGAGGGTTCGCCCTGACGAGCTCCGCATGAAGCATCCCTCACTTTCTTGAGCCACGGCTGGCGAGGAGTTGGCAACACTTCCTAGTAAAATTGAACTGCTTAGAGAAATAACCCCTGCTAAAACCAGTAAAGGTGGGCGCAGGTTTTGAGGGATCGGTAGAGGCTTTTTTGAGTTTGAGAGTAAAGGCAAGGGAGATTTGCTGGCCATAGTTTGATTAAACGCTTTAGCTCGATCGTAACAGCGACAACTGCCTTTTGGTATAGATATAGAATTTCCGCCCGCCTCCTAAGCTGCTGGCAGATAAATTGCTGGCGCAGGGGGAGATGAAGAATTTGCACTTAGGATCGCGAATTAAATAACTTACAATTTTAATTGTTAAGCTGTTGTGCATTTAAATAGAATGTCAAAAAACAATCTAATTCTTGTGGGGTGGGCCGTCTAGCCCGCCCTGAATATGCAATTTAAATGCGTGACAGCTTATTGTGGGATGGGCGTCCCGCCCGTCATGAGTGGACGGGCGGGACGCCCATCCCACTTTCAAGAGTGGAAGTTATTTAATTCTCATTCCTTATAGCCCTTGATAAGCGGGCCTAGGGCATAGGCCTCCGTGGGCATAGGGCATAGGCCTCCGTGGGCATAGGGCATACCTCACCAAGATTGAGAACGGCTGTATGGCTGCTTGTTGATTATCTCCGGCATAAGTGCCTTGGTTTTGCGAACCCTGGCACAAATTAAAATAATATCTGTACATTGCCGACTAGCATCAAATCCCTGGCAGTGGTAAGAATTAAACCAAACGAAAGTAATTAAGGATGCCATGTCACTTTCAACTGCACAACCCGCTCTCCTAGTCCTGGCTGACGGTACTGCTTACCGCGGCTGGTCGTTTGGCGCTGACGCCACCGTCGTTGGCGAGGTAGTATTTAATACTGGAATGACGGGCTACCAAGAAGTATTGACCGATCCCAGCTATTGCGGTCAAATTGTCACTTTTACTTATCCAGAATTGGGCAATACCGGGGTAAATCTTGAAGACGAAGAATCCTCGCGCCCGCAAATTCGGGGTGCGATCGCCCGGAACGTATGCAGCCGCCCCAGCAACTGGCGCTGCTCACAATCTCTGCAAGACTATCTGAAACAGTACGATATCCCCGGAATTTACGGGATCGACACCCGCGCCCTCACTCGCAAAATTCGCACGGTGGGAGCGATCAACGGTGGCATTTCGACCACGATTCTCGACCAGGCAGAGCTTTTGGAACTCGTGCAAGATGCCCCCAGCATGGACGGGCTGAATCTGGTCCAGGAAGTCACCACCCGCAAGGTTTACGAGTGGTCTGAAGCCACGGACTCGGTTTGGGAGTTCAGTCCTACAGTCAAACCTGAAGAAGGCCAAATGTGGACGGTGGTAGCGCTAGACTTTGGGATCAAGCGCAACATCCTGCGGCGTCTGGCGAGTTACGGGTGTCGGGTCATCGTTGTCCCCGCTGACACGTCGCCGGAGGAAATCCTCAAATACAACCCGGACGGCATTTTTCTGTCCAACGGCCCCGGAGATCCGGCGGCGGTAACGGAAGGGATCGCGACTGCGAAAGCTTTGTTAAAGTCGGACAAACCCGTATTCGGCATCTGCATGGGACACCAAATTTTGGGACTTTCCTTGGGTGCAGAAACTTTTAAACTTAAGTTCGGCCATCGGGGATTGAATCATCCAGCGGGTTTAACTCAGCAAGTAGAAATTACTAGCCAAAATCATGGTTTTGCGATCGACCCCGATTCCCTAGCCCCCGAAGTAGAGATTACTCATCTCAATTTGAACGATCGCACCGTAGCCGGATTGAAGCATAAAACTCTGCCGCTGTTTTCAGTGCAATACCACCCCGAAGCCAGTCCGGGCCCGCACGACGCCGACTATTTATTCGATCGATTCGTGCAGTCAATGCGAGACAATCAGAAAGTAGCCAGCAGTAAGTAGTCAGCAGTCAGCAGTCAGCAGTCATTAGTCAGTAGTCATCAGAGGCTGTTTGTGTCGATCGCTTCTGACTAATGACTCATGACTAATGACTCATGACTAAAAAACTGTAGACAAAAGACCAAAAAACTCCTATAATGAAGCCTCGACTTTAAGCCATATCTAGCTAGGAGGGTGTCATTCCTGAGTCATTGACCCTGACCGTTAGCCTCAGAGGCACTCGCGAAGTCAAGAATAACTATCAGTTATTTCGCTTGACGGGCCTGCTGGACGCTTTTTCTGAGGCAACTTTTCGGAAGGTAATAAGCAAATGTATTGACGAGGGCCCAAAACACGTAATTTTGGACTTGTCTCAGATAGATTTTGTGGATAGTTCAGGCTTGGGCGCACTTGTGCAACTTGTCAAAAAAGCCCAAACCTTGGAAGGGACATTGCAAATTGTCTCAAATCCCCGCGTAACTCAGACTGTTAAACTGGTTCGCTTAGAGAAATTTCTGTCTTTGCAGCCTTCGGTTGATGAGGCGGTAAAAAACGTCAAGGATGCTTGACGCCAAAGTGAATTAAATTAGCTATCCGGTTCTCAACGCTGGATAGCAAATTTTTATTTTTGTCGTGGTAAAACAATACCGATTTTCCCAGAAGCTGCGACACGCACCAGCCGCTATTTCCCCGATGCTTAGAGTTTCGGTGGAGGGGCAGTAAAATATGTGTGGCAAACACGCGGAAAAATGGTACAAAAATTAGAGCATCCCGATTTGGTAAAAAGCCTTTTTTAGGAGTGCGATCGTCGCGCCAAGCTTTGCCTATATATCTCGCTTCGTGCTCTGAGAGCGAACAGTCCTGTAAAAGCTATAATTGCGGAAGTGACGAAAGACGAAATAAGTAAGTAACTAGAAAAACCAAGCTGTGCGGAAGTTTTATTTAAAAAAGTATGTCGCCGATCGCAGATGACGGACTCAAACTGAGTCTGACGGATATCAGTTTAAATCGAGTGCATCCTGCGAGGGCTACACCAGCAGAAATAGAAAGAATTTCGCCCGCAGCCTGGGCATATTTGGGAGATGCAGTGTACGAACTCTACATTCGGAGTTCGTACTTAGTCCCGCCCAGAAGATTGCAAGCTTATCACGAATTGGTGGTGGGGCAAGTACGAGCCGAAACTCAAGCGCGTCACTTGCGATCGCTCTCTCCTTACTTGAACAGTACAGAATTAGCAATTGTCAAGCGCGGCCGCAATGCTGCAGCGGGCCGTTCTAAGCGAGCAGATCCAGAGATATACCAACAAGCCAGCAGCTTAGAAACTTTGATCGGATATTTGTACCTCACCGATCCCGAAAGATTGACCGAGATTCTGGCACTTTTAGAACTTGAGACTTAAAGGATTTAGCAGTTAAGAGTTGGGAATGGGGAGGGAGTAATTAACCATCCTGGCACGGCTAACATAAAACCGCAAAAATCTCGATCGGCAAAACAAGATTTATCAAAGAAATGGGTTTAAAACCCCGTCGTTCTAGGACGGCTTTAATTCCTTCTGAATTTTCCCGATCGTGTTAAAATAGTATGGCATACTAAAGTAGTAAAACAGCTAAAAATAATGAAAGCAAGGTTCCAATACAGATTCTATCCAACCGATAGACAACGCCAGAGTTTGGCTCAGTTGTTTGGTTGTGTAAGAGTTGTTTGGAACGATGCTTTGGCTGTTAGCAGATGTGGCAAATATCCTGGGTACAACACTCTATCCAAGTCTCTAACTATATCTAAAAAGACAGAAGAAAGGGCATGGTTGAACGATGTTTCGTCCGTGCCGCTGCAACAATCCCTCAAACAGTTAGAGGTTGCTTACAAAAACTATTTTGATTTCCTAAAAGGGAAGAGAAAAGGCAAGAAAGTGGGTCAACCCAAATTCAAAAAAAAGACTAACAGTCAGTCTGCAACTTTTGCTAAAACAGGTTTCTCTATCAAAGGTGAGTCCGTGGATCTGGCAAAAATTGGAAATGTTAGCCCTATTTGGTCTAGGGAGTTACCATCAGAGCCTAGCTCTGTAACTGTACTAAAGGACTGTGCTAATCGCTATTTCTTGAGCTTTGTAGTAGAAGTTAAGCCCGTTCAAATTGATGCTAAAAACCCAAGTGTCGGAATTGATTTAGGGATTAAAACTTTTGCTGTGATGAGTAATGGGGAGAAAGCTAAAAGTCCAGACTATAAAGTGTTAGATCGAAAAATTCGTAAACTCCAAAAAAAGCTAGCTCGGCAATCTAAAGACTCGAAACGCAGAAATAGAACTCGGATTCAGATAGCCAAACTGCACAATCAAATTGCAGACACCCGTAAAGATTTCTTGCACAAGCTGTCAACCAAAATTGTTAGTGAAAACCAAACTATCGTTTTAGAAGACTTGAATGTGTCTGGAATGGTCAAAAACCGCAAACTTGCTAGAGCTATTAGTCTTCAGGGATGGAGAGAATTCCGAACTTGGTGCGAGGCAAAGTCTGAGAAATTTGGTCGAGACTTTAGAGTAATTAGTCGCTGGGAGCCTACCAGTCAAATTTGCTCGGATTGCGGCTTTAAGTGGGGAAGACTGGATTTAAAAATCAGATCGGTTCAGTGTTTGAATTGTGGCACTGAACACGAACGCGATGAGAACGCTGCAAAAAATATAAACAAAGTCGGGATAGGGCATTGCCACGACTCTAAACGGACACAGAGACAGAGTAAGACGACTTCGGTTGCGTCAGTCAGTGAAGTGTCAAGAATCACCGCACTTTTAGGGCGGTGAGTATGTCAATAACTAGCTATTTGAACAGAGCAAAATCCTTGCTCCCTCGCTAGACTATCTCAAATCTCAAAGCCCAAAGATTGCTCCCTCAATCAAGAATCTCACATCTACAATCTACAATCGACTAGCCTTCAGCCAAAACCTTTTGACCACAAGAAACCAATGAGAAAATTTACCAAACCCAACTTTTCGCGATCGAATTCCGACAGCAAGCCATTCAAAAGCGAAGGCCGCCGTCAGGACTCACAACCATCCTCTCCCCGCTTTGAACGCAAGCCCCGTCCCGACACTCGCGGAGTAGACGCCCCTCAAAAGCGATCGACCTTCGCCCCACAATCGCGAGAAATGCCCGTGAGAGCAATTTTCAAACGGAGAGTCGATTCCGACAGCCAACCGGAAATTCGCAGAAATAATCATTTCAAAGACAGAGACAGCAGCCCGCAGGAATCCAGGGGCAATTATTACCAAGACAGAGACAGAGATAGCAGCCCCCAGCCGGCCCGCAACAATTTCCGAGACAGAGACAGAGATAGCAGCTCCCAGCCGGCCCGCAACAATTTCCGAGACAGAGACAGAGACAGCAGCCCCCAGCCGGCCCGCAACAATTTCCGAGACAGAGACAGAGACAGCAGCCCGCAGCCGGCCCGCAACAATTTCCGAGACAGAAACAGAGACAGCAGCCCGCAGGAATCCAGGGGCAATTATTACAAAGACAGAGACAAAGACAATAGCCCGCAGGAATTCCGGGGCAACCATTTCAGAGACAGAGACAAAGACAGAGACACTCGCCCTGTTGACACTGCCTCCAATACAGTCGTGCAACCAGACGCAGACACAGACGACATGATTTACGGCCGCCATGCGGTACAAGCAGCTTTAGAAACAAACCAAGTCCTCAACCGGATCTGGGTTGTGCCGCACCTGCGCTACGATCCCCGCTTTCATAGCTTGCTAACCGAAGCCAAAGCCAACGGCAGCATCATTGACGAAGTTGACGATTTGCGCCTCGACTACATCACGCGCAAAGCAAACCACCAAGGCGTAGCGGCTCAAGTATCAGCCTACGAATACCTGGATTTGAGCGAACTGATCGCAAAGGCTAAGTCGGCTTGCGAAGATCCAGTAATTGTGGTAGCAGAAGGACTCAACGACCCGCACAATCTAGGGGCGATTATTCGCACCGCAGAAGCATTGGGATCTCAGGGCATGGTGATTCCGCAGCGGCGGGCGGTTGGGATTACCTCAGCAGTGAGAAAAGTGGCAGCAGGGGCATTGGAAAGCCTGCCCGTGGCGAGGGTTGTCAATCTTAACCGGGCGCTGGAAGAACTCAAAGAGGCTGGATTCTGGATTTATGGCACTGCAGCAGGCGTCAGTCAATCTATAGAGACAGTCAAGTTCTCCGGGCCGACTGTTTTAGTGGTGGGTGGTGAGGCTGACGGTTTGAGCCTTTTGATACAGCGCGGATGTGACGGATTAGTTTCAATTCCTTTAAGGGGCCAGACTCCTAGCCTGAATGTCTCGGTAGCAACAGGGATGGCTTTATACGAAATTTACCGTCAGCGCGGGCCCAAAAAGTTTCACGTACACGGATCGTAAAGGTGGTTGAAAAAAAGAGCACAACAGAGTAGTTTATTGTCAATGCCGCCCAGCATGGAGTGGCACGACACCCGGAACAAGTAAGGATAGTCGATCGACTGTCGTTACTTGTTCCGGCGAAAGTAGAAGAAGCCTAGCCCCTAGGTTCAAACAGGAATTCGACACAAATCTATTTAGATATATTTAAATAGGTTTGGAGCGGTTCTTGGCAGCAGTCAGCCACGTGTAAATAACAAAAGCCTAGGCGTGTTCGCAGCACCCTGAAAACACCGTCAAATACATTAGAAGAAAAGCAGATGAAAGAATTCTTGATTAGCTTGCTCAACTTTTTCGGATTGGCTTGGTGGGTTGAAGTTAAAACTTCAGCGCCGCGGTGCATTTACTATTTTGGCCCGTTCTTAACCCAAGCAGAGGCGGCAACTGCAAAAGCAGGATATGTAGAAGACATAGAAAATGAAGGGGCAGAAGGTGTTAGTGTTTCGATTCACCGCTGCAAACCAATTACTTTGACGGTTGCAGAAGATTTGGGAAAGCTTGGTGATGGAGGGCTGTGGCCGGTTTTGAGCGGTCAGTAGAAGCAGGGGGAATTTTGAGTTTTGAGAGGCCTACGCTTCCCTCGCAACGCTGTGCGGTTTTGAGTTGTCAGTTGTAACTTCAAAACAGTTGAGTGTTGGGTGATTAATTGCTTGTGACAAACTCCAAATTTAAGACTAGCAATTGCCCACTGCTTCGGGGTGACTCTCTATCCAACGATCGATGTCTGCGAGTACCCGATCGGGAATTTCCCAAGGGAACAAGTGGGCTGTATTGGGATAACACTGCCACTGACAATCATGGAGGTGGCGGGCGGTTTCTAAACTGGATGCTGAGGTGATGTGCCGATCGCCTTCTCCGGCCAACACTAAGCACGGACAATGAATGTCGCCCAGGTGCAGCAGTCGATCGTATCCAGCCCTCAGAGCGGTATTTAACGCCTTGGTGGCCGTGTTGGAAGTCTTGAGGTAGGCGGGGGTACCTGCCTGTGCTAAGTAGCGGTAAGGGGTGGCTTTATGCTGCTGTATCAAGTAGCGAAAGAGCGATCGCCTCGCAAAAGTATCAATATTCCACTGCCAACCCGGTATCACCCAATTGATAATTCCGGCTAAACCAGTGTAAAGGTTATCTTGCCAAGAGATGGGAGGGTGACTTCCTCGCGGTTTTGCTGCGGATGCGAGTACAATTAAACCGGTGACTCGCTGGGGATATTTCATGGCTAATTCCAGGGCTAAAATCCCTCCCAAAGACCATCCGATTACCAAACACCGATCGACTCCTAATCTGTCTAATAGTGCTTCTAAATCGACCAGATGATCGGTCATTTCAAAGAAAGTTGAGGTGCGGCTGTTGCCGTATCCGCGCAAGTCTGGGGCGATCGTCTGGAACCGCTTTGATAGGTGTTCTGTGAATACCGACATACAATCGCCGGAACCTGGATGGCCGTGCAAGCAGAGAATAGGAAATCCTTTGCCTTCGACGGAAACACTGAGTTGTTGATGCGGCATTTTTTAACTGTTTGGGCGGTGCGTTGTCCCCCGCTATAAATTGTATATTCCAGCGGTTAAAAGCTGGGGTTTCGGACAATGTAATCGGCAATTTTAGAAATAGACTGGCGCATTTGTAGCTCGCCGCTGCGGCTGTCAATCACAGTAATCACATAGGCCTCGTCGTCGATGCTCATCGCTAAAGTTGTGCCGAGCACCCAGGAATTTTGGCCTGTTTTTTCCCCCAACCACTGAGCTTTCGTTCCTTCCAATGCGGCAAATCCCAGAGCGTGATCGTACTGGCGGTTGAGAGTTTCTATTAATAGTTTAGCACCGGGTGTTTCGCCGTTGTAAATTTGCACCATCATTTCGGTGAGTTCGTTAGCAGTCACGCGGTTGCGACCAGAACCGGGGTTGGAGGGCATAATTCTTTCCCCCATTAATTTGAAGTTGACGCGGGTGACTTCGTAGCCGCTATTATCTAAATATTGATTGATGTAATCCGAACCCAAATAATCGATTAGTTGATTGGTGGCGATATTGCTGCTGCGATAGATCATTTCTTCTAACAGTAGCTGTAGCGGATAATTGCGATTAGACCTAATCTTTGCCGATGCGTCTTCGGTGAAATTACCGCGAGTGACTAATACTTCCTGGTTCAGACTAATTTTTTCTTTTTCGACTTTTTGCATCAGGGCGACAGCAATCGGCAATTTAATTAAGCTGGCTGGACTGACAGGAGGTACATCGCCCCGCAGGTGTACGCATTCTCTAGAAAGGTTACAAAGGCCGATCGAAGCTTGAGCCGACAAACCGCTTTCCCGGGCAAGTGCACCCAAAACATCAGATTTTGCTTGCTGCACTTGAGAGGTTGCTGCTGTTAAATTTCCCCGGTATTCTTGAGTTTTTGAGGCAGTGACGGAAGCTAAAAATGAATTTTGAGGAACTTCCTGCAAGTTGTTGAGGGCTTGATGCCAGAAAAATTGAGTTTGCTGCGAAGATGCGATCGACTTATTGGGCTGCTGTTTAGTTTCTACGGCTCTGTTGGCTAAACGGACTGCTTGCTGTAAGTTGTCGTTAGCCCTCTTTTCTACTAATATTTGAGCTTCCACCGCTTGCAACTGCTGTAGCAGTTGTTCTTGAGGATTGGCGGCTGCGAAGGGAACTAAGCCGGAGAGGATGCTTGGTTCTGGGGAGGGAGATGAGGGTTGTTCTAATTCGGCAATTAGCCCATCGCGAATTTTGTAGAGTTCGTCTAGGGAACGCGGGTTAGATGATTGAGAGAATGAACTTGCGATGGTTAACATCTGAACCAGTCCAATGCCGGCTACTACTGCCGCCATCTTGTTGGCGATCGACAAAAAACGCCTGATCCCTCGCATATTTAACATCCTCAACACAACCAAATTCTATATAAGCAGCTATCGTTACATCAGTCAAACGATTTTAGATTTTAGATTTTAGATTTTAGATTTTTTCTTCAATCTAAAATCTAAAATCTAAAATAGTTCGATCGCGCCAATGTGGCAAAATAACCAAAATAAAGGGAGCGATCGCACGAAGGCAATCAACCCCCTCTAAATATTGCGAACTATCTACTTTCTGCGCCGCCGTCGCCAGTCAGCACCCAACCGCTTGAGGTAATCCCAGCCGCGTTGGGGCCAGACATGATCGCTACCAATCTTTTCGGCAATCCAGCGAGCGACTTTGGGGCCTGTCCAGTCTCCGCCGTCGGGGGCAGGGCCTAGCAGCGCTTGTCGCAGTTCTTCTTGCTGTTCAGGATTCAGCAAGGATTTTGCAGGAGGGGGCTGGCGGTCTCCGCTGCGATTTCTCACAGAGTTAGGCCCTTCTCGGTTATAGCGCTGGACAATTTCTTTGGCGTAGTCGTAGTTGAGGCCTACGACTTGGGCTGCTTGTTTGATAGTCCAATTTCGGGACACTAACAGCAGCAAGTGCCAGCGGCGCGACTCTGTGGTGTTTTGTGCCTGCCGGTAGCGAATTTTGAGTTCCTCTGCCGTCAGGTGGGATTCTAAGTGAGCTTTAGGTGGCATTCCTCCAACGGGGCATCGGGAACTTCTTACCATATATCTTTGGTTTTGGGGATAATTCCGGATGAAATTATTTTCCTGGGGATCGTGGCGGCAAATACCTAGCGTTTTTTAGCGCAGATGCACGCAGCTAGTCGCATTTGAGGAAGGACCAAGAATTTCAAACGTGGTACCCGCCACGTGATTTATCCGTGGAATCAATCCAAAATCTAAAATCGAAAATCACTTATTGCCCCCGCATTTATCCGTGGGGTCGCCTCTAAAATCTAAAATCGAAAATCTAAAATCGATTGACTGCTGTTTTTTTTGCAGGTGCGCGCAACAAAAGACCTCGGTGTGGCGGTGAGCGTTTCGAGCTTTTTTGTGAACCCCTGATTTCTGACAGGCTTTTTGAGCTCTAGTACAATGGGCGTGGATCGGAAAAGGTCGATTACTATTTTCTTCGATCGCGCCGCAGCCATTAATTCACTCGGCTGACTGATAACTTTCAGTGATTGTTGACTAAAAAACTGCTCTTCCTAATCTGACCATAATTATTAGGGTATCGACAGCCATACTCTAATATTTTATTAGCATCCTTTTCTATTTTTCCTTCATGTTTTTCGGAATATTCAGGACGTGATTAATTTCACAAGAAATCCGAGGCAGATGCTGCTAACTATGCTATTAAAAATAAATCAGATATAACAAGCGTGGGATTTTTTATATAACAAAAATTTTAGTAAAGTCTGAATATTCCAGCAATAAAGCAGTCATTATCTGGGATTATTTGATTTTTTAGGGCATCTTTTTTCCCATAAATCCTGGGTTGCATCGAGGACAAACTGGGCTGTAATATTTTAGAATTTAGATTACAGAATTTGGAATGACTGATTTCCTAATGATTGCGATCTTGCATAGACAGTCTTGGAGACCGAACCTAATTATGTAGGGGTCGCATTGCACACCTTACCCCTTACTCATATAAATCTGGCGTCAAACCACTTTTTGCATCAGTGCTGATACAGTTGCATTCTTGGTTTGTTAAAAAATTAGGTAAAAAACTCGATCGCTATTTGGTGGCCCGTGGGATTTGGGTAATTTAATCTATTGTATATAAAATGACCGATCGCCCGTTAGCGGAGCCCTCTTCGAGGCTCAAACTTTCGCCACAAAAATAGCCGACTTTGCCTTCGGGCTGTAAGCAGGTACAATTGCCAGTTATATTAACTGTATTGTCTCAAAGTAGAAATGATAAAGGTACGAGCATGGCATCCATCCGCGAGTTGCACCGACAACTGGTCAATAAAGAACGCTCTGCTGTGGAAATTACTCAAGAAGCATTAGACCGAATTACCCAGCTAGAGCCGAAGTTGAAAAGCTTTCTGTGCGTGACAGCAGACAGCGCACTGGCGCAGGCCCATAAAGTGGATGCCCAAATCGCAGCCGGAGAGCAAATTGGCCTGTTGGCCGGCATCCCGATCGCCGTTAAAGATAATATGTGCACCGAGGGCGTTCCCACAACCTGCGCCTCTCGGATTTTGGAGAATTTTGTTCCTCCCTACGATGCCACCGTCGTCTCGAAACTCCAAGCAGCCGGTGCGGTGATTGTGGGTAAGGCGAATATGGACGAGTTTGCAATGGGGAGCTCGACAGAAACTTCTGCTTATCAAGTTACCGCGAATCCTTGGGACTTGGAGCGCGTGCCCGGAGGGTCTTCTGGCGGTTCTGCCGCAGCAGTAGCCGCTGGAGAATGCGTCGTGAGTTTGGGTTCGGATACTGGGGGCTCAATCCGCCAACCTGCAGCTTTTTGCGGGTTGGTGGGGCTGAAACCGACTTATGGGTTGGTTTCTCGCTACGGTTTGGTGGCCTATGCTTCTTCTCTCGATCAAATCGGGCCCTTTGGCCGGACTGTTGAGGATTCGGCGATTTTGTTGGGGGCGATCGCCGGTTACGATCCGAAAGATTCCACGAGTCTTAATGTCCCAATTCCTGACTACGCTCAAGCTTTAAGACCCAGTTTGCGACCGAAGGGTCAGATTAGAATTGGTGTAATTAAAGAAACTTTTGGTGTAGGGCTGGACTCCGGGGTTAAAGACGCTGTTACTAAGGCGATCGAGCAATTTCAACAATTGGGCGCCGAAATTCAAGTCATTTCTTGTCCCCGGTTCCGCTACGGTTTGCCCACTTACTACATTATTGCTCCCTCGGAAGCTTCGGCAAATTTGGCGCGATATGATGGAGTTAAGTACGGTTTCCGGTCTCCAGACTCCGATAATCTTTTGGATATGTATGCCAAAACCCGCTCTCAAGGGTTCGGTGCGGAAGTTAAACGCCGGATTGCGATCGGCACTTACGTATTGTCGGCTGGATATTACGATGCCTATTATCTAAAAGCTCAAAAAGTTCGGACTTTGATTAAAGAAGACTTTGAAAAAGCTTTTTCTCAAGTTGATGTTTTAGTCTGTCCCACTGCTCCTACTACCGCATTTAAGGCAGGCGAAAAATTCAATGACCCCCTGAGTATGTATTTGTCAGATTTGATGACTATTCCGGTGAATCTTGCTGGTTTGCCAGCTTTGAGTTTGCCCTGCGGATTTGATGATAAAGGACTGCCGGTGGGTATACAACTGATTGGTAATGTTTTGCAAGAATCTCGGTTGTTTCAGGTGGCTCACGCTTACGAACAGTCTACGAATTGGCACTTGCACCACCCCGAATTGCATTAATTTCTGAAAATCGGCGGAATACGGTGGCGGAAGTTAGTAATCGATCTTGGCTAATTGTCTGAATTAATAATTTGCCATTAGCTTTTGAGCGATCTCTAATTTCCCGCGTGCTCTATCTATGAACAATTTCCTAGTATTCCTTTTGTCTAAATCGCTAATAGCTTTTGGGATAGTTTTGGCCGTTGCTTATTCTGCTGCTTGTGTATTCCTCTTTGTAGCGCAAGGTAAGTTTATCTTTTTTCCTGCGCGGGCGATCGAAACTACGCCAGATGATTTTCAGTTGCAATATCAAGATGTTTGGTTGCCAATTCCAACTAAAACAGGCGCGGTGGACAGCGTTCACGGGTGGTGGATTCCTGCATCGGAAAATCCCCCCAGCCCCCCCGAAGCTAGGGGTGGAGCAAGAAAGGGGCAGGCTGTTCCCTCTGTTAACACCGGAGACTCGGATACCCCCCCCAGCCCCCCCTTGCCAAGGGGGGGAGCAAGAAAGGGGGAGGCTGTTCCCTCTGTTAACACCGGAGACTCGGATACCCCCCCCAGCCCCCCCTTGCCAAGGGGGGGAGCTAGAGGAGTCGGAACGTCCCCGCAAAGTGAGAGACCGGCAGTCGCTCCGGTTCCCCCCCTTAACAAGGGGGGGTTAGGGGGGGTAGTTTTGTACCTGCACGGCAATGCTTCAAATGTGGGATCAAATGTCGAACACGCTTATCGATTTCATGGGTTAGGTTTGTCGGTATTTGTGATGGATTATCGTGGTTATGGCAAAAGCCAGGGCGATTTTCCGAGTGAATCTCAGGTTTATGAGGATGCTCAGCTTGCTTGGGATTATTTGGTGAAACAGCGGGGGATTAACCCGAATCAAATTTATCTCTACGGTCATTCTTTGGGAGGGGCGATCGCGATCGATCTAGCCTTGCGTCACCCGGAGGCGGCAGGGGTAATTGTAGAAGGCTCTTTTACTTCGACGCGGGCGATGGTGAATTTCCAAAAAGGGCTGTTTTGGATGTTTCCGATCGATGTTTTGCTGACACAGCGGTTTGATTCTCTTTCAAAAGTCGATCGCCTGCAAATGCCTGTGCTGTTTATTCACGGGACTGCTGACAATGTAGTTCCAGTGGAAATGACCAAAAAACTGTTTGATGCAGCACCTGAACCCAAACAGTTGTACATAGTTCCTGATGGAGGTCACACTAATGTGGCAGATATCGGGGGCGCAGAATATCTGCAAATACTGAGCCAATTTTTAGGTTGTTCACAGTAGATCAAAGCTCTTGGCGGTAACAGGTTAAGTTTGATATCTGTACCGCCTACTCGCACTTCTAACTGTACATATTAAACAGAGCAGTTATCGCGATGATACTACTTAGTAGAACCTTAATACATTAAGCCACCAGTCATTTAAGGCATAGCAGTAATTACAGTAATTGTTCGCGCTTATAGCTTCTTCTTTCTTAACCTCGCAGCCTCGCCAAGATGTTTTTTGGTTTGGCATCCTGGCACCGCAAAGATTGGCATCTGTGAGATTAGCTTTGTTCAATCTCGCATCCCTCAAGTCGGCATTTCTCAGGTCTGCACCGCTGAGATTTGCACCGCTTAAATCGGCTTCTTTGAGGTCTGCACCCCTGAGATTTGCACCGCTTAAATCGGCATTTCTTAGGTCAGTTCTAGTTAGTTTAGCGGCGCTCAAATTACTGCATTTTAAGTTAGCCAACTGGAGGGATGCGTCTGGCAGAAAACTCTCGCTGAGGTTGGCATTTTCTAAGTTGGCTCCCCTGATGTCGGCCCTGCTCATGTCGGCTTTGCTGAGGTCGGCGTCGGCCAAAAAGGCGTTTCTCATGTTGGCGTTGTTTAAATTAGCTTCCATTAAGTCAGCCGCAGTCAAGTCGGCATCAACTAAGTCAGCCCTGCTGAGAGTGGCGCGGCTCAAGGAAGCGCCAAACAAATCTGCACGGCTCAAGGAAGCGCCAAATAAGTCGCATCCGGGACATCCTCTGGTTTCTAGCAGCCGCTTTACTAGGGACAGATTTTGAGCTTGTAAGGGAAGTGCGGCGCAAAATGGGAGTAGCATTATCGCTGCTGTCAGAATTTTCAGTTTGATTTTGGTCATAGTCTTGGTAAGTCCTGTAACTGCCTTTCAACACCGATTAGTCTGCTGGACTTACGCGCGGGAGACCAAAAACCCGGTTTCCTCGTTAATTCATCGCTGTCCAACCCAAGATTCTAAGCAGAAACTGGGTGGTTTGCGTAAGTCCTAGTCTAGTGGATGGACGCGGCTCGACGGTGTAAGGTTCGTAGGCGTAAGCCGGGGCGTAGCCATCGCGCTCTCCATCGCGGATATTACCTACGCCTTTGGGATGAAAGCCCGCACATCAAGGCTCCCTTGCAGCGAACGGCGATCGACCGGAGGCGCTAAATGCCAGGGATTCTATATCTGGCGACGGCAGCAGCAAGTGGCAGACTCCGACAACGGATAAGTATTGGTAATCGATGCAGTGGGATTTTGCTGCCGAGGGCGATCGTTCTCCCTACAGGCGATCGGTAAATAAGCCAATTGGCTTAGACTCTTAAGACATATTGCTGATGCGCTGCCTTCTATAAAAAAGATAGCATTTTTGTATGATCCCCGAAATAATACCGAGCCAGCAAGTATAAAAAAAATATACCAAATGTATCGGCGGGTGGGAAAATAGGGTACAGCTAATACTTTCAGACGAGGAAAATAGATGTCCAACAGCATAGATCAACTTGCAGAAGGTGGCAGGGGGATCAAACTCATGTGGCAGATTGCAGACGAGATCAGTTACACCCGGACTCTCGACGATCGAAACTGTTTGTGGCTGAGCAAAAGTTACGAAGTAGAAGGTTGCAATCGCTCCCAAAATATAAAAAAAGCTAGCGTTTTAGATGGGTTAATGAATTTATTAAACACCTGGGATTGGCAGACTGAAACAGAGCAGGAAGAAGAGCTGCATGAAACTTTTATTCAACATATTAGCCTGCAAGTCAACACAGATGTCAATGCTTTAACTCAAGTTTTGTTGTGGTTTGAACAGTTGAAAGATATATCGCTCCCCAATGAAGTTTGGTGGAAGATTCAGTTGGGGTTGGCTGAAGGTTTCACTAATGCAGTTCGCCACGCTCACAAAAATCTGCCAGTAGAAACTCCTGTGCAACTCGAAATTACGGTGTTTAATGGACGGTTGGAACTCAAAGTTTGGGATTGCGGGCCGTGTTTTGATTTTGATGCTAAGCTGAAGGAAATTATTGCAGCAGATAGAAATAACGGCTTGGATTTAGAGGTTTTGAACGAGGCTTACTTGATGCCTAGCAGACAGAAAACTTTGGAACCGTCTCTCTTTCTAATTGCTGGGTAGCTTTGGGGTGATGGACAATGGGAGCATCTCAATGAAAGCAGGCCTCCGCTAGAAATTGGAGTTTTGAGGCAGGAGTTTTGAGGCAGGAGGCAGGAGGGAAGAGGGAAGAGGAAGAAGGAAGGAGCCAGAAGAAGTGTTTTTACAAATATGAGATGCTTCCTGGACAATTAACAGACTGGCACGGTAAAAAATGTGTTAGTAGGCTAAAAACGGTGTTAGGGGGAAAATTTACGGGTTTTGTCTCCGCGTGGGTGAGGGGTTTTGAATACTGCCCACCTGCTGCGGCTTGGGTTAAGAGCTATGGTATTGGGTGATTCTATAGCGGTTCGATAGAAACGGGTGCATCTGTCGAATTAAATATTATAATTAAATATTAAAAACTCAACATTAAAGGTTAAAAATTATTCACACTAATTTTTGATATTTTAATTTATCATAGTATCTGGTCGCTCACCAATTACTAATGATTTCCAAAGAAACTTTATTTGTTCTGTCTCTATTTCCCTACTTGGGATTTCTCTGGTTTTTGACTCGATCGGGAAAAACACCCCGTTTAGCTCTGATGGGATTTTACGGGACTCTCGTTTTTGTAGCGGTGACGATTCCCGCCGCAATTTACGCAAAAGTTGCCTACAACGAGTCACTAGCAAATGTAGATTGGCTGCACGGTTCTGCGGAACTATTCTTGACACTTGCCAATATTTTATTAGTTTTAGGCTTTAGAGAAGCGGTGATTAAAGCCAAAGCATCCTCACAAGAATAAACTTGAGAGGGTAGTCGGGATTAATGCGAGACTTTCATTTGACTAGCGTCTGTTTAGGATCGCGAATTAAATAACTTACAATTTTAATTGTTATTGTGGGATGGGCGTCCCGCCCGTCCACTCATGACGGGCTATAAGAGCCCATCCCACTTTCAAGAGTGGAAGTTATTTAATTCTCATTCCTTAGTTGGGCGAGATAATTGACATACTGGTGAAGGCGATCGGTTTCAGTGTCAAGTAAACGACTAGCCCAAGAATGTACATTAAGTTGCGATCGCATTTCTCGAAATACCGCAGCATCCCCGCGATTTTCTAGAGGAAAAACCCAAGCATCAAATCCAGCCGACTTGAGCCGGCTAACAGTTCCCTCGCCATCTTGCACCCACAATTGAGGGCTAATGCGAAGGGGTTGACAGGAATATTCGCCGACAACCATTCCCCCCACAGAAACGCTAGCATCTTCTCCACGATTGGAAAGTTCTTGCAAAATAGCTTTGAGGGAATTGAGTTTTTTCCCGTCTTGTACTTGCTGCGGTGTCAGCTTGACAATCACCATTTCTAAAACTTCGACAGGTTTTGTCGATCGTACAACGTTGACTGGTTCCGCCGGCCAATGGTTATTTATTTCCGGTTGGGCCCTCTCGATTTCCTCTTCAACCTGTACTGTTTCCACCGGCTTTGCAGTGTCTACAATTATCTGAATTTCCTCTCCATCTTTCTCGATTTTTCCACTAATCAGTAAGATAGCATTCTCTACAATGTAAGGTTTCACTTGTTCGTAAGACTTGGGGAACACCACAGCTTTTATTTGAGCAGTCAAATCTTCTAATTGCAAAATTGCCATCGCATCGCCTTTTTTTGTCACTACCATTTTGATAGCGCTGAGCATGACAATAACTGATACTTTCCCCTTTTTATCTGCTAACTCTTCGAGAGTCACCACATCGGGGTCTGGGTTTACTTGCATGAGAAACTTTAGGGGATGTTCTGACACATAAAAGCCAAGCAGTTCTTTTTCTAAACGCAATTTTTCTTGGTTGTCATAATCTTTTATTAATTTAGATTTTGGCGCGGACTCATAGGTATTGACTGACTTGCCAAAGCTATTCCCACCTAACAAGTCAAAAAGATTACCTTGGCCGCTTTCTCGGTCTCTTTTGCGCTCTTGCGCCCATTTAATTACCCCTTCGAGGTCGTGTACTAATTGATTGCGGTTGTGTTCAATTTTATCAAAAGCACCGCATTGAATTAATGCTTCTAAAGCGCGGCGGTTGACAGAATGGAGATTTACGCGATCGCACAAATCAGCCAGCGATTTAAACTTACCCCCTTCCTGCCGCGCCGCCAAAATATTTTCAATTGCCGCTTCTCCCACATTTTTAACCGCCGAAATTCCAAACAAAATTTTATCTTTTGCAGAGCCAGTCATCTGTTTCGGCATCGGTGTAAAAGTAAGTTCCGAGCTATTAACATCGGGCGGCTCAACCTCAATACCCAGCTTGAGACAATTGGCAATATATTTCTGTACTTTATCCTGATCGCCCCTGTTAGCCGTCAGCAGTGCAGCCATGTATTCTAGAGGATAATTCGCCTTTAAATAGGCAGTTTGATAAGTGATATAGGCATAGGCCATTGAATGGGATTTATTAAAACAGTTAGATGCCACCAAACTATTTTCTAGGATAAAGTTATGTTCTCGTTCAACGCCTATGTCATAGACCTCTTGAGTTCCTAGTGATTTTCGACTAATAATTTTAACCATGTTTGTAACTCCTGAGAATAGCCTCTATTTTAGTTTTCTTTCGTTGCAATCCCAAGCTGGGATATTGATACACAAAATCATAGAATGCTTGTATATTTTTTCGACTAAAGATTCTCCAATAATAAACTTTTTTTAATTGATGCTCTTGTACAGAACCCATCCCTAGGTGCATTGCTAGTTCGCGGGCAAATTCAAAGGAACCAACAATGCAGACTAAACCGCCACTTCTACCTTTGTTTGCATAAGCACAACCGTCACCATCAAAATAGCCTAACACATAAGACCCTAAATATTTTAAGTTAGGGAAATAGGTAACTTCCGAAAAAGTTCTTCCTGTTATGATGCCGTAGCTCTGTAAAGAGCTTGCCAGCTTTTCAGAAGAAAAATTTATTCGGTAGTGAGGAGCATAATTTTGAGGCTGAATAACTCTAATTTCACCAGAGTATTGTAGCTCTATGCTGAGCATTTCTGTAAGTTCTTTGTCAATAGATTCAAAAGCTACATAATTAGTTTGAGTAACGCAGCCATCAGCAGCTATCAATCCTAATAAATAAGCTTTAGCTTGAGAGTCAATTACATCAAAATAGCTCTCATTTAAAGTATAGCGGTTTCGCCGCTTAGTATTAATGTTCGCTTCTTTTAAAACCCTTGAAACTGCTCTTTCGCTTACACCAAGGTAGTTAGGGATGTCTCGACACTCCATGCCCTGATTAAAAGCAGAAATGATTTTTTCCTTGTGTTCCGATTTTAGCTGCCTATAGTCGAGATACATTTTATATATCTGAGCTAGAGTTTATTTGTTTTAAGTCTAATCCTTGTTCAAAGATTTCGTCAATGGGCAGCATTTGACCGCCAACAGTCATAAACTTGTGATCTTTTGTGGCGCGAATTATCGAGCCATCTTCCAGACAATACTCAAAGACCTCCTGCTGCCCCCGGCGATGCCACTGTGAAATTGACTGTGTATAAATATAACCGTTGCTATCAACACTATAAACAGTACATTCAATTTTTTCCTCAACGATTTTGCCAATAGCCATGGGCCCATATTCCACCGTCAATATCTTCGTGTCATAGCTCAAACAATATTCCGCGAATTGTAGCATCTGGGCGAACAACTTTTCAGCAATTCTTTGACTTACTCCATTCTTAGTTGCCCCATCGATAAATGTTTCTTTTTGCTTCTGCATTTCATCAGCTTTCTTCTTACCCATTGCGCGCCGCAGCAAGTCAGCTTGACCCAAAGAATAGCCCGCCAAATCTTGAGCCATCCGCATAATTTGCTCTTGAAAGCAAAGCGTTCCGTAAGTCTCTTTTAAAATCGGTTCTAATAGCGGATGATCGTACTCAACGGTTTTACCGTGCTTGCAGTCAATAAACTGAGGAATCAAACCTGCATCCAGCGGCCCAGGTCGGTAAAGTGCCAAAATAGAAGAAATATCATCAAGACAGGAAGGTTTGAGTTTTTTCACTACATCCAGCATTCCAGAGGATTCTAACTGAAAAATACCTTCTAAATCTCCTCTTTCTAAAAGTCTATAGGTTTTATCTACATCATCTGGTAACTTTTTGATTCTGCCAAAAGTCTCTTGAGCTCTGCGCTCAATATCAGAAGGTAGCATTTCTGGATCGACAATTAGATTTTGGGTTTGTTTAATATAATCAACAGTTTTCTGGAGCGTTGTTAAATTTTTTAAGCCCAAAAAGTCCATTTTCAGCAGCCCCAAAAATTCCAAATCTTCCATGAAATATTGGGTAATCACAGCACCCTCATTATTTTTTTGCAGCGGTACAAGTTCATCCAATGGCTCTGAAGAAATTACCACACCTGCTGCGTGAACGCCATAGGTTTTGTTGGTTCCTTCAATGCGAATTGCCATGTCAATCCACTGACGGACTGGGACTTCAGTACCAGTTTCTGCATTTATGCAAATTGTATTTTCATAGTTGTCTTTAAATTCCTGTGCAGGTGTGTCATTGGAAATCATCACTTTAAGTTTTTCCGGTTTTCCCCTGGACACGGGAATTAATTTAGCCATTTCGTCGGCTTTTTTGTAAGGAATACCTAACACTCTGGCAACATCTTTCAAGACAGCTTTTGATGTCATTCTGTTGAAAGTAATAATTTGCGCTACGCGCTCGCTACCATATTTTTCCGTAACGTATTTAATCATGTCGTCCCGCCTTTCTATGCAGAAATCGCTATCAATGTCTGGCATAGATTTCCGTTCGGGATTGAGAAATCGCTCGAATAGTAGTCCGTGGTGTACGGGGTCTATATTGGTGATTTTGAGGACGTAGGCAACTAGAGAACCTGCGGCAGAACCGCGTCCTGGCCCTACTGGAATATCGTTGTCTCTAGCATATTTTATGTAGTCCCAAACTACTAAAAAGTATTCCGAAAATCCCATCTGCTGAAGCATTTTCAGTTCGTATTCTAGTCTTTGTTTGTAGACTGGGGGGATTTCATTTCTGGTGCGGGCTTTGAGGCGTTCTAAGAGTCCCAGCCAGGATATTTCTTCTACATAAGTATCGGCTGTATGTTCGGGGGGAATTGGAATTGTGGGAATTCGAGCTTCTCCTGTGAGCTCGTATCTCGATACTTTATTTGCGACTTCTAGGGTATTTGCGATCGCCTCTTTGATTGTTTCATCATCCAAATGGTCTCGAAACAGTTGCGCCATCTCCTCTGCGGACTTAAGGTATTCAGTACCGCTGTAGCGCATCCGCTTGTCTTCTTCAATCAGTTTGTTGGTGTTAATGCACAGCAAAGCATCGTGTGCTTCTACGTCGTTGCAGGAAATATAGTGAGAATCATTGGTGGCAATTATTTTAATTTTGAGTTCGCGGGCAATTTTGACGATTTCAACATTAACAATCCGGTCTTCCGGGGAACCGTGGTCTTGAATTTCTATATAGTAATCTTCTCCAAATACTTCTTTATACCATGTGGCTACTTCACGGGCAGTATCTAGCTTGTTTTGCAGAATCATTTGGGGAACTTCGCCGCCCAAACAAGCACTGGTAACAATTAAACCTTCGGAGTATTGTTTTAGCAGTTCCTTGTTGATGCAGGGGCGGGCAAAAATACCTCTTTCTGGCATTCCCTTTAAGTGGGAAATTGTGGTTAGTTTGACTAGGTTTTTATAACCTTGGGTATTTTTAGCTAAAACAACTTGATGGTATTTTCTTCTACCTCGAACTTTTACTTCAATGTCGCCGTTGACGACGTACATTTCATTGCCAATAATCGGCTTGATATTTTTATTTCGGCAAACTTTGATGAGCTCGATCGCCCCGTACATCACCCCGTGATCTGTAAGGGCGATCGCGGGCATCCCCAATTCCACCGCCCGTTCTGCGAGCTGCTGTAGCTGAGACGCCCCATCTAGTAAGCTATAATCGCTGTGAATGTGCAAACCAACGAAGGACATAGCGATTTTGGATTTTAGATTTTAGATTTTAGATTGTACACCATCCGGATAGAGAAAGATCAATTGACACTCCCCGGTCTGAAGACACGGGGATTCTTAAGGACAAACTTTGGGGGATGAACCCACCCAAAGTTTGATTCTTAAAGGGTTTGTCAGCAACCCACTACCCACTCGCTCAACAATTGAGTCTATGGCTACATTTGATTTTCGGATGATATTGGCAGCACCATTTACATCTGCATTCAGTATTAATCCGCTCGCCGAACGGTACAAACCTCTTTTGATTCTTTTACCTGATGGTTGCCAATTGTCAGGTTTTTCACCAACTTTAACTGGCAGAAAATCTCGGTCTAAGAAGCTGGCTTTTGAAGTGTAAGATTCATCCTGTTCTACAAATCTCCATCCTAGAGAATCGCATTCTTGTTGTAATCTTTCTTTGACTTTAGCTGTCGGTATTTGGACAAAGTTCTGATTGGTTTTTCCTCCCATATTGACCTCTTGCTTCTGTCCTTTATTCCAACCAAAGGCTATGACATTAATTTGGTAACTTTCGCAATAATCTATGATAGTTCTGACAGCTTTATTAACCGCATCTCTCATTCTTCTGGCGCGATTTTCCGATAACTGTTGCAGTTTTTTTGACGAGAATCCTTGAGGTAGCTTATGTCGGGAATGTTCTGATTGAACTCTGGCTTTTTGTTTGTTAAACTCTTGGTTCCAAGATTTCAGCTTATGACCATCAATAATAAATGGCTTACCATTGCTAGAAACACAAGTTAGCCAGTTGTTGATACCATGATCTATGCCCAGAATCCCTGTTACTTCGAGACTACAGCTAGGAGCTTGCTTGGTAAGAGATTCATGGACGTATTCAATCCAGACCTTACCATTTCTAGGGATTAACCTGAGTTCTTTAATCTGGCAACCCTTAAGCCTTTCTGGTAGTGGAATCCAGAGAGCATCTGTCCCGAAGTGTTCTTTCCCTTGCTTTCCTAGAGGGAGTCTTACCCTATTGCCGACTATTTTTAAGGCTTGTCCCGGATAGGAAACTTGGTACATACCGCCTTTGGTTCTGTACTTAGGCAATCTGGGTTTTTGATTGATTTCCCCTTTTTTGACTAACCTTTCTAAGGCTCGGAAAGAGCTGAAAGATTCAGCAACAGATTTAAGGGATTGTTGCGCGACTTGCGAGTAAAGTAAGCTGTAATTCTCGTTAGTTTTAGCAATCCTGTACAAGTCGGGATATTTAACCGCACTTTTGTCTTTAAAGTATCGTTGCCGACTTTCGTAAGTCCCGACATTAAACAGATTGTTTGACCATCTCAGCAGTTGCTCTACAATGGATTTGTCGAATCCCTTTAAATGCCAGATATCTTTTTGTACTGCATACATTTGACTTTCACCTCCCTTGATTAATTTTACTGCATTTGGTAGTTGGGAAATTGGTAGGCAGGATAAATCCTGCGATGCCCTTTCATCCCTGGACTAAAGTCACAGGGTTTTCAGGGAGTTTTTTATAAAAAAATTTGGGACTCAATCGTTGTTCTCTCGTAGGGTGGGTATCGATTGCATTACTAAATAGCGATCGCACTGTTACAAACTTGCTTGTTTCAAATAACGATCCAAGTCTTTAACCCGTTCTTGTGTCACCCTCGCTCTGCAATAACCGTAGGTAGAAGCAGCCAAAGTTCCACCTTCAAACTGCCCCATTTCATAATTGCAAGATTCATCTCTAAACTTGAGCCAACTACGCTGTGCTACTATCAATCTTTGCTTTTGTTTGCTGTTGAGTTTCGGCTGAAGTTGCTGATATACTTGATTGAGTTTTCTGTCTGCTGCCTGAAACTCTTGACTGGAACACGCATTCTGCTCCTGTGTAGTTTGAGGACTTTTGCAGTTAGGCTGTTGGGCAAGTTGCCAGGAAGTGTTGCTGGCTTTGCTGGGAAGCAAAAATCCGGCTGTCAACAACAGCGAACTCGCGGCTAATTTGACCCAAATAGTGATTTTTTTCAAAATATTTACCTCTTTTTCAATCTTTAATTTTTTCTGGTTGAGCCGATCGCCAAATCCACCAAGCCGCCGCCCACAAAGTAAAATTGCCGAATAGAGTCATCGCCGCTTGCAGGGTAACAATCCATTCTAGGGCTGGGGAGTTGTCAAAATAGTGCCATGTACAGGCACACATAGCGCTGACGAGAGCGGGCAGCATTCCGGCGGAAAGGGCCCACCAAGCTCGGTTTTGAGTGACTTCGCCGTAAGTCCAAATTAACCAGATGGCGGCAATCCACTCGACGACGCTAGAGACGTGAATAATCCAGGTGGGAATTGACAAAGCGTGCATTTTTTGTATGGTGAACGAAGATGAAAGATTTATCGATCGGGACTTAGGCAACTGTCATATAAAGTATGATGAGTCAGTCGATTTTAGATTTTAGATTTTAGATTTTAGATTTACTCCACAGATGAATCTTGGAGCTTGAGCTTTAGTCTAAAATTTTAGGAGCATCCACGACTTAAGTCGGGACTTGTACCTGTTTTTGGGCCCGTCATACAATTTTAGATTAGCGATTCGAGATTTTATTAGATTTGCGATTTGAGCTGACTGATGACGTAAAGCCTTGAAGTTTGCTGACAGTAACATTTTTTTGGGTATTAGTATTATCAAATTTCAAATCTCAAAAAAATCTAAAATCCAAAATCTAAAATCTAAAATAGTTACATTCCCCATTACCAACAAAGAAAAGAGTAGAAATGCGAGCAATTTTGTGCGGCTATTACGGTAAAGGCAACGGCGGCGACGAGGCGCTGTTGGCATCGCTACTGCAAATGTTACCTGATGGCGTGACGCCGATCGTCCTGTCTGGCAATCCTGTCGAGACAAATCAGCGGTACGGGGTAGCTGCGCGCGATCGCATGAATGCCTTTCAAGTTATCGAAGCACTCCGCACCTCCGACGCCCTAATCTGGGGCGGCGGTAGTTTAATCCAAGACGCTACTAGCATGGTGAGCCCTTTCTATTATGGGGGTTTGATGGGATTAGCGCAGCAGATGGGCTTAAAAACTGTTGCTTGGGCCCAGGGAATTGGGCCTTTGAAGCGCGAAATGACTCGCAAGTTATCTCAGCGCTGTTTTGCTGGATGCACCGCCGTCAGCGTGCGGGATAAAGGTTCAGCTACTTTACTTGCAGATTGGCAAATTCCCTTTACTTTAGCGCCCGATCCCGTGTGGGCTTTGGAGAATTCTCCCGTGTCGGGTTTGTGGGATTTACCTGCGCCCAGAGTAGCTGTTTGTTTGCGTTCTCACTCTACACTAACTCCCGCCCGTTTGTCAATCTTAACTCAAGCTTTAGTTGACTTTCAAAAAGCAACTCGCACCTTAATTTTGCTGCTGCCTTTTCAAGCGTCTCACGACTTAGAAATTGCCCAACATTTGCACGAAGCCCTGCCCAAAAGGAGCTGCATTCTCAGTTTAGACGATCCGAGAAAGTTGAAAGGAGTGTTCCGGGGTGTCGAAATGGCGATCGGGATGCGCTACCACAGTTTAATTATGGCCGCATCCGAAGAATGCCGCTGTTTTGCTCTCAGCTACGATCCCAAAGTCAGCCAGTTAATGGAAGAGCTAGAAATGCCGGGATACTTATTATCAGAATTGCCAGACGATCCTTATTTAATCAGCAAAACCTGGATCGAACATTATGCTAACGGCGACGCCTTATCGCCAGACAGGATAAAATTTATAGTAGAGCGATCGCTCTTTCATCGCGAAGTATTGCGAGCCGCGCTCCAGCAGTCTACGTAAGAGGTAAAATACCGTGACAGCCAGTACAGCCGACTTAAAAATTACCTGGGAAAAATTGCCAGACGACTTCATTTTAGACGAGGAACCTGTGGAAAATATCGACCAGCCCTTGCTCGCTGCTACCTTGCGCGAAATCCTAGAAATCGCAGGGCTAATTTTAACAGGAATATTAGTTGCCCCAAACATGGGAATTTGCGCTACATTAAACGGCAAGCTAGTTATTAAAGATCCAGATTGGTTTTATGCCCGCAACGTTCAGTCGCTTTCCAGTCAAGAAATTCGCCGTAGTTACACTCCCAACTTAGAAGGAGAAGTCCCGGCGATCGTGATGGAATTTTTGTCAGCTAGTCCCAACGATGAATATTCTAGTAAACAAACTTATCCCCCCGGCAAATGGTATTTTTACGAGCAAATATTGCGCGTTCCAGTCTATGCACTTTTTGAACCAGCCGCCGGAGTGTTAGAAGTCTACCATTTGGATTCATCAGGAAAGTATGAAGTACAACCACCCGATGCTTTCGGCCGTTATTGGATTTCAGGAGTTGGGTTATTTCTGGGTGTTTGGCAGGGAACAAAAGCCGAAAGAACGGGATATTGGTTGCGGTGGTGGGATGATAGCGGAGAGATGTTATTGTGGGGAGTAGAGATGGTAGAAAGGGAACGGCAGGAAAAAGCAAATGTTCAACAGCAAGCCGATCGACTAGCCGCCCAATTAAGAGCAGCAGGCATTGAACCAGAAGCCTAATGCAATAATGAGCAATTAAAATTTTCCGCGGAAAAATTTTAATTGCTCATTAATTAAAAAGTATTGAACAACATCGCAAACATCAATATTTATCGGCGTTAATCAGCCTTCATCAGCGGTTAAAAATTACATTCAGGAGACAGCAAAATTGGCAAGAGTAAGAGTGCGGGAACACGTCAATCCCCTATCAATTAGATATCAAGCATCTGCAAGTCCCCCGGATTGGACTAAAATCTATGCGGACTTAAATTTACCGCTGCATTTAGATATCGGCTGCGGCAGAGGACGGTTTTTGTGGCACATGGCGCAAGTACAAACTGACTGGAATTTTCTAGGATTAGAAATTCGGGAACCTCTGGTAGAAGAGGCGAATCTTTGGCGGGACGAAAAAGCCTTGACAAATTTGCACTATTTGTTTTGCAATGCGAATAGTTCCCTGAAGCCGATTTTAGAAACTTTACCCGCAGGTACTTTGCAGCGAGTTAGCATTCAGTTTCCCGATCCCTGGTTCAAGAAAAAGCACCACAAACGGCGGGTGGTACAGCAGGAATTAGTCAACGAATTGGCAACTTATCTGGCAATTGGCGGCGAAGTTTTTATCCAGTCAGATATTGAGGAAGTAGAAAGCGAAATGTGCGATCGCTTTTCATCTCACCCCAGTTTTAAACGTCAAAATGGCGACAACTGGCTAGCAGAAAATCCCCTGCCTGTTCCTACTGAAAGAGAAATTGCTACTCTGAAACGGGGCGAACCAGTTTATCGAGCACTGTATCAAAAATAATGCTCGCTTTTCCCAACTCACCTTTGTCATAAATGTTATAACTTACATCTTGCACCTTGGTTAGGAACAGGCAAGATGCCTGTTCCACAAAACTTAATTTTCTTGTGGAACTTTATTTAGGAACAGGCAAGATGCCTGTTCCACAAAACTTAATTTTCTTGTGGAACGGGCATCTTGCACCTTGGTTAGGAACAGGCAAGATGCCTGTTCCACAAAACTTAATTTTCTTGTGGAACTTTATTTAGGAACAGGCAAGATGCCTGTTCCACAAAACTTAATTTTCTTGTGGAACGGGCATCTTGCCCGTTAATAAAAAAATTATTTCTAGCTTAAACCCAAGATGGCAGCCACATCCTAATTTTCCATTCCATTTGCGACAAAGGCAGTCCCAAATAGATAGGCATCCAGAAAATAAAAGCACCCAAAACCAGAAAAATAATTGTTACCCCCATCCCTCGGAGTCGAGTTTGAGGGCTGTGCAGCCACCTGTCAACCCACCAAGCAAGTGCTAAGGCTGAAAACACAGAACAGCCCATATAATGGTACAAAAATATGCAGCGAGTCACCTTCACCCAAGGCAGCAAATTAGCGGCCCAATTAACTATTAAATATAACGCCAGCCACATTTCAGCAGTCGGCGGAAACAAAATCGGCCGCTGCTGTTCTATGGTGTCAACAGAAGCCTCGCTGCGCGTTTGCAGCCACACCAAAATCCGGTGAACTAAAACTCCTATTACTAGCACTAAAGCTAAGGTTGACAGCCACCAAAGGAAGGGATTTCCCATTGCGTGAACGTCAAAAATTACCTCAGTTGCACCTTCAGGTAAAGGCGGCAAAACCGGATCTGGTTGGGCATTGTTGCTAGCTTTTTTGAAGAAGTAAACTATCGGGCGCAGCATCAACGGCCAACCGTACCACGCGGAACAGTAAGGATGTACATCTGGGCCGCTTTTAATCCGCTGGTGATAAGTCAAAATTTCCGTTTGCATCTGCCAGAAATTGGGAGTTGGATTAAAGTGCAGGTGAGGAATCCAGGATATGCTATAAACTAAAATAGGAATAATAGCTAGACTAAACCATACTTCTATAAAACTGAGTTGAGTCAGTTTTTGTACGGGACTTTCGGGAGGAATTAGAGCCGAATTAACCTCGCGAACCTGTTCTTCATCTTCTTTGTTTCCCTGAATAAAACGAACTGCCCAAGCGCACAGCAACATCAGATAAGTACCGAAAAGAAACCACAATCCGTTCCATTTGATAGCCGCAGATGCGCCGAAACCTATCCCGGCTAGCACCAGCCAAAACCAGCGCTTCTTACCTTCAGCTTCTACTGATTTTAAAATAAATAACTGGCCTAATATTCCAAACAAAACTAGATAAATGTTGTTCAGCGCGTAGCGAGATTCAACTAAAAACAAACCGTCGCAGGCGATAAATAAAGCAGCCAGAAAAGCAAAGGTGCGGCGCCCAACGAGCTGATAAGCTAGGGCTCCGACAACTAGGGGAATAAAGGAACCTGTGAGAGCATTCAGCCAGCGGTAATCCCAAGGAGAAAGCAGGGAGCCAGCCATACTGTTGACGGCGGTTTTGCCGAAGGGAAGGTGAGTGCCGATCCAAATGCCGATCGCAATTATGTACTGGCTCAGAGGCGGGTGAGCGTTGAAAAAAGGAGTTTTTGTGAGATAATTGTTGGCAAATTTAGCGTAATAAACCTCGTCAAATACTAAGGTGTTAAATCGCTCTAGTTCCCAAAAGCGGAGAGTTAAGGAAAATAGAAAAATGCCTAGCATTGCTAGGGAAAAAATAACATTCGATTTGTTAAATTGTGTTTTCTTGATTTTCATAAAACAGCAGCAAATAATAGATCCTAAATTTGAGGGCGATCGCTAATTTAAAATTCCTGAATATAGAGTAACCTAAAATAGGACTTGTGCAGAAACCGAATTTTTGATGAGAAACCGGGTTGTTTGGAAACACCCGGCTTCTAATAATGCTTGGAGAGTGCAGCGAGAAGCAGTAACGACTATTGTTTCACCAAATGCTCCCGATCTAATTGGCCAGCCGGAAGGAAAAGCGCGGATCACAAGGTGCGATAGATTATGATAGCAGCTAATCATGTCTTTTTTTGAGCGAGTGCTTATGAATCCCATACTTTCGATTTGGGGGCGTTGGGGGTTAGCTGTAGGTGCGACTATCTTGATGGGATCTGCCGCCGCGCCAAATCCCCAGACATTTGAAAGTTTTGCTGATTTTTGTAGCAACAAAGAGAATTTGACCCCTGAAGCCAGACATACGGTGGAGGTGTTGCTATCAAAAGCAAAAACACAAGAGTGCGATCGCGCTCAAAAAACACTGACTAATCTCACAGAACTTTCCCTGATTCGCAATCAAATAGTCGATATCAAACCATTATCAAAATTCACCAATCTGAGAAAGCTCAACCTCAGTAGAAATCAAATAACAGATGTGCAACCCTTATCGGGACTGACTAATCTGAGATATCTCGTCCTCAATTTAAATCAAATCTCAGACGTGAAACCATTATCGGGGCTGACTAATCTGACAGAGCTTTTCCTCGAAGCCAATCAAATCGTCGATGTAAAACCTTTAGCTGGATTGACTAATCTAACAGGGCTGTCCCTCGCATCTAATCAAATTGTAGATGTGACACCTTTATCGAAAATGACTGAGTTAAACTTTCTTTATTTAAGTGGCAATAAAATCGCAGATGTGAAACCATTATCGGGATTGACAAATCTGATACTGCTTTTCCTCGAATCCAATCAAATCGCAGATATCAAACCTTTAGGGGGATTGGCAAATCTGACCGCCCTACACCTCAGTAGAAATCAAATCGCAGATGCCCAACCTTTAGCGGGATTGGTAAACCTGACAACCCTCGATCTCAGTAGAAATCAAATCCCGGATGGGGAAGCCGATCGATTAATTCAGAAAAACAAACAACTATTAAATCAAAAAACAGATGAAGCCGATCAATTGATTCAGGAAGCTAGGCGATTATTCGCTCAAGAAACAGCAGCATCTTATCAGGAAGCCTTGCAAAAGTTTGATGCAGCGCGTTCGCTTTATCAAATGCTTAGAAATAGGGAGAAGGAAGCTTACACGCTGCATCAAATCGGCTTCATTATTAATAGATTAGGAGACAGACAGCAAGCCCTGAACTACTACAAGCAAGCTCTTTCTTGGCATCAGACTATACGCGATCGCCCTAAACAAGCCGTCATCCTCAACAATATCGGCGCCGTCTACTATGCTTTGGGAGAGAAACAGCAAGCCATCGACTACTATAACCAAGTCCTTTCCCTAATTCGGGAAATGGGCGATCGCCCTGAAGCAAGTATCAACCTCAGCAACATCTCGAACCTACCCGCAAACAGCGACACATCTTTGGGCGATCGCACTGCGGAAGCCACCACACTCAACAACATCGGCTTAGCCTACAACGATTTGGGAGAAAAACAGAAAGCAAAAGAGTATTTCAACCAAGCCCTTCCCTTATTCCGCGCTATGGGCGATCGGGCTAAGGAAGCCACTATCCTCAACAATACTGGCTTAGTCTATTCAGATTTGGGAGAAAAACAAACAGCCCTCGACTACTACAAACAAGCCCTCGATTTGAGACAAAAAGCGAGAGATCCGCGTGGAGAAGCCCACACCCTCAACAATGCAGGTAATACTTACTCAGAATTGGGAAAACAGCAGAAAGCAGAAGAATATTTCAACCAAGCCCTGCCACTGTTTCGCGCTGTGGGCGATCGTCCTGGGGAAGCCCTCACCCTCTACAATAGGGCTATTCTCAAAGGCGATCGAGGCAATTTAATCGCAGCCCTCACTGACATTGAAACCTCCATCAAAATCATCGAAAACCTCCGCACCAAAATTACCAACCACGAGCTCCGCATCTCATACTTTGCCACCGTACAACACTATTACCAGTTATACATTGACCTGTTAATGGAACTGCACAAAACCAATCCCAACTCTGGTTACGATCGCAAAGCCTTAGAAGCCAGCGAAAGTTCCCGTGCCCGCAGCCTTCTCGAACTTCTTCAAGAAGCAAACGCCGATATTCGCCAAGGTGTAGCCCCGGAATTATTGCAGCAAGAACGCAATTTACAACAGCAACTCGATGCCTTAGAAACACGCCGAATCGAAACTCTAAGCCGCCCCAATCATACCCCCGCAGAAAAAGTAGAATTAGACCAAAAACGGCAAACTTTACTAGGACAATATCAGGACATTCAAGCCCAAATCCGCTCCACCAGTCCCCGGTACGCCACCCTCACCCAACCGCAACCTCTAACGCTGGCACAGATTCAACAACAAATCCTCGATGACAATACCATTTTACTCCAGTATTCTTTAGGGAAACATCGTAGCTATCTCTGGGCTGTGACTAAAACCAGTATCACCAGTTATGAATTGCCCAAACAGGTTGACATCGAAAAAGTCGCCCGCAATTTCCGCAATGCTGTGACTAACCCGCGCTACCGAAACATTCCCGATCGAGTTGCTGAAGCTAACAACACGCTTAGTCAAATTATTTTACAGCCAGTAGCAGCACAACTCGCTCAAAAGCGCCTGCTGATTGTTGGCGATGGCATTCTCAATTACCTCCCCTTTGCCGCCCTCTCACTCCCCGGAAAATCCGGTGAAAATGGGAATTCGCCTTTAATTGTAGACCATGAAATTGTGCTGCTGCCTTCTGCTTCCACCTTGGGAATCTTAAGACAAAACTACAATGACAGACAACCCCCAACTCGGACTTTAGCAATGCTCGCCGATCCAGTTTTTAGCGGTGACGATGAACGAGTCAGAACCCAGTCTAATAGCGCCAATCCCCAAGCAATAGAATCAGTAAATCTCGGTTTAAGCCGCTCTAGCCGCGCCAATAACATACAGTTGAGCCGTTTACAATTCACTCGCCAAGAAGCTCAAATCATTCAAGCGTTAGTTCCGGCCAATTCTCGCACCGCATCTTTGGATTTTGAAGCCAGCCGCGCCGCAGCAACCAGTCAGAACTTAAGCCAATATAAAATCATTCATTTTGCCACTCACGGTTTAGCGAATAGCACTAACCCGGAACTATCGGGAATCATCTTGTCACTGGTAGATGAAAAGGGGAATCCCTTAAACGGATTTCTGCGACTTACTGATATTTTCAATCTCAAATTAGCAGCAGATTTAGTAGTGTTAAGTGCCTGTCAAACCGGATTAGGGCAGAACATTCAAGGCGAGGGCATGGTAGGATTGACACGGGGATTTATGTATGCAGGGGCTCAGCGAGTTGTGGTGAGTTTGTGGAATGTGGATGATGAAGGAACAGCTACATTAATGTCGAGTTTCTATCAGGGAATGCTGCAAAAAGGGTTAAGGCCAGCGGCAGCATTGAGGGCGGCACAACTGGAAATGTGGAAGCAGGAAGAGTGGCGTTATCCTTATTATTGGGCGGCTTTTACTATTCAGGGGGAATGGCGATAAATTTTATGAAAAACAGCTAGGATATCAAGTCAGGTTAATAGTTGATAAATCTTATATGGTAATAGTCGAGCCAATTTTTGCGATGTGGCGGAATGCTTTTTGTGAGTTTTATTGTCCGCTGCTACTGCCATTCTCTCCATTGCCTCACAATATCTTCTAGTTCCCCAGCAAACGAATCAGTTGCATAAAGATCAAAGTTATTAATCATCTCGCTTTTTTCTAAGGGAGACTCAGCTTGAAATATAGATTCATCTAAGTTAAAAAGCGATAATTGGCGAGACTCGTCATCCGATGGATTCTGGTGTAGCGATGTTTGCTGGCTGACAAAATCGCCCATTCGTTCGCAACCCTTAGCAAAACGGCGCAAAGTAGTTGCGATCGCCTCAGAACTATTATCAATTCCTATCCATCTCCTCCCAAACTCCGAAGCCACACTCAAAGTCGTACCAGAACCAGCAAAGCAATCGAGCACTAAATCATCAGGATTTGATGAAGCTCGAATAATTCGACTAAGTAAATCGCGGTTTTTCTCAGTTGGATAACCTGTAATTTTAATATTCTGATTGTGAGCATCGCGAAACTCTAGCCAAATATCTTGTACGGGAATCCCGCTACTGCTATCCAAATATATCTTGCGACGGGGATTTCCTGTTGCAGACCAATATATTTCCCCTCTAGCATCCATTTCATCTAGTGTTTGAGGTGGAAATTGCCAATGCTTTCCCGGTGGCGGATTCATCCCTCGCCAAGACTTTCCAGTTTCGCCATTTCGCACTCCAGGCGCATGAATCGGAACCTTTTTATATCGCCGTCCAGTTTCCTTTTCAATGTATTCATATTCTTTGTTGGCGCGCTTATCTGTCCATTCTTCAACAGGACGATTCCAGACATAAGTATCTGATTTACTATAAAACAGGATAAAATCTGAAACATTGCCGTAAGTCTTTTTTGTGTAGTTCTTTGGATTACATTTTTTGCGAGTAATCCAATTTCTAAAATTGCGTTGACCAAAAATTTCATCCATAATCACCTTGATATAAAATGCCATTTTATCATCAAGATGGACATATATTGAGCCGTCATCAGCTAATAACTCTCTCAATAGTATCAACCTCTGACGAATAAATTCAATATAGCTGTTACCTGCTAATAAGTCAGAATAAGCATCAGTCTGAGATCGCGATTTAAATATAGTTTTCGTTGCAAAAGGCGGATCTATGTAAATTAATTTTACTTTACCTTGAACAGAGTTATCTTGAAGTAAATTTGCTAAAATGGGCAAGTTATCACCATAGTATATACGGTTTTCATCCAGCCCACTTGGCTGTTCATTGTTAGCCCACAATTTTACACATTTAGCTTTCTTAGTGCCTAAAACTTCACTAGCAGGCTGTTTTCCCGGATATAAAAAACACGCATCCAAGCTATTGTTTAATTTACTTTCATTAAGATTGGATGTAGCTTGATCTTTCGATTGTTTTTTTGAAATACCAGTAGCCATTCTCACTCCTATTTTTAATAACGCAGCCATTCCACTGTAATTCGGTCTGGAACCATACGCAGTGTCAATACCATAATCTGATCTGGCCAACTATTTTCAATATCTGCGTAGTCATCCCACATTGAACCGAGTAAAAGACCAGGCCCATCATTCAAAAAAATTACCTTAGTTCTTAAATTGTGATTTTGTGCGTAACTGAGGATTTCATCAGCACAGCTACGATAACCGCCTGTTCGATCGTCTTCTTGTGCACCACCTCTATCTGAATCATATCGTGCTAATCCTATTGCCAGCAATTCATTTTCATTAATATCGTAGATTGCAAAATCAACTGGGCGTTTCGGGTTGGAATAGTTTGCGAAGACATTTCCCATCAGGATATCTTTTCCGGCTCGCTCTGGCCCTCGGATTGCCAAGTATGGAAAATGTAAGCGGAATAAGGAAAAAAACCTTTCAGTTAGGTCGTATCCTTTGTTGCCACGACTTTTGTATTCCCACAACAAAGCGGACATTGCCTCGTCAGGAATAGGACGAGTCATGTATGCAGCTTGAACTTCTTGAACAGACCTAAAACGAGATCCAAACTGATTGCAAATATCCGCTGTCTTTTTTTTCCTTCTGAGCATTTCAACTGGAATCTCAGGGCTAACATACTTGCGAAACACCCTGAGAAGTTGAACTCGCATCCATGTGCTAGGAACCTCAGAAATCTGTATAAATAGGCGCACTGATGATTCAGAAGTCCTGAGTAATTGCCCAAACATTACTAAAACTGGTTCGTAAAGTTGGCAAGCCTCTTGTAAGATATCTGGATAGTATTCTCCTGTCATCAAAGTTATCCAGTTGTGTCCATCTGCTTTGTAGTCTACAAAAGAGTTGCGTCTTCCCGATATCATATTACTCACCCTTCATCTCACAATTAACTCCTTCATAAATTTCGCTTGAATTTGAAACTCGATCGCACGATCGAGCATCAAAACTAATCTAACATTATACCTAAAAAAAGCGGCTCTGCTTGCCGCAGAACCGCCGTCACAGAGGATGAAAAATCAAAACTTAACGCACAGCGCCCTGTACTGAAGGTGATTCAATTGTTTTCATGAAGTACAGCTTCAACAACTGCCAGCCGTTCGACAAGTACAAAGGCAATTTTTGGAAGAATTGCAAGAATTTCGGAGTATTAGAAGCAACAATTGCTGTCAACTGCTGATTGTTCTTGAGGCAAATATCCAGCCGTTCATAAAATTCTGGATTGTTCACGTCCAGCATGACGGGGAATACGCGGCCTGCTGTTTCGTTGGTCTTTTTGATGACTTCGATGTCGTATTCGCGAGCATCTAGACCGAGCGATCGATAAAAACCCGCACGCTGGATATCATTGAGATACATTGTCGCGAACACCGACAGCAAGAAGAAACGGCACCACAGCTTAGCGCGCCAATCGTTCAACATCTGAGGCTGAGCTCTCATCACCGCATCGAAGAAATCTCCGTGGCGGTTTTCATCCTGGCACCAATTTTCAAAGAATCGGAAAATCGGATAAATCTGGTCTTCAGGATGGGCTTTTAAGTGCTGGTAAATCGTGATGTAGCGCCAATAACCAATCTTTTCAGACAAGTAAGTCGCGTAGAAAATAAACTTCGGCTTAAAGAATGTGTAACTGCGGCTCTTTGTCAAGAAACCCAAATCCAGGGACAAATTAAAGTCGGACAGCGCTTTGTTGAGGAATCCGGCGTGCCGCGCTTCGTCGCGGGACATCAGGTTGAAACCCTCGGCGAGCACTGGATTTTTGTCTTTGAGCCTGCGTCCCAATTCTTTGTAAAGCAAGAACCCAGAAAACTCAGCGGTGCATGAACGTTCTAGAAACTCAATGAACAACTGGCGTTTTTCGCCGTCAATGTGATCCCAAGATTGAGCGAACTCCTCATCCCGCACGAAGTGGTTTTTGTTGTAGTCAACGCGGAACTCTTGGATAATTGCTTCTAGTTCGGCTTCGTTTACCGAGATGTCCATTTTGGCCATCTCGTCAAAATCTGTTGTGTAAAATCTCGGCGTGAGAATAGTTTCTTTGGCTGGGGCTTTCACTCCCGGCCGCAGTTCTTCAAAAGTGGGTTTTTTGAGGGAATCTACCATATGTTTATTGGATTTCTGCTTATAACTACTCGCTTGTTTCCATTGTCGGGTACTGCGGGCGATCGCGCTCGTGTATGTCCGGCCAGCGCTGGCGGCGCGCTTGCTTTGGCGCTCCGTGTGGAATCCAGGTCTAAGCTGCTGTAATTTCCACGCCCTCCAGTTTACCAAGCTCTCGCCCGCGAAAATATGTTGCTGGCGTTAAGAATTGCTACGCAAAATTACTCATGGGCATGGGCATGGGGCATGGGGCATGGGGCCTAGGGCATGGGGAATTGGGGAATTGGTAGTAAATAACCAATAACTTCGGACTATGCACAAATATCTGCTGGTGTCAAACTGTTCAAACACCAGATAGAAAGTACAAAATGGATAAAAGGACTCCAATTCTTAGAATAACCAGGCAGGACGGTCAGAAAATGAGCAATTTAGGTGTTAGTTACCTTTTATGGGCAGCTTGTTTTTTCGGCCCCTTCGGACTCCACCGCCTCTACAACGGCAAGATTGGTACGGGTTTGCTGTGGCTGTTTACCTTTGGTTTGTTTGGGTTTGGGCAATTGTTTGACTTGCTGCTGCTGCCGAACATGGTGGACGAACACAATGCCAGTCTCAGGGGCAAACTCGGCGTATCTCGCGAAGGTATACCGCTATATCCCAGCAACGGGGCGATCGCCGCGACATATTCCAAGCAAACTCCAGATCAGTTAGGGGTTAAACTCCTGAAGGCAGCTTATACCAAGAACGGAAGATTATCTGTCACCCAAGGGGTGATGGCAACCGGCGCTACTTTTGCCGAAGTGGAAGAGGCTTTCACGGCACTGCTCAAAACGGATTATGTGAGTATCGAGAACGATGCGGTAACTGGCGTCGTGATCTACCACTTTCACGAACTTTAGCTGCTGCGGGTGCGTGATCTAGGGGATTTTGTCTATTTTTCCAGAAGCTAATCGCTGACGCACCCTACTACTTGATATTGGTTGGTGAGCAGTTATTGCCGTTTTTTGAGTAAGCATTGCCGACAAAATCGGCTAGAATGTTTGTTTGTCTATATAAGCAGAAAGTATTTAGCGTCATGGCAGTCCCTAAGAAGAAAACCTCCAAATCCAAGAAGAATATGCGTAAGGCCACATGGAAGCGCAAAGCTGTAGTGGCAGCTCAGAAAGCTCTGTCTCTGGGCAAATCTGTTCTGACTGGACGTTCCAACAGCTTCGTGTATCCTGGCAATGAAGAAGAGGAGGAAGAATAGAAACGGAATACCGGGCATGGGGCGAACCCGATGCCCGATCGATCAATCCTTTTTTGCTGCTGGTAAAATCAGCATGGCATCGCCAAAGGAATAAAAGCGGTACTGATGCTCGATCGCTTCTCGGTACAAATCCAACAGCCGAGGCCTTCCAATCATCGCACTTATCATCATCATCAAAGTAGAGCGGGGCAAGTGAAAATTGGTAATCATCCCCTCTACAACCCGCCACTTGTAACCAGGGTAGATAAACAAATTAGTCTGGCCGCAAAAAGGTTGCAAGGAAAAATCGCCACTCGCGGCGGCGGCTCCCTCTAAAGCTCGCACTGCTGTTGTACCCACGGCAATGATCCGCCCGCCTCGGGCTTGAGTTTCCCGGATTTTCTCAACGGTGGCGGCGGGTACTTCCACCCATTCGCCGTGCATTTTGTGAGCCGTCACGTCTGTCACCTCCACCGGGCGAAACGTCCCTACTCCGACGTGTAGGGTGACAAAAGTTTTTTCTATTCCCCGCTGTTCCAAGCGGCTGAACAATTCTTCGGTGAAGTGCAGGCCTGCTGTGGGGGCCGCCACCGCCCCAAGCCGATCGGCATAAACAGTCTGGTACTGTTCCGCTGAAGCTTGGGAATTTTCGATGTAGGGCGGCAGGGGTATGTGGCCGTATTCGTCCAAAAACTTCACCAGATTCTCATCTGTGGGGATGTCAAACTCCAACAGCCGTCCCCCTGTGGCGTCGTCCCTCTCTATAACTGTTGCAGTCAATCGACGACGATCTGGCATCGTGGCATCGGTTCGGCAACAGCAAGGAGCTGCGATCGAGTTCTCATCGGCAGGGGCGATGGGATCAAACTCAATTTTTGCTCCCAACTTTAAGCGTTTCCCCGGTTTAACCAAAGCCAGCCAACAGTTGTGCTGCCGTTCTTCCATCAACAATATCTCCACAGCCGGGCCGTTGGGTTTGTGCCCGTAGAGCCTCGCTGGCAGCACGCGGGTGTTGTTCAGTACCAGCAAGTCGCCCGGTTGCAGCAAATCGGGTAAATCCCTAAAAATCCGGTGTTGCTGGCTGCTGGGAGAATCTACAGCCAGCAAGCGAGAACTGTCCCTCGGCACTACGGGATTTTGGGCAATGCGCGAGGGCGGAAGTTCGTAGTCGTAGCCGTCCAAAGACCAGTCCATCTCTGTCATCAAGTGAATTCCTGTGCGATCGATCTGTCAACTGGGTAACAAATTGGGTAAAAACCCCCATCCAAAGTCGGGTGCTTTTCCCCTTGTGGTGGCGGGTATACCCCGCGAGGATAGAGGTATAGCATCAGCTTTGCTCATAAGGATCGTTATGGAATACCTCTACTACATCGCCAATACTAGCCTTACTCTGAGAGTCGTGGATTACCTACGCACGGCTCATCATCTTCCCTTGCAATTTATCACTGTTATTCACCAAATTGACGGCTGGGTGGTAAAGGTGAAAATGAGCCAATACTTAACTCCCGAAATGCACGGGGATTTTCGGGCTTTTATGAACGAACTCGGGATTCCTTACGATCCTGAAATTCGCTTGCAAATGGCGCTTTGGAGTTTGGAAACCGGACAGTCGCCACTGAGCGTGATGCGCCGCTACCAGGTGGCCGTGGTTTGTCACGGCAGCCCTGACCGCAAAGAAATTGAAGCGTTTCGCCAGCAGTTTGTCAAGGGTCTGGGATATTGCCCGGAAACTCTGGCCTAGATTGCTACGCATATACATTAACTGTGATGACAGAACAGGAGAGGGAGAGAAGGGGAAAGCGGGAGAAGATTTAACGCTTTTTTCAGCTCCGTTAAAGCTTAAGAGAGAACTGCGCGACAGCCTAGGCAAGTTAACAATTAAAAATGACCTAGGGGCATTGGTTTGAGATTTTACCCTCTAAATTTTAATTATTATATATTTTTAAATGCTAAAAGCCGATCGAATGTATTCTTGCAGGGTGAGTCGGTAGTTACCTGCAACGGCGGATTGAGAGTGCGCTGCTGTTAATGGTGGTAAGATTTGCTTAGTGTTTTGTTGTGAAGGTTCGCACCTGACTAAAGCGACATCAAAGCGACAATAATTATTGGCTAAATCTGGATGGGTGCTTAAAAATATTTCGGCTGTTTGCCAAAGTTTGGCTTGTTTTGTGGTATTAATAGCCAACATTCCACCCGCATCCCAATTTCCCCGGCGGCGAGTTTTCACCTCTACAAATGCTAATGTTTGGGATGTGTGATTGGGAAGACTTCGGTTTTTTGCGCTTTCTTCATCTCTTCCGAGTGCGATGATGTCAATCTCTCCCCAGCGACAGTGCCACTGGCGGTGCAGGATTTCCCAACCTTGCTGCTGCAACCACTCGGCGACTAAGTTTTCTCCCAATGTGCCGATATCCCTAGAGTTTGGAGATTGGGGGGAATTGGAGTCAGCGGTGGCAAGCGGGCGATTCCCTACGGGATAGCTACGCTTGACGCGCTTTCTGGTAGAATTCAATTCAGAACTGTCACGACTGCTCATTAGCTTGAACTTGTATGATGATTTCTCGAATTCGCCAACATATTTATACTTTCTTGCTGAGTTTTGTTATTTTAGCAGTAATTGCCGCTGGGGCGATCGGCATTAATCCCGCACCTGCTTTCGCTTTGGATCACGACAAAGAAATCCTAGTCGGCGCTGATTTTACTGGCCAAGTTCTGACTGACGACAGCTTTAATAAAGCCAATCTTCGCAACAGCAATTTTACTAATGCAGATTTGCGGGGCGTCAGCTTTTTTGCGGCCAATATGGAAGAAGCAAATTTAGAAGGCGCTAATTTCACGGGTGCTACTTTAGATTTAGCTCGCATGATGAAAGCGAATTTAACTAATGCTATCCTTGAGGGTGCTTTCGCTTACAATACCAGGCTGGAAGGAGCTATCATTGACGGTGCAGATTTTACTGAGACACTGCTGCGAGACGATATGATAGAAAAACTTTGTAAAGTGGCAAAAGGTACTAATCCCGTGACAGGTAGAGATACTCGCGAAACTCTTTTTTGCGATTATTAAAAGGGTCGTTGAATAAAGTAATAAAGTCCTTAGTACAAACGGGTTCTTAGTAGGGACTTTATTCCTTATATCAGTTTAAAAAAATGTAACCGCACGCAAGCTTCAAACCCAGGGCTGTTTCATTCTCTTGTAGGGGCAATCCGACCCCTACTCCCCGTGGTTGCCCCGATATCTGAAACCCCTACCCGCTCGTCTATGGGCTGGGCGGGCACTCTTGGCACCGCCCCTACAAAACCCTGCTTTTCGGTAGGGGCAATCCGACCCCTACTCCCCGTGGTTGCCCCGAAACAGCCCTAGCTTCCCACCTATATCGAACGAGTCATCTCCAATCTCCAATCTCCAATCTAAAATCTAAAATCTAAAATCTAAAAGGGTATTAGCCCCAAGGCACGGATGTTAAATCGTAAAAATTAACTTGACGCAGCCGCTCTAATTCCTTGAGCCATTCTTGTTCGGCACAGAATAGTTGGTGATATTCTATAGCCTCTTCGCCACTGCTAGCGGCCTTGGCTTTTTCCCACATATTGAGTGCAATCCGGCGGCGCTTCATGCTGATAATTTGCTCGATACAGGCGAGGGCCGATCTAATTACTAGAGGTGCGCGATAAACATTTCTTTCTGAGAACTCATTCAAGTGAAATAAATGCGAGATTTGATTGAGTTGATTGGGATATTCAATGAAGCTATCTTGTAATTTCAATATTAACTCTGAAGGCGCTACTTGTAAAGACATTTTGTGCAATATTTCTGCATTCACAATCTGGTGCCACAAAAATCTGTGGTGAGAAAGGCTAAACTGCACGTCTCTAGCTTCTATTGCTTCTCTGACATCTTGGCGGTATTCGGGACAGTGCAAATAAATCTGCAATAATTGCGCTTCTGCTTCTTCTAAAAGACTGCGGGCTACGGCAGATAAGCTTGATTTTGAGCTTTGGTTTTCGCCGCTTGCACGCTGCTTTTTATATTGTTTGTTCGGCTTCAGCTTGTTTCTAATTAACAGGGGCATTGTCAAAGATTCGTCTTGACTCTGGCGCTTAGCCCAATCGCTGACTACTTGATTGAGCAAGTTTTCAGCAATCATTTTTGTGAGTCTAAAATCTCCTTTGCTGAGAATTTCGGCGCACTTTTGCAGGTAATGTGCTAGCTGATTGTCGTCAGTGATGTTAGTTAATAAATTAATAATTTTTTTTGTGACTTGCTGGGAAGTATCGGCTTGCTTCAAATCTTGATTTACGAGCATTTGTTGCAATTGCCAGTCGAGCCACAATGGAGCATTTTCGAGCAATTCTCGATATTGTTCTGGGGAGTATGTTTTGAGGTATTCGTCGGCATCTTTGCCGTCGGGAATGTTGAGCACCCGCAGTTGGACTTCTCCTTGATAAGCGAGTTTTTCTATTTCCCCAATCGCGCGTTCTGCTGCTTGAGTTCCTGCTTTGTCGGCGTCGAAGTTAAGGATAATTTGTTTGGAGTCAGTGTAGCGCAATAACTGCCGCACTTGGTTTAAACTTAAGGCTGTGCCGAGGGAAGCGACGGCGTTGGAGATGCCGGCTGCTTGAAGTGCGATCGCATCAAAGTACCCCTCTACAACCACTGCGCGATCGGCTTTGCTAATGGCTGTTTTGGCTGTATCTAAGGCGAATAAAGTTTTGCCTTTGTCGAACAGTTCTGTTTCGGGAGAATTGAGGTATTTCGGCTGTTCGTCGCCGAGAGCTCTGCCGCCGAAACCGATGACTCTGCCTTGGGTGTCGCGAATGGGAATCATAATGCGATTGCGGAAGCGATCGTAATAACCGCTGCCGCCATTTTTTCGGGGTACAATTAATCCAGCTTGTTCTACTAATTGCGCGGGATAGTTTTTCTGTTCTACTAAATAACTGTAAAGTGCTTCCCAACCTTGGGGTGCATAACCTAATTGAAATTGTTGGATAGTTTCTTCGCTTAGCTGGCGTTCTGATTTGAGATAAGCTAAGGGTTCTTCTCCTTGGGTTTGCCGCAAAGCGTGTTCGTAAAAGTTGGCTGTTAGTGCTGAGATTTCATAGAGTTGTTCCCGCAGAGAAATTTGCCGCTGCAATTCTTGTCGGTGTTCCGGTTCGACTGTTTTGACGGGGACTTGATAATTTTTAGCTAATTCTAATACTACTTCGCTGAAAGGGCGTTTCTCCAATTCCATGAGAAACTTAAAAGCATTGCCGCCTGCACCGCAGCCGAAACAATAATACATTTGTTTGCCGGGACTGACAGTAAAGCTGGGAGATTTTTCGTCGTGAAAAGGACACAAACCTACAAATTCTTTGCCGCGTTTCCGCAACACGACGCGACCGGAAATAACGTCTACTATGTCGGCTCTTTGTTTGACTTCTTCGATTGTTTCTGGATGCAGCCGGGGAACTTGCATAGGGCTATTTTAGGCAAATTGAAAGTGTTGGAGAAGGAAAGCACTACACGGATGAGGACACGGATACACGGATGAATTATCTACTCTGAGTGATTTCTCATGAGATTCAAAATCCCAGCCTCCTTAAAAAGGTGAAATAATTAGTGTCAAAGTCAACCCCTACTCCCCTTTTTAAGGGGGATTTAGGGGGATCTCCGGGGATAGAAAACACGCCCTAGGGCATAACTTTATTGTAAGATATTTATACTAACTGTAAGGAGCATCGAAATTAATGCGAATTTTAATGATGGGCGGTACTCGGTTTATTGGGGTTTATCTTACTAAGATTTTAGCAGCACAAGGGCATGAAGTGGTGTTGTTTAACCGGGGCAACAAGCCTGTACCGGTTGCGGGCGTAAAACAGATTCAGGGCGATCGCACAAATGTCGAACAACTAAAAGAAAAGTTATCGACGGTTGAGTTTGACGCGGTTTTTGACAACAACGGCCGCGAACTCAGCGATACAAAGCCTTTAGCTGAAATATTTAAAGGGCGGGTGCAGCACTTTGTTTACATGAGCTCTGCGGGGGTTTATTTGAAGTCGGATCAAATGCCTCATATTGAAGGGGACGCTACCGATCCTAAAAGCCGGCATTTGGGTAAGTGCGAAACCGAAAATTACTTGGCAGAGTCCGGTTTGCCTTGGACTTCGATTCGCCCGACTTACATTTACGGCCCTCAAAATTATAACGATTTAGAGGCTTGGTTTTTCGATCGCATTGTGCGCGATCGACCGATTCCGATTCCCGGTAACGGAATGCACTTCACGCAGTTGGGGCACTGTCAGGATTTGGCTAAAGCAATGGCGGCGGTTTTGGGCAACTCTAGGGCGATCGGGCAAATTTACAACGTTTCAGGCGATCGATTTGTCACCTTTGACGGTTTAGCCCGCGCCTGCATTCAAGCAGCAGGTAAATCCCCTGATGCTATTAAGATTGTACACTACGATCCCAAACAATTTGACTTCGGCAAAAAGAAAGCTTTTCCGATGAGATTGCAGCACTTTTTTGCTTCAGTTAATAAAGCTGTCACCGAGCTTAACTGGCAGCCGGAATTTGACTTAGTTTCTGGCTTAAAAGATTCTTTTCAGAATGATTATGTAGTTTCGGGGCGGGGCAAAGCTGAGATAGATTTTTCAGTTGATGACGAGATTTTGAAAGCCGTTTGAAGTTAAGTTATAGTGGGAGCATCTTAATGTCCGAAAAAATCTAGAACCCCACCCTAACCCTCCCCGCGAGTTCGGGGAGGGAACAAGAAAGAAAGCAAACAGACTGTCACAGTAAGGTTGGCAGCCGTGTTAAGTACAAATGTCGAAGGAGAAAAATAACATGAGATTTATCAATCCCAAAATTGATTTTGCCTTCAAGAAAATATTTGGCTCCGCCCAGAGTACAGACATTCTGATTAGTTTTTTGAATGCCATACTCTATGAAGGGCGATCGATAATTGAAAGTTTAGAAATCCTTGACCCTTATCTTGGCCCTCAAATAGCGGGAGTAAAAAACAGCTACTTAGATGTCAAAGCGCTACTTAATGACGGCACATATGTGATTATCGAAATGCAAGTTTTGAAGGTACAGGCCTTTGGCAAGCGAGTTTTGTACAATGCAGCAAAAACCTATGCACTCCAATTAACAAGGGGAGAACTATACAAGCAACTGCGACCTGTGATTGCTTTGACTATCACTGATTTTGAAATGTTTCGCGGCGAGCAAGATGTGATTTCGCATTTTGTCTTCAAAGAAAGAACTCGCCTGTCTGATTATCTACAAAATGATATTGAGTTAGTATTTGTAGAGTTGCCAAAATTTAAGAAAGAATTGGATCGACTGGAAACTCTTACGGACAAGTGGATTTACTTTATCAAAACTACTGGCACTTTGGATGAAGTACCTCAAACAATGGTCACAGTCCCGGAAATTCAGAAAGCTTTTGAAATTGCCAATCAAGTTAGTTTGACACAGGAGGAATTTAACATATTACAACAGCAAGAGTTTTTTGCTCAAGATCAAGAGGGTTCAGTGGCTTTAGGTCGGGAAGAAGGCAGACAAGAAGGCAGACAAGAAGGACAAGTAGGGTTAATTATGCGTTTGCTAAGTCGCCGTTTAGGTCAAATAAACCCGGATATTGAAAGCCGCATTCGCCAATTGCCGATCGACAAATTAGAGAATCTTGCAGAAGCCATGTTAGATTTTTCTAATGCCGAAGATTTAACAGCTTGGTTGGAAGCTAATTCTCCAAAAGATTAGGAATATTAGGTAAATCTCATGCTTGGAATAACACTCGGCAATCGCTACAGTATTATCCGTCACTTGGGAGGCGGCGGATTTGCTCAAACTTATTTAGCGGAAGATAAGCAGCTACCAGGCAATCACCTCTGCGTCGTCAAGCAGCTTAAACCTCACGCAACTGATCCGGAAACTCTACAGGTAGCAAGACGTTTATTTGATACTGAAGCACAAGTTTTGTACAAGTTGGGAAATCACGATCGCATTCCCCGACTTTTTGCTTACTTTGAAGAAAATCAAGAATTTTACCTAGTTCAAGAATTTATTGAAGGTCACGATTTAAGCCAAGAAATTATACCCCCCCAAACCCCCCCTTACCAAGGGGGGGCTGGACTTGGCTCCCCCCCTTATCAAGGGGGGGCTGGACTTGGCTCCCCCCCTTACCAAGGGGGGGCTGGGGGGGGTTCCTCTTACCAAGGAGGAACTGCGGGAGTCATGCAGGAAGATGCAGTCATTTGTATATTGCAAGAACTTCTCGAAATTTTAGACTTTGTACACCAGCAAAATGTGATTCACCGCGATGTCAATCCCCGCAATATACTCCGCAGAGATAGAGACGGAAAATTAGTTTTAATTGACTTCGGCGCCGTCAAAGAAATTACTACTCAAATCACCACTCCTCAGCCCAAGAATAGCTTGAGTGTCAGCATCGGTACGCCCGGTTATATGCCCAGCGAACAAGCTCACGGCAACCCGAAACTCAGCAGCGATATCTATGCCGTCGGTGCGATCGCAATTCAGTTCCTCACTGGCATAAATCCTCACCAAATGCCAAAAAATACCGAGACAGAGGAAATAATTTGGCAGGACAAAACATCAGTCAGTCCTGAATTTGCGACTATTTTAGATAAGATGGTAAAGTACGATTTTCGGCAACGTTATTCTAGTGCCGGCGAAACGCTGCAAGCTATTAAAGAATTGAAAAATTCTTTCAGCGGTACAGTTCCTGTATTGCCTCCGGTGGCTGCTGCGAAGGGGCCGCCCAAATCCCGAAAAAAACTGTATTTTAAAATATTGTCGATCGCCAGTTTAATTGGCATCAGTATTATAGCATCTATTTATGGTGTAAACACTTTTAATTCTGCCAATGCAACTGACCTGTACAACCGAGGCAATACTCTTTACAATTTAAGCCGATTTGAAGAAGCTCTGGTCGCTTATGAGCGAGCAATAAATCTCAGGCCTGACTACGCGGAAGTGTGGCAGGAAAAAGCCAAAACTTTATATGAATTGAAAAAATATCGAGAATCGCAGTCAGCTTATGATAAAGCCATAGAATTAAAGCCGGAATACTTGGAAGCTTGGACGGGACGCGGTTATGCTTTGGATAAGTTGCAACAGTCTCAAGAGGCGATCGCATCTTTTGATAACGCTTTGAAAATCCAGCCAGACTATGCCGCAGCGTGGGAAGGCAGAGGCGATGTTCTCTTAGATTCGCAGCGGTACGAAGAGGCGATCACTTCCTACGAAAAAGCTGTAAAATTTCAGCCCAATTTGTACCGTGCCTGGTACAATCGGGGACAAGCTCACCAAAAATTAAAACAGTACGATCGAGCCGTTGAATCATATCAAAAAGCAGTTGAAATCAAATTCGATAATTATGAAGCTTGGTACAATTTAGGCAATGTCTTCCTAGAATTAAACAAAAACCAAGAAGCTTTTGAAGCCTACGAAAAAGCCGTGCGGTTTCAGCCCAAGTTTTATCAAGGGTGGTACAGTAAAGGCATCGCTTTGCTGAAAATGCGGAGGCATGAAGAAGCGGTGGAAGCTTACGAAAAAGCTGTTAAATTAAAACCGGATTATTATCAAGCGTGGTATAATTTAGGTTGGTCTTACCACGAATTACGCAAGTACGAACAAGCAATTGAGTGTTACAGCAGAGCCTTAGATTTAAACCCGAAAGAATATCAAGCGTGGTACAATAGAGGAAATGCTCAGTCCAATTTAAAGCGGTACGAAGATGCGCTAGTATCTTACAATGAAGCTGTGTATGTCAAACCTGACTACTCGGAAGCCTGGTACAGCCGCGGCAATGCACTGGTGGCGGTAAAAAGATACGAAGATGCGATCGCCTCCTATGAAAAAGCTATTCGCTACAAACCCGATTACCGAGCCGCAATGGAAGCAAAAAAGCGGGCAGAAAGTCAGCCCGAAAACAATCAGCCACAGCCAAAACAACAATAATTATTAATTAAATTTAGTCAGAACTTAAGCAATTGTCACAATTAGTAAGGTGCGTCAGATATTTAAACCCTCAATAATCGTTTAAGAAACTCACCTGACGCACCCTACAATGCTATTATTTCTTCTTCCTTGTCAAGAATGATGAATACTAGATAATTCATCCGTGTATCCGTGTTATCATCCGTGTAGTGCCTTCCTTCTTGCTTTCAGCGAACAGCGGGAGAAATTACGGTAACTCGGCGGCTGTCTACTAACATCGGCCAAAAACCTCGATCGCTCAATGCTTTTACAGCAGCAGTAGCGGCGTTTTGATCCGTTGTATAAGCGACGAATAAAAAGGGACGCTGGCCGTAGGAAGCTAAGCCTACTTGCGTGCCTAATGCTTCCCTGACTTGACCTGCTAATTCCGGTTGGTTGAAGTAATCTACTAACACTGCATAACCAGGGCCCAGGGGTTGGGGATTGAAGGCAAGATTGCCACTGGGAGAATTGGTGATTGGTTCTGAACCTGGTGCTGGCTGAGGGTTGTAGACTGGCAAATTTTGGGGTAGTGCCGCTGCGGGCGATCGTACTACGTAAGCTTGCAATCCGACAACATCTTCGATGTATTTAACCCAATCGCTGGCGATTTGCGAGTCGCGAAAGCCACCAACTCGCGTCACCGTGTCATTGATGTACCGACAAACTGTGTTGTTAGTATTTCCAGGGAAAGAGCGTTTTGCTCTTTCTTGCTGTTCGGGTGTTGTGGTGACAATTAACAGTAGATATTCATCGGACTGCGGCGGTTGGCAGCTCGACTGAGCTTTAACAGAACTCGATAAAATTGTCAATACCAAAAGGGCGATCGAAGTAGCAGGAAATAGGGGGAGAGACAAAATAAATTTGTACAATTTACCCCTAATTGTTGTTAGTTGTTTTGTCGGATATTTTGCTCTTTTATTCATGCTGTCTGTAGGGATGCAAGGGCATCAGGAATAGTTGGTGATGGTGCTTGAAATTCACCTGTCAGTACATATTCTAATCGCAGTTTCAACCAGGTGATGAAGACAGGATCGGTAGAAATAATAGCGGCGGCTGGCTGAGGGCATTTTGCTTTAACTTCTGCCATTGTCGGTGCTTCTAGGAAAGCCGGCTGCTTGACCAACCAGAAGTCTATTTGTTTTTCTTGTTCGTTGTAGTTGCGAGTTCTTTCTTTAAACACTTCATCTAGGGCTTCTTCTTCTAGCAAAAAGCGTTGGCTGGCTAAAACGTAGTAGTAGGTTTGCATTTTTGTCGGTTGTTAGAGGTTGACGGTTAGCGGTTAATGTCGCCTGTATCGGCCAGTTTTGCTGGTCAGGGGCGGGTTTGCCGAGTTGCGGCAGTTGGAGAGTTCTAGACTCTTGTGCCGTTTACTTTACCTTATTTGCTGTCATCTTGGGTAGATGCAGAGCAAGTCGCTTCAGAAAAATCTTTGGTGGTGAGTGTTGGGGGAGTTGTGAGAGTTGCGAGAGTGGCTGGTTTTTTGGGGATTTGGGCGATTATTTTTCGGGCTGGTGATTTTCGGGAAAATTTAGGTGACAATAGGAAATTAGATGGAATTGCAGGTTGAATAATTACCAATTATTGAGGCAATCTGGGGGCTGTTAAACCTGATTGGGAGTGGTTTGCATATATAAAAACTTGAGATAGTTTTTGATTGCTAACCCTAAAAAAAGGCTTTCAGGGCGAGCGAACTGCTTGCGGGAAAATCAAAGGTTTGTGACTACTACCTAAAAACAGTCCTGACTATTGTATTAAAAATGTAAAATGTGTGAATTGATTTCCTCTCCCCGGAATAGCGATCGCCCCGCTGTCACTTCCCCCATCCCACCAAAAGCGATCGCCCTCCGCCCCTGCTCAAATAAGCTCAACAAATCAGCTAAATTTGTTGCCCACGTATTGCAGCCAAAGGCTAAACTAATCTAAGCTTTACCATAAAATTTTCTCCCCGTTCATGAACATCGCTTATTTAGTCAACCAATATCCCAAAGTCAGCCACAGCTTTGTCCGCAGAGAAGTCCTAGCGGTTGAAAATTGCGGCATGAAAGTCGCACGATTTTCGATCCGATCCTGCGAGTCTGAACTCGTTGATGAAGCCGACAAACTAGAGCAAGAATCGACTAAAGTAATCTTAGGAGTTGGTTTACAGGGGTTAGCGTGGGGTTTGCTTCGCGTTGCCGCAACTAGACCAATTCGATTCATCGAAGCTGTGCGGTTAATGTTCAAAGTTGGCTGGCACTCGGAACGGGGGATTTTGCTGCATCTAGCTTATTTAGCAGAAGCTTGCATTCTTTTAAATTGGTTTGCAGAATCCGGTACAGCACACGTTCACGCTCACTTCGGGACAAATTCCACAACAGTCGCAATGCTGTGCCGCGTGCTTGGCGGCCCGACTTACAGTTTCACCGTTCACGGGCCTGAAGAATTTGATAAAGCCACACTTCTTTCCTTAGACGAAAAAATTAAACGATCGACCTTTGTAGCAGCAGTTAGTTCCTTCGGTAAAAGTCAGCTTTTTCGGTGGTGCGATCGCACTTTTTGGTCAAAAATTCACGTCATACACTGCGGCGTAGATGCTGCATTTTTAGCTGCACCCTACGTCCCCATACCCGCAGCACCCCGCTTAGCTTGCATTGGCCGGCTCAGCGAACAAAAAGGTCATTTATTATTGCTAGAAGCTGCTAGCAAGTTAGCAGTTCAAGGCTTAGAGTTTAAGTTGGTACTCGTAGGAGACGGGCCGCTGCGATCGGATATTGAACAGCAGATTCAGCAACTTGGTTTGCAAAACCATATAGAAATTACCGGTTGGGCCAGTGGCGATCGAGTTCAGCAAGAGATTTTAGCTTCACGCGCAATGGTATTGCCGAGTTTTGCCGAAGGTTTGCCCGTCGTAATTATGGAAGCCCTCGCTCTCAATCGGCCCGTAATTAGCACCTATGTTGCTGGCATCCCGGAGCTCGTAGAACCCGGTGTTTGCGGTTGGTTAGTTCCTCCCGGTTCCGCAGAAGCATTAGCCGTAGCGATGCGCGCGGTATTGGAAGCACCTCTAGAAAAGCTAGAACAAATGGGGAAAACAGGAGCAGAACGGGTTGCTCAACAACACAATGTTGATTTAGAGGCCAAGAAATTAGTGGCGCTGTTTGAGAGTGCTTGAGAATGGTGCAAAACCTATGGATTAACTGACATTTTGCACCATTATTAATAAGTCTTTCAAGGGCGGGCAGGATGCCCAACCCCTACTCCCCACAGGAAAATTAATTGTTTGTGGAACAGGCATCTTGCCTGTTCCTTGAATTAAGCTGTAATTCTTTGTGGAACAGGCATCTTGCCTGTTCCTTGAATTAAGCTGTAATTCTTTATTGTTTGTGGAACAGGCATCTTGCCT
>NZ_JAUBVD010000005.1:128606-189084 GCF_036705675.1 Microcoleus sp. AT8-A3
AACAGGCATCTTGCCTGTTCCTTGAATTAAGCTGTAATTCTTTATTGTTTGTGGAACAGGCATCTTGCCTGTTCCTTTAATTAAGCTGTAATTCTTTGTGGAACAGGCATCTTGCCTGTTCCTATAATTAAAGCAACCTACTTACAAACTTTTTAAGGAATAGGAACAGACCGCAACAACTTGTCAACAATCGTCTTAGCCCTTCTTCCCCCCGCCGGAATCAACCGGTGAGACAGTACGTGCGGCGCCAAATCCTTCACATCATCCGGGGTAGCAAAATCCCGCCCCGAAATAAACGCCAAAGCCTGCGACGCCCGGTGCAAAGCCACCGCGCCCCGGGGACTCACCCCCAGAGTAATCTCCTCATCCTCCCGCGTCGATCGCACCAAATCTACAATATACTGTTTCAAAGAGCCTTCCACCTTCACACCAGCGCACAAACGACGCAATTCCTGCACTTCTGCCAAAGAAATACAAGGCTGCAAATCTTCAACAGCAAAACTATCAGAAAGCCGTTCCAACATTTGCAACTCTTCCAACGCAGCGGGATAGCCCAAAGTCAAAGACAAAGTAAACCGATCCATTTGCGCTTCCGGTAACGGAAAAGTGCCTTGATATTCGATCGGGTTCTGAGTCGCAATCACAAAAAACGGCGTCGGAACATTTCGAGAAACTCCGTCTACTGTCACCTGCTTTTCTTCCATCACTTCCAGCAAAGCTGACTGAGTTCGCGGCGTCGCCCGATTGATTTCATCAGCAAGCAAAACATTAGCAAAAACTGGGCCGGGCAAAAACTCAAACTCTCCGCTGCGCGGATTCCAAATATTAGTACCGGTGACATCCGTCGGTAACAAATCGGGAGTGCACTGAATCCGCTGAAACTTCCCATCGATCGATCGCGCCAAAGACTTCGCCAGCAGCGTTTTTCCCACACCAGGCACGTCTTCCAGCAGCGCGTGTCCGCCCGAAAACACGGCTACCAGCACCAAGCGAATAGCATCCGCTTTGCCAACCATAGTTTTGCCTAGATTTTGTTTGAGCCGCTCAATATGTTGTCTCATATCCCTGATTTCTAATTGTTAATTGCGAATTGCTAATTGCTAATTGTTGAAAAGATATCAAGATTGCCAAATTCTTGAGTCTTTGCCTTGCGGACTTCGTATTTGTACAACTAGAATTTAGTCTGACTCATCTTGCACCATTTTTAAAAGCGATCGCCTGTTCTAGATCACATAATTATTAGACTTTAGCAGTTAAGAGGCTTCTAGCAATATCGCAATCTGCCTGAATTTGAGTTTTGAGAGCATCCAGAGAAGCGAATTTTTGTTCGGGTCGCAAAAACTCTACCAAACTCGCACTCAAGGTTTGACCGTACAAATCCCCAGACCAATCTAACAGGTGAACTTCCACAGTGGGTTGCAGACCGTCTACCGTCGGGCGGCAGCCAACATTCATCACCCCATTGACAAAAGATAAATTGGATGCTGTGCCGGGGATTACAGATTTGGGGTTTTCCCGCTGATAGGAAGAACTTTCCTCTTTCATATTTTCCCATCCATGCTTCAGCGAGACTCGCACTGCATACACGCCAAAACGTGGCAAAAATTTTTCCGGCGGCAGTTCGATATTAGCAGTAGGAAATCCGATCGTCCTACCCAGCCGCTGTCCCCCAACCACAGTTCCGACTAAACTGTAAGGTCGCCCCAGCAACTGATTCGCTCTTCTGAGGTCGCCGGATGCCAGACCTTCGCGGATTGCAGAACTGCTGATCCGATCGCCCTCACCGCAATTGTGCAGCGGTACAAGAGCAACATCAATACCGTAACCAGAGGCGATCGACTGCAAATCCACAGCCGTCCCAGCGCGTCCCCGCCCAAACCGAAAATCAACCCCCACACTAATTCGACTCGCTTTTAGTTGCCGCACCAAAATTTCCTCGACAAACTCACAAGCAGTCAAAGCCGCTAATTCTCGATCGAACGGCAGCAGCACAAGTTGCTCGACGCCCATGGCTGCGAGCAATTCTACCTTTTCTGCCAGAGGTGTCAGCAGTTTTTTCGGTTGACCCGTAAAAAATTCTTGCGGGTGCGGATCGAATGTCACCACAGTGCTGTAAAGTCGATCGACCCCATCAGAATCGCGACTAGAGAGGCTGTTGCCCTCGGCCCTAGGGCCTATCAAACCCTCGAAGTTATGGTGGCTGTCGGCTCGATCCGGCGGTGCTGCTGAGTCATTTTCGCAGGTCGCCGGATGTTCGCTTTCCCAATTTTGATCTGTGCCAACGTTTGAGCGCAAGTTTTGCCCCGACGCAAAAACCGTCGCAGAATTTGGCCCAGGCGATCGATTTAAAATTGGCTGCACGACTTGTCGATGCCCTAGGTGCAAACCATCAAAGTTTCCCAAGGCAACAGAAGTTGGAGTCAGAGCAGCGGTAGAAGAAGAAGTTACCCACACGCTTAAAATTTTGACATACTTAGTGCGATCGCCAGTCGATTTTAGATTTTAGATTTTAGATTTTAGATTTTACTCCACAGATAAATCTGGAAGGTTGAACTTTGGTCTAAACTTTTTGGTTTTCCACCACTTAAGCCGGGGGCTTGTATCCGTCTCTGAGGTCAGCCCTAACTTAAATTTGAGATTTCTGACCTCAAGATTTCAGAACCATCGGGCAATCTCAAATCCATCAGACAGGCACTTGAGGCGCTTGCACCGACACTTCAGACAAATTGTTATCAGGAGGCAGCAATTGTAACGACAAACCTTCCCGCGCCATCAAACTGTTCGGGAATCTTTGAGCCACTTGTTCTCCCACCTTGTCTAAAAACTCGTCATTGTGCAGCGGGTCGTGGTGAAAAATCACCAACTTTTTGACATTAGCAGCCTTTGCCACCTTCACCGCTTCCTGCCAAGTCGAATGTCCCCAGCCGACCTTGCTGCTTTTCTCCGCATAATACTCCTCATCGGTATAAGTAGCGTCGTAGATCAGCACCTCAGCATCCTGAGCCAAATACAGCACATTTTCGTCTAAACGATCGGGAAAATGTTCGGTATCAGTCACGTAAGCAGCCGAATACCCCCGCCAGTTTACGCGGTAGCCTATAGCTTCGCCCGGATGGTTCAGCAAAGCAGTTTCCACCTTAATCTCTCCGATTTCCAGCGGTTTGCCCACTTCTATATCGTTAAATTTCAGGTCTGCCCCCATAATTTGCAGGGGTACCGGAAAATTGGGGTGCAGCATCTGGTCGTGGAGGCGCTGCTGGATAGTAGCCTTATTAGGAGCAATAGCCCCATAGATGTGAAAGCAGTTCCCAGGAATAAAAGCTGGGACAAAAAATGGGAATCCTTGAATGTGATCCCAGTGAGAGTGAGTAAAAAACATATGAGCTTTTACGGGCATCTGGGACAGGAGAGTTTGTCCCAAAACCCGCAATCCAGTACCGCCATCGAAAATTAGGCGACTCTCACCCACTCGCATTTCTACACAGGGCGTGTTGCCCCCGTAACGTACTGTTTCTGCCCCGGGAGACGCTATGCTACCTCTAACGCCCCAGAAGTGAACCGTGAATTGGTTGTGCATACTAGACATGGGTTTTCTTGCAAGATTGTTCCGGCGAGTTATCGATAAGGTGTTTACATATTACTAAGGGCTTTACCATCAAACCCAAGTTCTTTGACGGTCGAGTTCCCCACTTGTGGGAACTGCCAAGAGTCTCGCTCATCGCGAGAATGCAAAACTGTTGGGCTTGACAACTGAGCAATAAATTACAAAGTAGACGTTGGAAGTCTCGATCGTAACTATTCTTTTCGTCTCTTCACTAGCCTAACCTCCGCAGACACACTTTGGGGCAGTAGTTCTGTCTGAGTTTGGTCAAAAGCCGCTGTTTCTCCAGCCTCTGCAATTGCCGAACCGGATTGCGCGGTCGGTTGCTTGCCTTGCTGCTTTACCGGTTTGAACCCGGATGATGGCTTTCCTGCTATCTAGTCCGGTCGATCGACCATAATATGCAGGTGGCGGGGCTGTTTTACGCCGATATCTGGCCGATATTGGCGATCGGGCGTGAACGCGCCGCTACAAGAATGACGGTTAATTTACCCGACTTGAGATGCTCCCGCCATTTAACCCCTGCCCATGAGCATCCGGGACTCCTTTTTAGCAGAACCCGGTTTAATTAACTCAACTCCCATTAATTCAAAAATCTTAGCAGTTTAGGAATGCTCCTGCTATTAATTATCAACCAATACTGTCTGGATGCTCGGCCCGCTGCGGTTCGTCCCGCTAGCGGTCAAGCTGAACCCAGCCTCATCTGACACCGGGTAGCAGCGAGAGTCCGGGCCTGCGGGCAAAAGGCTAAATTTTCGTCGTGCATTTCTTGGCGGACGAATTGAATCACTCAAAATTCCCCTATTTTCGGAAATTAAAAAATTTCGCTTTTTGGCTATCATGCCAACTCCGATCGCCATTCTGTCTCAAGAGCGATGCAGAAATATTCCCTGTTAACCTGTGGTGCTTTTCTCAACAATCTTCAATCGCTCTATTTTTGGTAAGGATTTCTCGGAATTCGGCGCATTTGCGGTACTCGCCACGGGTTTGAATTTCCGGTATCATAGAAGCTTAGAGTCTTATTTGCCGAGAATCTAAATCAGTGCTAAAAAAGCCTGGATAACTTTAAGTTATTTTTCAAAAAAGTCAGTATGAATCAAGTTAAAAAAACTACAACCAAGCTGAATAGATCGCCGGTGAAAGTGTCCGATCGCACTTTGGAACTCGGTAATCTTCCCTTGAGCGACCTGTCTTTAGAAATAACTGATGGTCAAGCTTTGAGAGAATTGAGTTCGGACGATCGCCCGTCGGCAACCCCAACAGCCACAGGCCGGACTGCCGAAACAAGACGCCGGAGGGTAGATGGTAAGACCTCCTGGGCCCGATCGCCTGTGGTTTCTACTGCGTTTCTCAAATGGCTGCTAGAGAGTTTGACTCGATCCAAAGGTTGGCTGGCAGTTATCACCCTGGCAGCAGTTTGGGGGTGGTGGAACAGTGAATTACTGTTTTCCACAGGCCTGGGGATAGCAGCGATGATGGTGGTTTACCGAGGGCAGTCGTGGGACTGGCAATTGCTGCGGGCAAAAGGCGAGCAATTTTGGGAGGGCCCGAACCGCCGATTCGTTTTAGCCGTCGGCACCGGCGGCATTGCTACCTTGGGCGCTTACATGAGTTTGGCGATTTGGGCGGACTCTGAGAGCCACTGGATGGCTTTGAGCCTAATTTTGCAGAATTTGGGTACGATCGCGATTGCAGGGGTGTTGCTGCGGCAAGGGTTGAGTCTGGGGGCAGCAAAAGATGAAGATGCGATCGATCGCATCTTGGCGGATTTGACTGATGCTGACCCCGTGAAGCGTTTGATTGCTGTGCGGCAAATGACCGATTTGGTGAATCAGGGTGGGTTTGGCCCTGTGAGCTCTGTCAAAAGTTCCATCGCCCGTTCCCGCGCTGCCGAGTGCTTTCGCCTGATGCTGAGTCGGGAACCAGAAGCTTTAGTCCGCAATGCCCTTCTCGAAGGTTTGCAGACTTGGGACGCTACTTATGGCATGGCTTTAACTAATGCGAATGGGAAGTCCCGCGCTCTACCGAAGGTGAGCGTCGGGATGAAAGCTCGCGGTGAAAATAAATTGAGCGACAGCGAATCAATATAGTTTTTGTGTGCTACGCTCATCTTATCGGTATTCTGCAATCTTGATAAATGTATAAAGCCTACAAGTACAGAATCTATCCCACAAGTGAGCAAGAAACCTTGCTTGCAAAGTCTTTTGGTTGTGCGAGATGGTTTTGGAACTATGCTTTAAATCTATGTCAAGAAACTTACAAAAATACTGGCAAAGGACTATCTAGGGCATACATACAAGGCTTGCTCCCTCCACTCAAAAAAGAATACGAATGGCTAAAAGAACCCTATTCTCAATGCTTGCAGGTGGTGGCATTGAATTTATCTACTGCCTACAAAAACTTCTTTGACAAGAGGGCGATGCCACCCAAATTCAAAGCCAAGCACGACAGGCAGTCGATCGGCTACCCTCAAAATGTCAAATTCGACGGTGACTATATCAACCTACCTAAGATTGGTTTAGTTTTCTGTCGGCGACATCGTGATTTTGAGGGCGACATCAAGACCGTTACTGTGTCTCGCAACCCGGACGGCAAACATTTTATTTCTGTTTTGATTGACGATGGGAAAGAAAAGCCTGAGTTAGTCCCAGCAGATAAAGCTATTGGCATTGATGTAGGGTTAACTCATTTTGCGATCACCAGTGATGGTTCTAAGTTTGGCAATCCCAAACATTTTATCAAGCGTCAACGCAACCTAAAACGTAAGCAGCAAAAGCTTTATCGCAAAAAGAAAGGTAGTCAAAACCGAAAAAAGGCAAGACTGGTAGTGGCAAAAGTTCACTCCAAAATTGCTAGATGCCGTGAAGATTTTCTACAGAAGCTATCCCGCAAGATAGTTAACGAAAACCAAGTTATTGCAGTGGAAAATCTCAATATCAAAGGCATGGTCAAGAATCATAATTTAGCTTCATCAATTAGTGATGTTGGCTGGGGTATGTTCTGCACGATGCTTAAGTACAAGTCCGAGAGTGAAGGAAAACAATATGTCGAGATTGATCGATGGTTTCCTAGCTCTAAGACTTGCCATTTATGCCTAAATCGAGTTGATAATCTCACTCTTGATGTTAGAGCATGGAGTTGTCAGCGTTGTGGTACTCACCATGACCGTGATGTAAACGCGGCAACCAATATTAGAAATGAAGCCTTGCGGATTTTGGCGTTAGGAACTAGCGCTTCTGCCTGTGGAGAGGATGTAAGTCGATCTGGTAAAACTTCGGTTTTATTGGACGCCCCGCCCCGTTGAATCAGGAAGCCAGCGCTGTACCCCTTAAGTGGTCAGCGTCTGGTAGTTCACAATCCAAACATCAAGTCATCGACTATTAGCTGACCGTCAAAAGCGTAAAAAGTAATTTTATGAATATTCGGAGCTTTTACGCGCAGGGGAGTCCTAGGGTCGATCGGAGAATTAGACCCCACCAGATTGGGCGCCGGCATTTCATCCTGAACTATTGGGTTGCCGTCAATGTCACAAGCAGATAAAACAGTTCGTCGCGAACTGGTGACAAGCCCTGACACCCAGCGAACTGGATACTTAAAAGTTACTTCTATCAGTCCGCTTTTGGGGGCCCCCATTAACACTGTTGCCCCAGAACCTGTGAAAAATGCTGGGTTTGAAGGTTGGATGGCGACGGCATTGCTAAAAGTCACCCCCCAATGTGCAAACTGGTGTTCTACTACTTCAAAGCATTTCAAGTCTTCTAAAGCTACCCGGACGATCGCAGGTACCGTGGCGCGCGATCGCACCTCTGACCCTGCGCCTGAGCGTTCTGGAGTGGCGACAACAGACTTTTTGCCGTTTAAATCCATGCTTCGACAGGCTGTGTCAAACTCTGCCAACCCGTCAGATTGAAGACTTTTCGCATCAACCATAAAACCCTCGCGATCCCTTTTTCTGAGCAGTTGCATTTTAGTAGACCTCCCTGAGATTAGTTATTTCTTGTGTTTTGGAATTGATAACGGCGAGGCCCGTGATTGCCAAACCTGCAATTAGGAATCGAAACCCCATTGCCCGCCCTCCAACAAAGACTTTCGACCTCAAAAGCCACTGCTCCGCAAAATATCGTGATTAATGATTTGTGATTGGCGAGCGTCGGCCAACCTGCCGCCTGCCTGAAAGCGAGTTCTAATAGTCCTCCTTTCCGAGCGCCTGCTTTCGGGGTTAGCGAACAGACTCTATTTTGTTGAGGGGTCTCACCCATCATTTTGCTATTATCTCCGATCGGCGGTAGTTTGCAACAGTAAGGATAACTACACAGCCGAATTGCCCAAATCGCAAAACTTACTTGCTGTCTGTAGTTTCACGCTTCACCTGTACTAAAATAGATTTAAATCATTACTCAATCTTTACAAAAACGCCACCAGCTTTGCAAGTTTTTTAAACAAAGACGGGGCGACGGAAAAGAATCTAAAATATAACAGCGATTAAGGTTAGTTTATGCTTGTACCCCTCGGCTTCGGTCAGCGATCAATAGTTACTTCTCTCGGCAGAATGGTTTACTACACTGCTGAAAAAATGCCTTGGATGGGGTTGCCGACCTCAACTTCGGAAAATAAGCCGAACTTAGTATTTTTTCACGGTTTTGGCGGCGGGTCGAGTGCCTACGAATGGTCAAAAGTTTATCCGGCTTTTGCCGCAGAATATCGAATTTTAGCACCGGATTTAATCGGTTGGGGGCGATCGGAACATCCGGCAAGAAATTATCAGGTGGAAGATTATATCACAACTTTGATCGAATTTCTCGAAAAAACTTGCGGCAGTCCGACAGAGGTGATTGCTTCTTCGCTAACAGGGGCGATCGCGATTCGAGCTGCGATCGCACGGCCGGATCTCTTCAAATCCCTGATTTTGACCATACCCAGCGGTTTGTCGGATTTCGGACAAGATTACGGCAGCAGTTTCTTCGCTAAGCTAGTCAACACGCCGATTTTAGATCGCTTGCTCTACAGTACCGGAATCGCCACCGACGGCGGCATCCGTAGCTTCCTAGAACAACGCCAATTTGCCGACTCGCGTCGCGTTTACCAAGAAATTGTTGATGCTTACCTCCAATCTGCTTTGGAACCCAATGCAGAATATGCCGCCCTGTCTTTTGTGCGGGGAGATTTGTGCTTTGACTTGTCGCTGTACATCACTCAGCTAACAACGCCGACAGCGATTATTTGGGGAGAAAAATCGCAGTTTACCGGGCCCGATATCGGCCAGCGGTTGGCAAACCTCAACCCCGAAGCAATCAAAGTTTTTCAACCTCTGGAAAACGTAGGTTTGACTCCGCAGTTAGAAATTCCCGCTGTCACGATTGGCTTAATTAGGCAATACTTAAAATTGCTTTCGGAAGGGTAAAGAAGTTCGGCAACGGATTTTGTAACGGATGTAACGGATGTCACGGATAGAGGTTCCTGGATCGAGGGAAGAAGGAAGATTAATTCCCCACAACCCATAGATGTCAACTTAATCCTAAAGACGGCTGTATCTCTCGTTTATATCCAAGTCTAGATCCCCCTAAATCCCCCTTAATAAGGGGGACTTTGACAATAATCTTGCCCCCCCCTTTCTTAAGGGGGGCTAGGGGGGATCTATACTCTGCTAGAAGCGAGATTTCTCATGAATTTTAGTCTGAATTTGACACCAATGACTAATGACTAATGACTACTGACTACTAATTATTCTTTTACTCGCACGTCGATAACGCTGGCGTTGAAAATGTACTTGTTGCCTTCAAGCTCTAGCGTAGTGCCAATTTTGACTTTCGTATTACCTAAAACCGGGCCATTTTCAGTAAGTTGACCTTTTCCCTCTAAGGTAAACATCATATTTCTGCTGAAGGCTTCTTCTTCTCTGGGATCGGGGAGAGCTTTCAGAGTGCCGTTGGGCTGAGGAACTGCTAGGGTTCTGGTGAGAGTTTTGACCGATTTGATGGTAATCTGACCGGACGGTTGATTGCGGATCACCACATTGATTTTATCACCTGTTTTGAACAACTCTGGAACGTTTGTTCCTTTGAGACCGATCGCAATTGCATCAATCTCTACAGGTTTGATACTGGTGCCGACTTGGGCGACGGAACCGCCAGAAGTGCCGGGAAAGAAAAAGATTCCGACTGCAACTAGCAGTACGATCAGAGCGGCAGCTACGTCTAGAATGCTGAGTTTGCCGAACAGTCGGCCTTGAGAATCTAAAATTTTCATAAATCGCCTATTATACTGATAGCGACAGGAGTATGTTTACAAGCTCAGGACTTACACAGAAATCGATGAAAAACAGATGCTGTGATTGCTTGGCTACCGCTGGCAATGACATACTTTATTGATGCGTAAGTCCTGAAGCTAAAAGATATTACCACAACGATCGCCCCAAATCCGCATGACTGGGCCACTTAACCCGGAAGGCCGTTGACGGCGGTTGGTTGGCCGTGGGTCGATCGCCCAGAAGCTGGTGGCGCGGTTAAAAATTGACAAAAAGCTAGAATAGCAACTAAGCAGCCTCAAATTACGTCTGCCTATTGAGTGACTTTTCGAGTTTTTCCTCAAATTTTATCTAACTTCTCCCACGTATCAATCATGTTAAAAAGTTTTTGGTTGACTTGCCGGCGTACTTGTGGCCGGGGGATTTATCTGTTTCTGTCCCTGATGGTGGCTGCGGGTATCTGGGTGGTTTCCCCGGAACCGACTCAAGCATTTTCTTTGCCCGAACTTATTTTTCGAGGCATTCAAGTTATTCAATTGTCGAATATGTCCGATCGCCAAGAGGTGACTATTGGCCGACAAATTAATCAGCAGTTAACCAGGAGCCAGTTTAAGATTGACCGCGATCGGGACACTACAGAATATATTAACCGTATCGGTCAACGACTCGCTCAAGAAAGCACTCGCCCCAATATTCCTTATACTTTTCAAGTGATTGACGACGACGCGATTAATGCTTTTGCAACTATGGGCGGTTTTGTTTATGTGAATAAAGGCTTGATGACAGCGGCGGACAATGAGGCAGAATTGGCAAGTGTGATCGCCCACGAAATCGCTCACATTAATGCTCGCCACGCGATTCAACAAATGCGTCAAATGGCCATCGCTTCAGGCGTAGCTTCCGCCACTGGGCTCGATCGATCTCAGGCGGTTCAGATTGGGGTGGAATTGGCTTTGCGCCGTCCCCACAGTCGCCAAGCTGAGTATGAAGCCGATCAGTTGGGATTGCAAACTATGGGGCGAGCAGGCTACGCTCAATCTGGGATGGTTGATTTTATGAAAAAGTTGCTCAACAAGCCTTCTCCTCCTAGCATTTTGAGCACTCACCCGGCAACTGGCGATCGTATTGCTGCTATTTCACAGGCGATAGATCCGGATCTTGCTAGCGGTGAAGGTTTGAATAATGAGGATTACAGGCTAGAAATCCGCAGGCTTTTAGGTTCGTAGAAATTCTCAATCTGTCAGGGGCTCTATTGTTTTCTCTTCTCTTTTCTTCTCTTTTCTTACTTCGCGCTCTTCGCGCCTTCGCGGTTCGTTAAAAAATAAATCCAGTTATATCATGTCCCATGGATTAACCATAATAGCCCGGTCGGGGCGGGTTTTTGAGATTGTCAATTATTGGCACGTATTGTTGGCTCACGGGCCCCTACAAAAATCGCGGTTCCTCCACCGGACATGATATTACTAGGGTACGTCAGAAGCAGGTTAATTTCGATTTAATTGATCGAACTTAAACTGACGCACCCTAAAACTACAAATTGATTTAACACTCCTGTGGAACAACATAATCGATCGCAGCTTGGGGGGGTGGAATCGGCTGCGGCTTCAATTGCCGGACAACTTCGTCAAAGGGCAAAATTCGGACTTGATTGTTAAATACATTTACTTGATAAACTCTGCGGTAGCTGAGGTCAAATCCTGTCAGCCAGCCGCTTTTGGGATGATAAGCACCCGTGTCAATATCCAACCACCCTTCGCCCCTGACTAATTCGCCCGGTCTGACCCCATGAAAGGTAAAGGTGATCGTGTGACCGGTGATAATTAATTTATTGGGAAAATAGGGTTTCGACATGGTGTGAAATTCCCTGCGAATCCAACACAGTTGTTCGATCGACTGTTCATCGAGCGACAGATGGGGGTCAACGCCGGCGTGAACCAGCCAGATGTCCCCTAAGTCCAGGTGCGTGGGGAGCGATCGCAGCCACTCTAAGTGTTTATACGGCATCATCCCTGTATCTCTGTAGCTCGCTACTGTCGCATCGCCACCACTGTATAGCCAAGATTGCCACGCTCGCATATCCATCGGCGTTCCCGACAAAGCCTCCAGCATCAGTTGTTCGTGGTTGCCCAACAGAGTGTGGTAGGGGCTTTGCTGCACAAAATCTAATACCTGAGCGCTTTTGGGGCCACGATCGATTAAGTCTCCTAAAAAATAGACGCGATCGTCCAAGCCGGGGGCAAGTGCCTCTAGCAGGGTCATTAACCCGTCGTAATGCCCGTGTACGTCCCCGATAACAATGCGCCGATGCTCCATTGTGTTTATCCGCTTCCCTGACTCAAAAGCCCCATCTCTAGCTTATAGCATCTGATTTTGCTGTTATTTGCCTCCCCTCTTTTACGGTGGAGGGGTGTCACCCATTATAGTGCTTTTTATAAAGATTCTGTAAAGCTCACCAGTACCTGTTTGCGTAGCTACTGATATAAACACAGGCAAGCTGCTAATTCTGCTTCTGCAACTGCTGTTACTGAGGCAAAGCTTTGAGTTATTTCACGCTTTAGGGTGCATCAGCGATTAGCCGACGGATTAAGTCGAAAATAATCCTAGCTGACACACCGTAAAATACGATCGAGCCTTAACGATTGTCACTGAGTCAAAGCTTTGAGGAATGTCTGGAGTTCTGCCAAAAAACCTTTCTTTTTTAAGGGTTTGGCAGGTGCGGTGGAATCAGGATCGGCGCTTGGGAGAGAACCGGCTAAAATCCGCTCTAAATCGTCTCCGACAGGTTTTTGGGCGGTTTCAGAAATTAGTTGGTATTCGTCGTTTGTTTCCAGCCAGACTTGCCACGATTGGGGGTAGCAGCGGAATAAAGCAGCAGTGTCGAGGGGTCTGATATAGTAGCAGGATTCAATTTTGCTGAGGAATCGATCGCGCAATTGGCGGCCCGCATAGCCTATACCTATGGTGGCAACATCTTCCAGACGCGGGTTGAGTAGAATTACGGGGCGACCGGCCGCAGCTATATAAATTTTTTCGACTTGGGCAACTTCTACGGCTGCTGGATTGATCAAAATGAAAAGTTGATCTTCCGGTGATATTTTATCTTCAACAGGGGTGCGACTGCTACCCAAATCAGTGACTTTAAACGGTGTTTCTCCCCAGTCGCGGCGCGCGAGGGCTGCCGCACCGGTGTCGGGAAAAAAGACTTTTACTCCGGGGTATATTTCCTCAAATTCTGGGAGAAATTGTAGGGTGATAGACTGTGCTTGCAGGGCGATTTCTGGAAATACTAATTCGACTTGCAGTAGAGTTTTGCCGTCCGAGAGGGCAGCGGCGGTGGCAATGCGGGATTGGGCGATCGCCTCGTTGAGATCCTTGGGCAGTTCTGTCATTAATTTAATTGTTTTTACTCGACTTCTCTCAATCTAATTTTACCTGAGATATTGCACCATTTTCAATTACTTGTTTAGGAACAGGCTTTTCGGCCTGTTCCACAAAGAGTGAATTTTCTTGTGGAACGGGCATCTTGCCCGTTCTTGAGCATAGTACAAGATGTAAGTTTTACCGCATTAAGCAACAAAAGCTAACACCGATACAGGCGAACCGGAACCTCCCAAAAGACGCAATATTCCGATAACTAAAGTGATTTCAGCCGCAGGTAACAAGTCGAGATTTGCTAGATTTTCCAGCACTATTCGTTGCTTTTCCAATACCAATTTGTTAACCGCAAAACTTTCATCTCGCCCGGTATCGACTCCGTGGGTGTCGGTGCCAATTCCCGCGATAGAGCGTTCTTCTAGCAAAAATTGAGTTGCTGCTTTGCCAAATCCCGGAAAGTGGCAAATTCCGCGATCGTCTCGGTTGAAAAATGCTTTCTCGTCATCCCATTTTTCTTGCCAGCCAGTATACAATAAAACTAGATTTCCCGGTTCTATAAGTTTGTGCTGCCGTTCCCAAGTCAATATATCATCAATTGTTAAAGTGTAGTCGGGATTGGCAAGACTTTGCTCTCGGATGTCGATCGCAATTGCCGGCACAACGAGCGACTGCGGGGAATAATTATCAATGCTGGCGCCTCCTGCATAAAAGCTGTTGGGTGCGTTAATGTGAGTGCCGCTGTGTTCGCCCATCGAAAATTTTCGCAGGAAATACCCGTCTGTTTCTATTTGAGATACTGTGGCAATTTCTGTCGCTGGATCTCCTGGCCAAATGGGAATATTTGGGTGAATTGAATGGGTTAAGTCTACAATTGTGCTATAGGCGATCGTTTTGAGATTATTGGAGTTTAATTGGTCTGTCATCAGGTAAAATATATCTATTATTTATTAAACACAGTTTATTCAATTCTAAAATCTAAAATCTAAAATCTAAAATCTAAAATCTAAAATCGATTGACCGTCTGCACTCTCAATCTAAAATCTAAAATCTAAAATCTAAAATTCGATTAGTCGATCGAGGGTTGCTTCCATCACATCCTTTGTTTGCCCGGAAACAGTATACACCAAAGCTTCTCGATAAACTCTCCCCGCCGGGTGTACCGCACCGTTAGCAGCACCGCTAGAAACTGCTACCGCAGCGTGTCCGCAACGCACGGCTAAATCAATGGCTTGAGCTCGCAGCGCTAATTGTTCTGCTTTCGAGCTATGTTGAGATTGTGGGAAATTCTGTTTTAGCCGATCGAGCTTTTGCTCTAGTTTTTGGCAAGCCGCCGTTATAAAAGGTGAATTCTTAGCAGCCCCGGCTGCTGCAATTACATCCAATCCCGCTCGAATACAGCCAAAAGTAGCCGGAACAAAATTCAGTATATTTTTGGTGTCGTTTTCCGCAATCCAGCCGACAGGTTTAATTGAAATTATTTCCGATTCATGCAGCAACCAATTATCGAGATTTGCTGTCACAGTATTAGTCGAGTTCATGGCGATTAACTGCATGATTTCGCTACAAGCTATTTTACCATATTCGCCTTCAATATTGGCAAAAGGCACTAAACCGAAAACAGCGCGTTCGTCAGGAAGTACCGCCGCTACAATAAACTTTTGAAACAAGCAAAAACCTGTTACCCAAGGAACTTTTCCTGACAGTAAATAGCCCGCTTTTGTGGGAGTTGCGGTGACTGCCGGATTGCCCGATCGCCTTAAATGCGAAAACCCAATACCCAAGCGTAACTCTTTTTGGGCGATCGCGGGCAAGTATCTGCTTTTTAGCATTTCATTGTCGCTGTTGGCAATCATCCCAGTTGCGCTGTGGTGCTGAGTTTGCAGGAAAGACAAAGCGCCGGAATATCGAGCCGTCAATTCCTGATATTTGTAAAAAATCTCGGGTGCAATTTCGGCACCGCCCCATTTTTGGGGAACTCGCAATGCTAAGAGCGATCGATCTTCCAATCCCGCAAATGCTGTTTCTAGCGCTTCCGAGTCGCTGTCGATAATTTCCGCGTGGGGTGAAACGCACTTTTGCAGGTAACTTTCTGTGCTGTTGAGAATATATGGGGAATCCATTTTATATAATTATTTTATAGCTGTTTTTCTCTAAATCATTGTGAACCAGCCTAAAAATCTGCCCTCAAACTAACTTATTTACTCACATTTTGCACCAGTCTCTAGAACAGGCTCTCCGGCCTGTTCCACAAAAAGTAAATTTGTTGTGGAACGGGCAGGATAGCCCGTTCATAAAAGGCTTACTGAGAATACCCAAAACTAATTTATTTCCACATTTTCCAAGGAGCCTTTCCTTCATCCCAAAGTTCGTTTAAATACTTGTATTCTCGATAAGTATCCATCGCAAAGAAGAAGCCATCATGACGGTAAGCCATCAACTGTCCGTCTGCTGCTAAACGCTGCATCGGCTCCTGTTCTAAAATACAATCATCTCCCCCCAAATACTCAAATACCCGGCGGTTAAATATCATATATCCAACACTGATCCAGCCATCTATTTGAGGTTTTTCAGAAAACTGTACTACGCGGCTATCGCTGTCTACATCCAAAATTCCAAAGCGAGAAATCGGACGGAATGTGGTGACAGTTGCCAGCTTACCATGAGACTTGTGGAAATCGACTAAAGCCTCAATATTGACATCAGCTACTCCATCGCCGTATGTCACCATGAAATTCTCGCGATCTATATATTTTTCTATCCGTTTGACCCGCCCTCCTGTCATGCTTTCCGCGCCAGTTTCAGCCAGTGTCACCTGAAAATCTTGTTCGAGATGTTCCTCGTGATAAGTGATCGTATTTTGCCGTCCCAGACAGATAGTAAAGTCATTGTTCATGGCTTCATAATTAAGGAAATATTCTTTAATCATGTTGCCGCGATAGCCCAAGCACACAATAAAGTTTTGGAAACCGAAGTGTGCATATATCTTCATGATGTGCCAAATAATTGGATGTCCCCCCACCTCCACTAAGGGTTTGGGACGAAATTCTGTTTCTTCTCTGAGACGAGTACCGAGACCACCTGCTAGGATAACTACTTGCATTTTTTTTATTTTTAAAAGATGATCAATTAATTTATCATCAATAATCAGGGATTTATTCAAAGAATTATTAACTTTTTCTCATAGTGAGTGAAGCTTTGTCAACCCCAGAAATCACGAATTATTATAAATAATCGTAGGGTGATCCGTGGACACCGTGTATTTAGTAATAATCCTAGGGTGTTCCGTGCACACCATGTATTTAAATGCTGCGCGCAATTTCTAACTAACAGTAGGGTGGGTACTGCGGACAGTATATTTGAATACAGCGCGCAATTTCTAACTTAGGAATGGTAGATTAGGAAATAGACAAAAAAACAGCAAACACCTATACTAAATATAAGAAAGAGATTAAGCAGCAATGAAAAATCAACTCGATCGCCTAAAAAATTTTTTAGGTATCCTCTGTGCGATCGCCTCCATAATTATATTATTCCAATGGGCTATACCTGGTGTTTACGCCACGGTTGTTGCACCGAAAATCTCAACCATACCAGAAACCACCGTAGCTTTTGTACCCAACATACCGGGCGGGGGATTAGAATTTCACGAATCAGCAGGAGGACACACTTTAGAGAGACACGTTGGTAAAACAGAAGCACAACTAGCACAGCGACTCGCAAGCGAAACGAGAATTTCTGCTGCATCTTCTTTTATCGATCGTTCCGTCGCCGAAGCGGCTATTGCAGAAGCAATGAACAGAAATCAAAGTGCGATCGACTCCTGGGTGAAAAGTCGAGGTAATCGTTATACGATCGACTACAATGCCAACAGAATCATTGGTATTACTCTGCGTCGCCGCGCATCCAAAGCAACTTCAACATCTCGCCTGAGAATCGTCCTCCAGCGCAGCGCCAAATTACCTCCCGGATACTTTATTCTCACAGCCTATCCCCAATGATCGATCAATTTCCTCATTTAACCCAATTTTTCAGTTCCTACTTTCACCAAGACTGGCAGTTAGAAGCTGACACTCCCAGCGATGTAGTGAACAACTACCGCAGCAGCGAACCGCCCGCAAGTGTTGAAGCTGCATCGCAAGAGCTCAGCAAACTGCTCGAAATGCCGATCGCCCCCGCCGATTTAGAAGCATTTATCCTCGATGAATTAGGGTGTTACTACGACCCCCAATCCGAAAATCAAACAGTCAGAGAATGGTTGGAATCTGTGCAAAAATCTTTGAATAATCCCAGCTAAACTTTATATATTTGTAAGGACGCGGCAGTGCCCTGTCCCACAATTTGTCTATATATTTGTAAGGACACGGCAGTGCCCAATGCGTGTCAAATTAAGCTTTTCGTCCGCTAGTCCTCGCGCCTACCCGCCAGTCCGCCAGGGAATGAATTCCCTGTCTAATAGTCAAAGTCCTCTAAAAGAGGACTGAATAATTCATTAGTCCTCTTTTAGAGGACTTCAGCTTTGAGGCAGGGGTTTCAACCCCTGTCGGACTATCGGTTTAACGTTAAGTTGACACGACGAAAGGCAGTGCCGTGTCCCTACAATTTGTTCACAATCTAATAGGATTGCTAGCTCACTTGCTAACCGTCAATAAGTAGCCTTCGTGGACGTTGAAATTAGGGATAACATAAGCCAAGCTGCCGCTACCAACCGAAAAACTTTCTTCTTTAACTGTGACAAGCTGTGGCACGGCTCCTTCTTGATTGTTGGGAATCTTTTCTAATTTTAGAGTGATTTTCTGACCCCTTTGAATACCTAGCTGCTCCAAATTGCCGATGGTTAATGTTACCGTTGTTGCTGAGGAAAAATTGGGGTCGAAATAACCTAAAAGTATCTGTGCTTTACCTTCAGGATTGGACTTGCTGGCTAAAGCGACAAGGCGATTGTTATTTGACCAACTCCGCACCCGCGAATTAACTCCGTCAGCATAAGCTTTGTAAGTCCACCAAGCAGCTCTCGGCTCAAAAGTATTAGGCGTGACCATCCCACTCAGCGTATTGTTGAAGCAATTGCTAACTTTATTTGGCCCTTTAGTATCCCAACAAGCTCTGCAAGCACCGTCAGCTTTTGCATACTCTAAGTTATACAAATAACCTAAGATTTCCCCCGGCTGGTACTGCGCTAAGTTGCCGACAATTTCGTTGACGTAAATTTTTTGCAATTTCAGTTCCTTGTAAGAGGGACTTTGCTGAAAATTGCGTTTAGCCTCAATTACGTGATCGTCAACAAATAAGATCATCGTGTCGTTAAGTTCGTGCCACGAGAGGAAATTTACTTCAAGTTTGTTAGCCTTGCAGTAATCCAAAAAAGCGGCGAGATATTCTTTGCTGTAGCGGCCGAGGCTGGGCCCGCCAATCATTGCTGACGGCCCCAATTCTTCCCGCAAAATTTTGTAAGCTCTTTTGTAAGTTTCAAAGAATTGTTCTCTGCTTCCGTTCCAAAATGGATCTTTCCAATCTGGCTCATTCCATACATCCCAAATAATTTTTTTGCCTTTATTTTGCTGGGCTAATTGCCGCACGAATGCTTCCCACGCGGGGTAGTTTTGATAGGGCCAGCCATTGGGATTGCTACCGTAGCCCCACAAGTCGCTGACTACTAACTGAAACTCGGCTCCGCTGGCGATTATGCGATCGTAAATATCGAGTCTCCCCGCCCGCCAAAGTTTGGGCTGCAAGGGTTTAATAGAACTATCCGGCGGCTGGCTAGTATCAATTCCGTGCAGGATGCCACTCATGGAAATTGTACCGGTGGCTGGCTGTCCAAAATCTACTGTAACGTTCGATCGCAGTTGGGCAACAGTTGGTTGCTGTCCCAAATAGGCTATTAACAGAACAGTGACAATAGCTAAACAAATTGGCAGCAGTTTATTAATCCGTGGGAACTTGAATGTAAATTGCATATCTTTTCTTTGGTTGATGTTTTGTGGAATGGGCCGGATATCCCGTTCCTAAGAATGCTACAAGAGCTCTGTTTTAACGAACCGATGAAAACACTTCAAAACCCTGTATTGATTCTATCACTTGTTGCCACGACCGGGAGTTGATCAGCTCGTGGGTATCGAACGTAACGCCTTTTTCGGCTGCGAAAATACCAAAGTTTTTCACCCAATCAAAGATAGTTTCCGTGGTAAAATAAGGTGTGCAGGCCCAAGCAGATTGCAAATTATTCACCATCTCGGACATATCTCCCCGATCGTAAGCCTCCCAAGCTTTCCACACTAAATAATAGTATTTCAGCAGGCTATCCACTTGCTGTAGCTGCTTTTTGAGTTTCGGACTAATAGAGAAACTGTCGCTCTCATCGTCACTTACCAATGCCTGTTCAATTATTTCTCCATATTCCCGAAGCATCCGTTCTTCTTGGAATAGTTCTTCGGCTCGCGCTTTGCACGCTTGTCCTGCAAGTCTACGCGATTCGGGATTTTCTGCCCATATTTCCACCGTTTCTACCAACTCTTTTACTGTTCCTTCTGGGTCGATTGTAGGATCGGGCAGCAACTTTCCCGTATCTCCCAATTCTTCAGGAATCCCGCTGACTGCTGTGGCAATTACGGGCAATCCTTTCGCCATTGCTTCCATAATTGCTAGCGGCATTCCTTCTGCTTGGGAAGATAAAATAAAGATGTCGCTGGCGTCGAGCCAATCGGCAATATCCCAGCGCTGTCCTAAAAATTTAACCTGTTCTTCTACTCCCAATTTGCTCACAGTTGCTCTTAATTCAGGTTCCATATTGTCGTGAGTAGTAGACCCCGGCCCGGCCCAAACAAAGTAAATTTGGGGCCAAATTGGACGATTTTTCAATTGGGCGATCGCCTGCAATTGATACTGATATCCTTTAATTGGAGTCAATCTCGCCGCCGTAAAACAAACGACAGCATTTTCAGGGATTCCTTGTTCTTGACGCAGGCGTTGGCGAGTGGAAAGATTCGGTGACTCAAAATAACTATTTGGTCTGCCATAATAGATTACTTTTCCCCGTTCTAGACGCGCTTTAAATAGACTTTGGAACAAGTTTAAATTCTCGTGGGAAACTGCTACTGCTGCTTTGGCTACAATGTACTGGTAGGCAACTGCATCGAAATAGGGGATTTGATCGCCGCGATCGAAGGTTTCATAATTGCGATTGATATAACCCAGACTGATGATGTACGGTATATTTTGCTCGATCGCAACTTGTTTAGCTGCAAAGTTAGCCATCGGCCAGCCGTCACTAAATATAATTAAATCCGGTCTAGCTTGGGCGTAAATCTTTTGAGCATCATCCAAATTGTAAGCTATTCGCAAAAACTCTTTCATCGTGTCGAACTCTAGCCAAATATGTTCGATACCTAGCTGTTTTTGTTCGGTAATTAAAGGATTAGAAGCTTGACTTTGAACGCTGGTTACTCGGTAGCCATCCGCCGCTAATTTACACATCAGCGAGTGGTTGAACTGAGCCAATCCGCCGACTCCTGAGTCTTCTGTGTACAGGAGTACGTGCTGTCTTGGCTGCCGAGAAGTCGAACGGGGAGCCGATTGAAACTGGTAAGGATTGTTAGCTGCGATCGCCACTATGTCTTGCCATTCCTGTAAATTGGTTAAGGCATAGGCATCAAAGTTGTAGCCGTACTGTTCCGAAACCCCCTTAAAAGTTTCCAGCCAATTAAAAACAGTTTCAGTGCCTGTCAAATGAGTGTAATACAGAGATTTTTCCAGACATTCGACCATTTCTGGCAAATATCCGTCGCGGTACATCCGCCATGCTATCCATACGAAACACTTGTAACGTTCCGCCCGTTTCAAGTCGCGGATGTGCTGAGGCAAATCTGGCCGCGCGAAAAATTGCTCCATCAAAATTTCCGTATTTTTCATTAATTTGCAGCCGTTAGACATGATATTGCTGTCGTGCTGACGATAGCAGGTTAATATCTCTTTTAACCAAACTGACTTGCAGCCTTTTAAACCTAAACGTAGCACAAAATCTAAATCTTCGGTTGGCGGCAAGCGATGCTCGAAACCGCCCAAGCGTTCCCACCACTCTCGCCGCAGCATCATGGCGCTAGGACGCACTGATTTGTAGAAAACAAAGGCTTCTAAATCTAATTTTGGTTCTTCTTCCCAAGGCTTTACTCCATAGATGCCTTCCTCGTTTTTGTCAACGATAACCCAACCTGTCTGCACCATATCTAATGTAGGGTCAGCGTCAAAGCAAGCTACTTGTTTTTCTAGTTTTTCTGGTAAGAAGAAGTCGTCAGCATCTAGAAAAGCTAAAAATTCCCCTTTTGCTAATTTGCAAGCACGATTCCGAGCAATTGCTGCTCCTTGGTTATCTTGATAGATGTATTGAATTAAATCGAGGTAAGGTGCTAAAACTTGGCGAGTGTTGTCAGTTGAGCCGTCGTCTACGACGATAATTTCCCAGTTTTGATAAGTCTGGTCAAGAACACTCTCTACGGCTCTGACAATGTAGCGATCGCAGTTGTAAGCCGGGATGATGACACTGACGCGCGATTTTTTTGAAGGAATGATATTAGCCATTAACTGTTTCCATTCTGGTAAGTTTATGAGATAATTTGCATCGATATTGCAGCCGTAGGTGTTAGAAATTTTAGTGATGCGCTTTACCCAATCTGCTATAGTTGCTGTCAGGGAGTACGGGGTATAATCCAAAGATTTTTGCAAATAGTCAGTCATTTCTGCCGGATGGCCACTGTAGTACAGTTGCCACGCCATCCATGTCAGAGCCTCATAAAAAGCAAGCTTTTCTAATTGGCGGATATCCTCTGGTAAGTCTGCTCTACTGAAGAAATTTTGCTTTAATTTAATACAAAGGTTTGCCTGTTTTATCGCTCTCTGGATGGACACATTTTGCCCGTGCTGGCGGTAGCATACTGTCACTTGAGGCAACCAAGCAGCTTCGCAACCAGATAGTGCTAAACGCACAATTAAGTCGGCATCATCTACTGAATCATACTGAGAATCAAAGCCACCGACTCGTTCCAGCCACTGCCGCGAAAACATCATGGCGCTGGGAAGTAGGGGCATATAAACAATCCAGGTTTTTAAGTCTAGCTGAGGCAAGTATTCCCAGGGTGTGACATCGAAAATACTTTCGCCTTGCTCTTTAACCATTCGCCAGCCACTATTAACAATTCCTAGTGATGGCTGAGCGTCAAATAACGCAACTTGTCCAGCTAACTTATCGGACAAGAAAAAGTCATCTTGATCTAAAAAAGCAATTAATTCACATCGGGATTCCTGAATTCCTCGGTTGCGAGCGGCAGCTACTCCTTGGTTTTCCTGATAAACATAGCGAATTTTTTCAACATAAGGCTGCAATGCTTGGCGGGTGTCGTCGGTTGAGCCGTCGTCTACGACGATAATTTCCCAGTTTTTATAGGTTTGGCTGATGACGCTTTCTACCGCTTGCGCGATGTAGCGATATCCATTATATGCTGGAATAATTACACTTACTCGCGGTGTCGGATTTGCTATTGACATGAATTTTATCGGTGATAAGGAAGGGTTCGGCAACGGATTCTGTAACGGATGTAACGGATGTAACGGATGTCAGGCAGAAGGCAGATGCAATTCTACTGTTGAGAGCAATCCGAATTTGAAATGTAAATTTGGTATTTTAACGTGCATAAAATACAGATTCAATACCCTGTACTTCCTCGACTAATTGTTGCCATTCTACTGAATTAATTAGAGAATATGTATCTAAACTATGCCCTTTAGCTGACGAAAAATTGCCAAAATATTCTACCCAGTTTAACAGCGTTTCTGTACTCAAAAAAGGTGTGTACTTCAAAGATTCTTGAAGCCACTTCTGCATTCCGCTTAGATCTTCTTGACAGTAAGCCTGCCAAGCATTCCACACTAAAGAGCTGTAGTGCACCCGGTTTTCTATCTTCGCCATTGACCTCTGCACCTTTTTTTGAGTAACAAATGGATCTGTTTGACGATCGCAAAGTAAAGCTTTTTCGATCGCCTCCATCGACTCTGCCAACATCCGTTCCTCTTTAAACACTTGCTCTGCCCGCTGCTTGCAAGCTTGACCGATTTGATGTCGCAATTCTGGATTCATCGCCCAAGCTTCTACAGTTTCCGCCAATTCCCTCGCGGTTCCCTCTGGATCGGTATTCGGATCGGGCAACAATTTCCCAGTATCGCCAAGCCCTTCAGGAATCCCGCCCACAGCCGTTGCAACTACCGGCAATCCCTTAGCCATCGCTTCCATAACTGCAAGAGAAGGCGCTGCATCTGCCACAGAAGTCAAAATGAATATGTCGCTAGCATCCAGCCAATCTAGGATATCCCAGCGTTGTCCGATCGCCTTCACGCGATCGCTCACGCCTAACTCTTTAATAGTTTCCCTCAATTCTATTTCTACATTATCAGCGCTTCCCTCACCCGTTCCTGCCCACACAAAATACAGTTTAGACCACACAGGAGACTGCTGCAACTGCTTGATTGCTTCAATCTGATATTGATGCCCTTTAATCGATGCCAATCGAGCAGATGTGAAACAGACAATCGCCTCTTCAGGAATTCCTATTTCTTGCCGCAGGCGTTGACGAGCTGCAGCATTAGGATGTGCAAAATATTCAGAAGAACGCCCCAAGTAAATCACTTGTCCTCGCTCTTTTGGCAACTTGAAATGTTGGCACAATAAATTCAAATGTTCGTAAGCGCCAACAATCAAGGCTCTAGCTTGCAGGCAGTGGTAGAGCACTCCTTCTACATAAGGCACTACATCTCCGCAGGCAAAAGTGGCGTGTTCTGGCATAACTAACCCAATCACCATCATGTATGGTATTCCCATTTGCATCACTACCTGTTTAGCTGCAAAATTGGAAAATGGCCAACCATCGCTAAAAATAATCATATCCGGTTGATTGCTAGCAAAAAGCTCTCGTGCATCCTGAGTATTTCTTAACACCCGCTGTAAATCTTTATGCCCGCTAAAATCCAGCCACAAGTGTTCTATACCTAACTCTCGTTCTCGCTCAAGCAAGGGGCTAGAATGTTTGGTTTGCACGCAGGTGACTCGATAGCCTAACAAGGCTAACTCACAGAGAATGGCATGATTGTACTGCGCTAATCCTCCCACGCCCGGATCGTCCGTGTTGTAGAGTAGAATGTGGGCTTGCGCTTTTGAAGGTGTGGGAATAGAACTCTGTTGAGATTGGGGTGGATTAGTCATCACCATCTGAATTATCTCTTGCCATTGGGCTAACTTACTCAGCGAATAAGCGTCAAAATTTTCACCATATTCTTCAGAAGCCATCTGAAAACTTTCCAGCCAATTCAACACTGTTTGTGTGGGCGAAAAAGGCGTATATTGCAATGACTCTTCTAAACACTGGGCCATCTCTGTTAGATGGCCGTCGCGATACATCCGCCATGCCAGCCACTTTAAGCATTGATAGCGTTCTGGGTTTTTTAACTGCCGGATTGACTGGGGCAAATCGGGTCGAGCGAAGAATTTTTTCATCACAATTTCTATATTCTTCATTACGCGAAAACCGATTGACATGAGATTAGAATTGTGCTGGCGATAACAGGTAAGTTTTTCTTCTAACCAAACTGCTTTGCACCCTTTTAAAGCTAAACGCAAGGCAAAGTCTAAATCTTCTGCTAGTGGCAACTGAGAATCGAAACCGGCCAATTTTTCCCACCAGTTTCGGCGCAGCATCATCGCACTGGGTCGCACGCATTTATATAGAATAAAGCTTTCTAAATTTAATTTAGACGCTTGTTGCCAAGGCTTGACAGCAGAAATCTCTCGCCCGGTTTCATCGACGATTACCCAACCTGTTTGCACCATATCTAAGGTGGGGTTAGCGTCAAAGCAAGCTAGTTGTTTCTCTAGCTTGGATGGTAGGAAATAGTCATCGGCATCGAGAAAGGCTAAAAACTCGCCTTGCGCTAGTTGGCAAGCAATATTTCTGGCTGCTGCTACTCCTTGATTTTCCTGGTATATGTAGCGAATTCTGTCACAATAAGGCTGCAATACTTGCTGCGTGCTATCTGTCGAACCGTCATCTACAACTATAATCTCCAAATTAGTAAAAGTTTGACCTAGGGCGCTTTCCACGGCTTGTACGATGTAGCGAGATCCATTATATACAGGTATAATTACGCTTACTTGCGGTGTTTGAGTAGCTGTTGACATTATTTAGCTCGCTGTTAACCTATGATTATATAGTTTAGATTAATTTGGCGGATTTTCATCATTATTCTGTGTTCGGTTGATCTAATTACAAAAACTTGAATTTTGGCAAAGTGTAGCATATAATTTTACATGGAATGACAACTCAAAAGGAAAATAAAAAATGAATTCAGAAACAGTGCAAGTGAATTTCCAGCAGCAGGCAGAAATTTATTTGGCTACAGGGAACTTCGATCGGGCGATCGCACTTTGCCAACAAATTTTGGCATCTGAACCCAATTCAGCAGAGACTTGCAAGACCTTGGGAAAGGCGCTGCAAGCTCAGGGTAAACTAGAAGACGCAAGGTATTGGTATAAAGTTGCGATCGCCCTGCAACCCGATTTTGCCGAAGCTTTTGCTAACCTAGGCACTCTCTGTGCTACTTGGGAACAGTGGCAAGAGGCGATCGCCTGTTACCAAAAAGCCATCTCCCTGCAACCAAACTTTGCAGGATTTTACCGTAATTTGAGCCGGATATTTACCCAAGTCGGTCAAGCTGAAGAAGCAGCAGATTGTTGGTATCAAGCACTCATGGTGGAACCGATAGAGATAGCAGAAGAATATCTCGATTTAGGTAATACTTTGTTGGCGCAAAACAAGCCAGAAAAAGCGCTGACTTGTTACCACCGCACGATTTATTTAAACCCCAGCTTTTGCGAAGCTTACTGCCAATTAGCAGAAGCTGCTAGCGAGCTAAAGCAGTGGGACGAAGCTATTGTTAACTACCGCAAAGCTATTCAACTCCAGCCGGAGATTTCTGATTTTCATTACAAATTAGGCAATGTTTTGCAAGCTAAGGAACTCTGGCGCGAAGCGGAGGCAGCCTACCGAAAAAGTATTGATTTAAATCCCAATTCTTTTTTGTCATACTACAACTTAGGCAGCGTGCTGCTCAATTTAGAAAAATGGCAAGAAGCTGCGATCGCCTACCGCACGGCGGTGGAAATTAACCCGGATTATTCTTGGTCTTACTACAGCATCGGTGTAGCTTGCGATCGATTAGAAGAATGGTCGGAATCCGCCGCAGCTTACCAGCGCGCTACTGAATTAGATCCGAATTTTTTTGCAGCTTTTCACCAGTTAGGAGATGCTCTTGTTAAACTAGAAAAATTGTCGGAAGCTGAGGCTGCATACGAACAGGCGATCGCACTAAATGCGGATTTATTTTGGTCTCATTATAACTTAGCTTTGACTTTAGTTCAACTTCAAAAGTTTGAAGCCGCAACACTCGCTTATCGGCGGGCGATCGCACTCAATCCAGAATTCTCTTGGACTTACCACAATTTAGGAGCAGCGCTGTTAAAAACCCAACAGTGGAAAGCCGCAGCTACCGCTTACCAACGTGCTATTGAACTTAATCCCACTATTTCTTGGTCTTATTACAATTTAGGCGATGCTTTGAGTGGAAATCACGCATGGAACGATGCTGTTTCCGCCTACCTTTGTGCGCTTCAAATCGAGCCGTCCCTCCCGAAAATTTACATAAAATTAGGTGAGGCTCTAACTAAAAGAACTCCGGTAGATTCAGATGTAGCAACTAGCTACTATCACCACGAAATGCAGCCGCTGCACGCTCCTGAATTTTACTGCGAAATAGCCCAAAAGTTTGCTGAGAGCGATCGGCTTAACGAAGCCATAATGTTGTACTTGATGGCATTAGAAATTAGACCCAAAGATCCAGAAATATCCCAAAAATTAGAGGAGATTTTAGAAAAACAGCGTCAAACAGGGGAATCTACTCTATTATTAGAGTTAGAGGCTAAGGATATTCGCGATCGCTACATTGCCAGAGTAGTCAAAGGCAAGACTTTTGCAGAAGTCGGCGGCTTGTGGGGAACTGTCAGCGAAAAAGTATCTGTAGCTAGCAAATACGGTGCAGTTTCTCTGACAATGATTGATGCCATGCCGGCATCCCTCCACTGGTGGCAAGATTTTCACGATCGCATGACAAGTTTAAATATTGCTAATTATCACTGTATCAATCAAGATATCACTCAGATTCAACTTGCAGACATTGGCGAACCTTACGATGTAGTTCACTGTGCAGGAGTTTTGTACCATCACCCCCATCCGTTGCAGATTTTAGTTGCCTTGCGTCAGATAACTCGCGAGCATTTAATTTTCACTTCAGCTATTACCCAAGAAGTTATAGAGAATGAGTTAGGACGCTATGAACTTCCGCCTTCTGGAGTAATGTTTATTCCAGCTTTGGACGACGCTGAACGAGCTATTTTAACAGCTTATTGGCGGCCATACATCAACAACAACGCACTTATAGGGATAACTGAAAAAGCAGTTTTTGACATGGACAATTTTGCGGCGTGCTGGTGGCTACCTACAGCTAATGCTTTAGAAGCTATGTGCGAAGTCGCGGGATTTAAGGTTTTAGATAAAGGATTGACTTGGGACAATAATGCTCTGACTCTGCTGCTGGGGATTTGAGGATTGCTAAACGAACAATAACAGGACTTGCTTGTGCACAAACGGCTAAACACCCGGTTTAGGAGCGGGTTCCTCATTTTCTTTCTCGATATTCCTACTAGAAACCGGGTGTTTTCCGTAAATCCTAAATAAAATAGCTGCCCACATTTTTGTGAAGAAAACAGGAACAGGGAAATAATCAATGAACAATCAGCAACCAGAGACGCCACTAGGAAACATTTTAGTAGTAGACGATACAGCAGAAAACCTGCGTCTGTTGTCTACGATGTTGACTCAGAGAGGATACACCCCCCGCTGCGTGATTAACGGAAAAATGGCTTTGAGAGCGTGCAATTCTAATCCACCAGATTTGATTTTGCTCGACATAATGATGCCGGAAATGAACGGTTACGAAGTTTGTCAGCATTTGAAATTAGAACCTAAAACTCGCGAAATTCCGGTAATTTTTATCAGCGCTAAAGATGAAGTATTTGACAAAGTAAACGCATTTGCTGTGGGAGCTGTTGACTATATCAGCAAGCCATTTCAGTTTGAAGAAGTGCTGGCCCGCATCGAAAGTCACCTCAGCCTGCGGAATTTACAAAAGCAGCTAAAAGAACAAAATATGCTGCTGCAAGAAGAAATTACGAGCCGATTAGCAGTGGAAAAAACTCTTCAGGAGAAAAACCAAATTTTGCAACAAGAAATCAGCACCCGTCGCGCCGTTGAAAAAGCTCTGCAAGAGCAAAATTTGGTACTCCAGCAAGAGATATCCCACCGCCAGCGCGCCGAATCTGCTCTATTAAAATCTAACCAAGAATTGGCGCGTTCAAATGCAGAACTAGAACAATTTGCTTATGTGGCTTCTCATGACTTGCAAGCGCCTTTAGCAACCATTGCTAGTTACGCTCAACTTTTAGAAAAACGCTACAAAGACCAACTCGACAGCCAAGGTAGTAAGTTTATCGGCAATATCGTTCAGGGCTGCACCAGAATGCAAACTTTAATTGACGATTTACTCGAATATTCCCGCGTTGGCAGGAGTCGGAAACCTTTTCAACTGACAGATTGCAATCATGCAGTCGAGCAAGCACTCGCGAACCTGCAAGGGGCGATCCGCGAGACTAAAGCCGTTGTCACCTACAGTGAATTACCCGCGGTAATGGGGGATATTTCTCAACTCGTACAACTATTTCAAAATTTAGTCAGCAATGCGATTAAATATCGCCACGATGCAACGCCTGTGGTTCATATTACCGCTTGCAAACAGGAGGAAAACTGGTTAATTTCTGTCTCAGATAATGGAATTGGGATTGCTCCACAGCATCAAACACGTATCTTTCAAATTTTTCAGCGCTTGCACACTCAAAGAGAATATTCTGGGACTGGTATTGGTTTAGCAATTTGTCAAAAAATTGTGGAACTTCACGGCGGATCTATCTGGGTGGAATCGGAACCGGAGCAAGGTTCAATTTTTTACTTTACTCTCGCTTAATTGAGGTATAGTTTCGCCAATGTATAAGCTATAATCTTGGCAAAATTAATCACTTTCTCTATCCTTAAAATGTGTTACATCGAATATATAATGTAGAAGTCAAAAAAAACAATAGGGGGAGATAAAAACATTAAATAATTGTTGGTAAGGAGTGTGAGTATCGGGGTGGGGATATGGGCTACAGTTGCATTCATTGTTTTAATTGGTATAAATGGCAATTTAGAATAAAACTTCTTTTCCGTTGACAGTCTAGTTGGTGCGTGATATAATTTTACTTATTAAACATATTATTTGTAAAGATTGCTTACCCTCCCCGAATCTGACGATCGATGTATGTGTACGTGGAATTGAATGACTGCCCGGAAAATAAAAGGTAAAATTCCAGTTATTTTAATATTTTCTTGATTAACAAATATTATGAAAGCAGTTTTTAACTTAGCTTTGCCTCCTATCTGCTTTAAAGTTCTGTTAGTAGAAGACAACCCTCATGAAGCTGAGCTGATTGAAGATTTGCTGTCAGAAATAGGCGGCGCGCAGCGTATAGTGCTGACGAAAGTAGAGCGCCTCAGCGAAGCGCAGCAGCGATTGAATCAAGAAACTTTTGACATAATTTTATTAGACCTTTCATTGCCAGATAGTCGGGGAATCGAGACGGTTGCTCGGGTACAAGAGTACGGGGTAAATGTGCCGATCGTAGTTCTGACCGCCCAAAACGACGAAGAACTTGCCCTGCGGTTGATTTCTGTCGGCGTACAGGATTATTTGGTAAAAAGAAAAATCGACAGCGAACTGTTAATTCGATCGCTCCGCTACGCCATAGAACGCCAAAACAGTCAAGATGCTTTGCGAAAAAGTGAAGAAAAATATCGCTCGGTGGTGGAAAATTCCCTGATCGGCATTGCCATCATCGCTCCAATTATTGACAGCGAAATTCCTCTAAATTGCCACTGGATAGAAGTTAACGATGCCCTGTGCAATTTGCTGGGCTATGAGCGCTACGAACTCGTGCAAAATAATTGGCTAGAGTTGACTCATCCAGAAGATTTGGAGGCTAATTGTGAAAATTTTTCTCAGATGTTAGCAGGTAGGAGCGACGGTTACATCTTAGACAAAAGGTTGCTCAGAAAAAATGGCGAAATAGTTCACACGCGAGTTTCCCTGCGCTGCATCCGCCGCCTGGACAGGTCTATCGACCGGATAATAGAAGTAGTGTTGGACGTGAGCGATCGCTACCGCTACGAAGCCAAACTGAGAGCATCAGAAGAATTTTTAAACCACACCATAAATGCTACGCCAGACCCAATTTTTGTCAAAGACGAGCAACACCGCTGGATGATATTAAATGATGCTTTTTGTCAGTTGGTCGGCAAATCGCGGCAAGAACTGCTCGGCAAATCAGATTATGACTTTTTCCCCCCATCAGAAGCTGCTGTTTTTTGGACAAAAGATGAAGAAGTATTGACAACGGGTATCTGCTTGGAAACCGAAGAAAGCTTCACAGACTCTGCCGGAAAAGAACACATAATTTCTACCAAAAAAAGCGTCTTCCAAATAGCAGACGGCAGTAAAGTAATAGTGGGTACAATTAGAGATTTTACCGAATACAGACAGCAACAAAAAGCCCTGGAACAAAGCGAAGCTCGCTTTCAAAAATTGGTAGCTAACCTGCCGGGAATAATTTATCAATTACGAATGTCAGCAACTGGAAAAATGTCTTTCCCTTACATTTCTTCAGGCAGTAGCCAACTCTACGAATTAGAGGCAGAAGCAATAGAGCAAAATGCGGAACTGATTTCCAATGGAATTCACCCAGACGACCTCTTAGATTTAAAAGCATCAATGGCAATTTCAGCCACTACGCTGGAACCTTGGCAGCAGCAGTGGCGGCAGACTTTACCATCTGGAAAAGTTAAGTGGCTGCAAGGAGCTGCGAGACCAGAAAGGCTCAATAATGAGAGCAAATCTGGCAGCGAAGGCGATATTCTCTGGGACGGTTTAGTGATGGATATCACTGAATTAAAGCAGGCACAAATAGAGCGCGATCTGTTTTTCACCATCTCCTTAGACTTGCTTTGTATTGTAGGTTTTGACGGTCATTTTAAACGTTTAAACCCAGCTTGGTCAACAGCTTTAGGCTACAGTATTAGTGAATTGTTTGCCAAGCCAATGATCGAATTTGTTCATCCAGACGATCGAAAAGCTACCGCAGCCGAAGGAGCAAAACTAATAGCAGGTACGTCCAGTATCTCCTTTGAAAACCGCTACATCTGCAAAGACGGTTCTTACAAATGCTTCCTGTGGACGGCATCGCCATTTAGCGAAGAAGGTTTAATCTACTCAGTCGGCCACGACATTACGTCTCGTAAACAAGCAGAGTCTCAACTCCAGCGCCAAGCAGTAGCAATGGCCGCTGCTTATGACGGAATCGCGATTTTTAATAATAATAAAGAATGTATTTATTCCAACGACGCTTATCTCAAAATGTACGGCTTGGCTAGCCCTAGCGAAATGTATGGGAAGAAATGGAAAATGCTCTACAGCAAAGCAGAAAATATATTTTTTGAATTACAAATAATGCCGATGCTTCTGCAAAAAGGGTACTGCAATATAGAAGCAATCGGTCAGCGCAGTGACGGTACTAAGTTTCCTCAAGAATTGTCGCTGACAATGCTTGTCGGTGGCGAAATTATTTCTATAGTCCGCGATATAACTAATAGAAAACAGGTAGAATCAGCCCTGCGATCGAGCCAGCGCCGCTACCAAACTTTAGCAGAAGCATCGCCAGTTTGCATATTTCACACTGACACATTTGGAAATTGTCTTTATGTGAATCAACGGTGGAGCGAAATTACGGGATTAAACGCAGAATTAGCAGCAGAAATTGGCTGGATGAATGCCATACATCCCGATGATGTGGATCGGGTAAAAAATGAATGGCATAGCTCAATTATTGATACAATTCCTTTTAAATCAGAATACCGATTTCAGCGTCCAGACGGTCGGGTAATTTGGGTGATCGGTCAGGCAATTGCAGAAATCGGAGACAAGCAGGAAATTAAAGGCTATATCGGCACTATTACTGATATTAGCGATCGCAAACAAGCAGAATTAGATTTGCTGCGAGTTACTCAAGCGGTGGAAAGCACCAGCGATGCGATCGGCATTGCTGACTTGACAGGGCGATCGCTCTACCACAATCAAGCCTTTGTTCAACAGTACGGCTACACAGCAGAAGAACTAAACACAGCAGGCGGATTAACAGCAATTTATCCTCAAACTAAAGTGCTGCTAGAAATGTTTAAAACGCTCCGTAAAGGCAAATCTTGGCAAGGCGAACTCAAAATCAACACTAAAAACAACGAACTGGTAACAACTTTATTTCGCGCCGACGGCATTAAAGATGAAACTGGTCATTTAATCGGGTTAGTGGGAGTAATTACCGACATCACCGAACGCAAACAAGCGGAGATGGCACTGCAGCAGCAATTAAGGCGAGAACGGCTAGTAGTTGCTATGCTCGATCGCATTCGCTCCTCCCTAAATTTAGAAGAAGTCCTGACAACTGCTGTCAAACAAGTGCGGCAATTTTTGCAAACAGACCGCACAGTTATTTACCGCTTTAATCCCGACTGGAGCGGCTTTGTTGTTGTGGAATCCGTGGCAAAAGATAGAATTTCGCTGCTAAATTTTAACAATATTGATGGCTGTTTTAAAGAGAAATTTGTTGAAGTTTATCAGCAAGGCGGTATTAGATCAATGGAAGATATTTACCGGGAAAATTTGACGGAATGCCACATGAAATTTCTCGAAAAAATTGAAGTAAAAGCTAACTTAATAGTACCAATTTTAAAAGCACGAGAAAGCATTTCCCAGACCCAACCGACGGCAGAAAATCAGCTCTGGGGACTGCTGATAGCCCAGGATTGCAGGGGCCCCCGTCCCTGGGATTCCTCAGAAATAGAATCTCTCCGGCAATTGTGCGTGCAATTGGCGATCGCGATTCAGCAATCGACGCTATTTCAACAAGCACAAACGGAAATTGTCGATCGCAAACTTGCAGAATCTGCCCTCCAACAAGCTGCATTAGCTGCTGAAAGCGCCAACCGCGCCAAAAGCGAATTTCTGGCCAATATGAGCCACGAACTACGCACGCCTTTAAACGGCGTTTTAGGTTACGCTCAAATCCTCAAAACCGACAAAGACTTAAGCTCAGATCAGCAAGAAAGTCTCAGCAATATTCAACAGTGCGGTCAACACCTGCTGATGTTAATCGACGATGTTTTAGATCTTTCCAAAATTGAAGCTAGAAAAATGGAACTCTACCCGGAAGAGTTGAATTTTCTAAATTTCACGAAAAACATTGCAGATCTCTTTCAGATGCGAGCTTCGCAAAAAGAAATTTTATTCCATTACGAACAAGTCTCTCCCCTCCCTAGCTGCGTTCGTGTAGATCCAAAAAGATTGCGCCAAATTCTCATAAATTTACTCAGCAATGCGGTTAAGTTTACTAACAGCGGCGGTGTGACTTTTAAAGTCGGCTATGTCGGCACAGAGGCCTGGAGTCGAGGGCAAGGAGACAATTATGAGTTCTCGACTTTGAGCTCGGAACTAAAACAAAATTATATGCGCTTTTCCCACAATCCGATCGCAGCCAAACACGCTTTAAAAATCCGCTTTCAAGTCGAGGATACCGGCACGGGAATAGAGCAAAGCAAGTTAGAAGAAATATTTTTGCCATTCCACCAAGTAGGAGGCAATACATTTGTTGAAGGTACAGGTCTCGGACTCTCGATTAGCCAGAAATTAGCGAAACTAATGGGTGCCGAAATTCGCGTCCACAGCACTTTGGGAAAAGGCAGCACTTTTTGGGTAGATTTAGAATTGCCAGCAGCTAAACGGTACTTGGAGGTGTCTCCTTTGCAGGAAAAACGCTGGCTGGTCGGTTTTATCGGCAACAAGCGGAAGGTGTTAATAGTGGATGACAATCAACAGAATCGCGATTTGTTGTCCAGGCTGCTGCGACGTTTAGGATTTGATGTGGCAGAAGCCCAAAACGGCCAAGAATGCCTCTACAAAACAGTTGAATTTCAACCGGATGTCATTTTAATGGACTTGCGGATGCCTGTAATGGATGGCTTAGAAACGGCAAGAAGACTGCGGCAGTTGCCGGAAGTAAAAGATGTTGTGTTAATCGCTATGTCAGCTAGCGTTTTCGAGGCTACGCAGCAAGATAGCATCCTCGCAGGGTACGATGCTTTTCTTCCCAAACCGATCGAAGCAAATCACTTTTTGGAACAGTTGCGCGTGCGTTTGGGACTAGAATGGATTTATGGGGAATCTTCGGAAAACAAAAAGCGCAAACCTCCCAGTTTGTCACCAGCCTCTGATTTTCCTGCTTATTCTTCTCTGTTACCTGCGGCTTCTGAGTCGGTAGTAAAACTTTTGAAACTCGCAGCTATGGGCGACATTGAAGAAATTTTTGATGAGAGTGCTAAGCTGGAGAGTTTAGAACCTAATTTAATGCCGTTTGTCTCGAAGCTGCGCCAACTTGCTAAGGGATTTCAGCTCAAACAAATTCGGAATATTTTAAAGCAATATATCGATGGTCAGTAGGCAGTAGTCAATCGATTTTAGATTTTAGATTTTAGATTTTAGATTAAAGAATTGAAGTATTGACTTGCGCGAGATAAATTCGGCGGCTCCTTTATCGGATACAGGTTTTTTATTTCTGGACGGATGAATCACGTGGTGGGTATCCTGGATGCTTTCGGTCAGTAGTCAGTGGTCAGTGGTCAGTAGTTATATCATGTGCGATCGCTCGATCGGACACGATCTCACTCTAATAGCCAACCAAATAATTCTCCTACTGTCAGTTGCAATTCCATGGCAAAAGATGGCACGGGCAATAACTGTTCCGGTTCGTCAAACACCTCCGTTGATTGAGTCGGCCGATATACAAAAACCGATCGCTCCTCTGGATCGATTAACCAACCGATTTGAGTTCCATGTTTGAGACAATATAAAATATTTTTAGTAACTTTAGTTTGGCTTTGGTCGGGGGAGAGGATTTCAATTGTCCAATCCGGGGCGATCGCAAACACATTTGCCACACCACCATTTTCTTTACGGGGAATGCGTTCCCAAGTGAATACAGTCATTCGATTTTAGATTTTAGATTTTAGATTTTGGATTGACTTGCGCGAGATTAATTCGGGGGACGCAAGGATTTTAGATACTTCGACTTCGCGAGCGCACAAGTTTGAGATTTTGGATTGACTTGCGCGAGATAAATCACGTGGCGGGTACCACATGAAGAAATTCGCTTGTCACGTCGGGAACGATCGCTCGACCGCCAAAAATGCACCGTAGTTCTGGAAATGCTCGCGCCACCTTTTGAGGTTTGAGAGTAGCATTAGCAGCGCTTGTCAACTCGCCTTGAATGACACTATGTTGGCCTTGAGGCATCGGTTTTTGAATGATTTCACCGTCAATGTACTCGCTGGCTGGTTGAGTTTCTGGCAACTTCAGAAACTCTTGGAGTGTCAAAGATTTTGGCAGGGTTTCTACCATCCAATTTTACCTATAAAATAGAGTTTCATCTGCTATTTTACCCAAAAGTCCCGGACTCGTGCGATCGGCGCTCCACTCACTTCAACATCCGGCTCTACCACCTTGCATCCTGGGGCTAATCTTGCTTCTATATATTCAGAGACAGTTTTTGAGAGAGTTGGGATTGAAATTACTTTGCCTCAGTAACGGCCACGGAGAAGACGCGATCGCCCTTCGCATCTTGCAGGAACTGCAACAGCACCCGCATCCGCCAGAATTAGCCGTGTTTCCGCTAGTGGGTGAAGGGCAAGCTTTCGCTCAACTAGAAAACGCCCGCATCATCGGCCCGGTGCAGCGAATGCCTTCGGGCGGCTTTATTTACATGGACAGAAGGGAATTTTTGCGCGATGTCAAAGGCGGCCTGCTGCAGTTGACCATCGCTCAGTTTAAAGCCATCCGCGCTTGGGTGCGAACCCAAAAACAGTCTGGGAATCAAGACGGCGTTATTTTAGCCTGCGGGGATATTGTACCGCTGCTGTTTGCTTGGCTCAGCGGCGCGCCCTATGCCTTTGTCGGTACTGCCAAGTCCGAGTATTATTTGCGGGACGAGGACGGGCCTCTGGCTCGCAAATCCAGGGTAAGCGGTGGGTGGAATTGGTCGCGATCGGTTTATTTGCCTTGGGAGCGCTGGTTGATGACTCGATCGCGCTGTCGAGCCGTTTTTGCCAGGGACGCGCTCACCGCCGAGACCTTACAAAAGCTGGGCATTCCCGCTTACGATCTCGGAAACCCGATGATGGACGGACTCGAACCGGAAAACCCCGCCGGTTTTTACGGCCCTGACGCAGAGTTTCGGGAAATCGAGCGATCGCTCATCATCACCTTACTTCCCGGTTCTAGAGCGCCGGAAGCCTATGCTAATTGGCTGCTAATAGTAGAGGCTGTAGCCGGAATTTTATCGCTGTTTGCCGATCGCAAATTGTTATTTTTCGGAGCCATTTCTCCAGAGTTAAACTTAGAAGCTTTGCGACCTAGTTTAGAATTTTTCGGCTGGCGACAAGACGGGGAAACTAGAACGCAGCGGCCAGAAGCAAGTATTTTGCGACCTCCTGTTTCCAGCGCTCGAGAAATTCGGAAAGAATCTCCTAATTTGCTATTGCCCCTGACATTTGTGCAGAGAAATGCCACGATGATTTTGACTCAGCAAAGTTTTAACGATTGTTTGTACGAAGCCGATTTAGCAATAGCAATGGCCGGAACCGCTACAGAACAATTTGTAGGTTTAGGAAAACCGGCGATCGCCATTCCCGGAAACGGCCCGCAATTTACTTTCGCCTTTGCAGAAGCTCAAAGTCGCCTGTTAGGGCCGTCATTAATTTTAGTCAAACATCCCGCCGAAGTTGCCGGTGCCGTGCAGTCTTTGCTCCGCGACCCCGACAGGTTGCAGCTAATCGCTGAAAATGGCTGGCGCCGCATGGGAGAACCCGGTGCAGCAGCCAGAATTGCCGAGTGTTTAATTCAGCGCTTCGGCGGTGAATTCAGCAATTCTCCATTGCCCGCAATAGACTAGGGACAAAACATTGTTTTGTCCCTACCAAATATCTTTAATTCTACTTTCTTTAAAAAAATCTTGTTCGCTAATATCATGTCCGATGGATCGCCCATAATACATAAGCCAGGGCGGGTTTGTGAGATTGTCCGTTTTTGGCAAATATTATTGGCTCACGGGCCCCTACAGGAATCCGGGTAATCGACCGGACATGATATAACTACTAACTTCCGTTGTCTGTAGTGAGGAATGCAAGTCCTCTGATTTTTATGAGGACTTGCATTCCGATGCTGCAAACCAATTTTATTGTGGTTGTTCGAGTAGGTGTGCAGGGCCGCGCACCTTACTAATAAGCTGTTGCGGCCTTTAAATTGTATGTCAAAAAAAATCAAAGTCTTGTGGGGAGTAGGGGCCCTAGCGTCCCGCCCGCCCTGAATATACAATTTAAATGCGCGACAGCTTACACCACTGGCAGAAAAATTTAATTCGCCGTTTGTTCCGAAGATTGATCCCAGAAATTAGCTTGAGGAATTTTAAAATCCGACTTAACCAAAACTCCCGGTTCTCGCTGCATCGGCAGCACATCTAAAGTATCCGTTTGCGCGCAATATTTTAAATCTTCAATAACACCTAAACCGAGGAGGCGCTGACCGTGACTGGCTCTTTCCAACAATTCGTGCAACCTATCTTGCCAGTGGAGATAAAGAGCAATAGCCCCAAATACTTCATCGTTACCAGCAAAATCGCTCGCAGGAATACCGCTTTCTGCTAGGAGACTTTGGGCGATCGCACCAGCACAAACCGTATCTTCCAACGAATAACTTCCTTCCCAACCAGAACCCACAATCCAAATAGTTTCCGGCCGTTTACTTAACAAAAACTGCACCACAGATTTGCGGTTAATCAAAGCCGCCGTTAACACAGTTGCAGCAGCTTGCACTCGTTCCAGAGCGCGAGTACCATTAGTTGTGCTGATAAAAATTCGCTTCCCACTCACCTTTTCTGGCGTGCAGTCGAGAGGAGAATTCCCCATGTCAAATCCGTCAACTTTCCCGCCGCCGCGCTCTCCAGCGCGAATCCGCTTATCAGCAGGCCATTTTTCGCTGCTTGCCATTAGCTTATCTAAGTCGCTGAAAACTTGGACAGCTTCCGCCCCATTATTCAGGGCCGTTGCCATTGTCGTAGTCGCCCGCAGCACATCAACTGCGATCGCGCAAGCCGGCATTTTGTCGGCTGGCGTAAGTTCCGGGGTATGGTAAATAAAAAGCTTCACTTTTGGGCTACCTGCGATAAATCCTCATCAGTCATAATAATGGAAAATGGATAATAGAAAATAGAGTCGAGTCTTCAAAAGCAGAAAATATGTCAAAACAGTTAAATTCAAACCCCGCCCGCGCCGCCATTACCGCACCAATTGGACTCCTGGCAGGTTTCACCTATCCTTTGCGAGCTTTCACGCTGATTTTGCAAACTCCCAAGCTGTGGACTTATGTATTAGTTCCCGTGGTGCTAAATTTTATAATTGGTATTGGTCTTTATTTAAGCTTGCTATTTCCCAGTTTGGCTGGGATAGATGTTTTAGTTGCCGATTTGTCCGTCCGATTTAATGCTCTAATTGCGAGTTTTCCAGCTTGGCTGAGCTTTCTCGGTGTGTTAACAGTTGCTTTCGGCTGGCTGCTGCGCGTACTCCTAGTGTCAGGACTTTTGCTGATAATTGGATTTTTGTTAGTGCAGTTTGGCGTGATTTTAGGTTCGCCCTGGTACGGCAAACTTTCCGAACAATTGGAACTGCTGCGGAACGGTCAATTGCCCGCAGAAGCACCAATGAATTTGGCGAGTAGTTTTGGCGATATTCAAAGGGCGATCGCCTTTGAACTGCGAAAACTACAAATTTTGTTGAGCGTCGGTATACCCCTGCTGCTGCTAAATTTTATTCCTGGTGTCGGCTCTATTCTTAGCAGTTTTGGTGGCGTAGCTTTGGGCGCGACTATTGTCTGTTTGGACTTTTTAGATGCACCTTTGGAGAGGCGGAGGCGACCTTTTCAGGAGAAGTTGGAGATAATTTGGGCGAGTTTGCCCGCCAGCGGGAGTTTTGGTTTGGTTTGTTTGGGTTTGGTGAGCATTCCGCTGTTGAATTTGTTGGCAATTCCGCTGTGCGTGACGGCGGGAACTTTGTTTTTTTGCGATCGCATTTGGCCGGCCCGCTTTGCTCCCGAAGAAAGAAAGAGCGATCGAGAAACTAACATTACAACTTAAAAACTAGGGAGATGCTTCTTCCTTCGGCTGACTCTGGGAGTTAATCGCCAAAAACGGGCTTAAAAACAGCCAGCTAATGAAGAAAAAGGATGCTGTAAATAGCTGGACAATATCGATCGCCGACAAATATCCGTCAGATAATAGTGCAATACTTCTATCTGTCAGCCCGAATATCCAAGAGAGAATCCCAAACAGCCAAATGCCTTTTTGGAGCATGGGCAAAAATGCTGAAACTTCGGAGTTTTGCTGCTTGTTCATTAATTTAGCCCTTGTTTGCGAAAAGTTTGATTAACCGGGGCACCCCAAGGGCTTAAGGATTTTTGGTGTCTCCTCGGATTCCCTTTGTTATCTATATGTTAAGAAATGTTTCCCGAAATGACAACGCGCCCTGGGAGGTATTTCCGCATCTATCTCAAGAGGTAGTCGCAGCGCTCATAAAGAGTGATATTTGCTACACTTTGGTAGGATGCGCGATCGCGATCGGGTTCTGGGCTAGTCTTGCCATTAGTCCCAGGCGGTTGATATAGTGGGTCACAGGCTACGTAAAAGAGCGAAATCACAAATTATGTTATTTAACAGTATTGAATTTTTAGTATTTTTTGCGATTGTTTTCGCCATATATTATTTCCCTCCGTTGCAAAAATTGCAGGTTCCCATCCTGATAATTGCCAGCTTTATTTTTTACAGTTGGAGCGCCCCCGCACTGTTGCTGATCCTGCTACTCTCCATTCTTATCAACGCTACAGTCAGCTTTCAAGTTGCCCGGATTTCTGGCAAGAAACAGCGATTTTTTTGGGCTTTATCGGGAGTCGTTCTCAATGTATTAATTTTGAGCTTGTTTAAATACGCTGGTTTGCTAACTAACTTTGTTACCGATGTTTTTAATATTGCTCGCTCCGAAGGCAGCATTGCTTATTTATTCTTAAAATTGCCTCTGCCTATCGGCATTTCTTTCTACACATTTGAAGGCATAAGTTTAATCGTAGACGTACTGACTCAAAAAAACAAAAGCGAAACCGAAGCAAACGCTTACGTCTCGCCCAACTTCACCCAACACCTGCTAAATACTTCATTTTTTATTAGCTTTTTCCCCAATTTACTGTCAGGCCCGATTTTAAAATCCAAGACTTTTTATCCCCAGATTGTTCCTAAATACTTTAAAGATATTCCTTGGAATTTCATTTTTCGCTCGCTCGTTGTCGGCTACTTCCTAAAAATGGTCATCGCCGACAACTTAAAAGACTATACCTTCTGGATCAGCTTTCCCTACTACCAAGGATTTGGAACGATTACCAACCTGACACTGCTGTTTGGCTACTCAATCCAAATTTTCGCCGATTTTGCCGGTTACTCCTTAATTGCGATCGGTTTTGCAGCCGCTTTGGGTTACAGAATTCCCGACAACTTCGACTTTCCTTACATCTCTCGTTCCCTCTCCGAATTCTGGAGAAGGTGGCACATTTCCCTCTCAACTTGGCTCCGAGATTATCTATACTTTCCCCTCGGCGGAAACCGCAAAGGCAGAATCAGAACTTATGTTAACTTAATGATAGTAATGACTTTAGGAGGATTATGGCATGGGGCTGCTTGGAGTTATGCAGTTTGGGGAATTTATCACGGCTTGGGTTTAGCCGTAGAACGCTTTTTTGGCTTCGACAAATCCAAAAACAAATTGCCAGAACCAAATCAAGCAAAAACCAAACCAATCTGGCAGCAATTATTATTGGACAGCCTTAGCGTTTTAGGCATTTTCTCTTTTGTTTCCGTGGGATGGCTGCTTTTCAAACTGCCTCGATTTGAAGAAGCGGTTGACTTCGCAGTTACTTTAGTTCGCAACTATAAAATCAAGCCCGGTTGGAGTCACATTATTCCGACGCTAATTTTTTCCCTACCAGTAGTGATTTATCACATTCCCCATTTTCCCACTTGGCAAAATCTGATGAAACAGGATTCAAATAAAAACGGCCAAAAAGTCTGGAGCGTTTATCAAGATTTAGCTTTAGGAATTATGCTAGCAATGATATTCCTCAACAGTGGCAGCTCGAAACAATTTATTTATTTCCAATTCTAGAAGGTGTTCTATGTTTGTCAAATTCCCGTTGCGACCGATTTTGCGCCCGGTACTAATTTTTCTGTTTATAATGAGTTTTTATCAAGCGCTCGTCAGCGGCGGAGTTTTGCCTGCTTCCGATGGAGTTAGCCTGCTTCAAAATAATATTGTTAAAACTCAAAGGTATGTATATCAGGATAATTCCGATCTAAAAATGGTAATGGTAGGTAGTTCTCTAGCTGCAAACCTTAATATTAAAGACATTGGAGAGGGCGTAAAGAGCATAGCCTTGGGGGGAGGAGCGAGCCAAACAGGTTTAGAAATAGTTAAAAGAAGTAAAACCAAGCCTCCTATTGTTTTGGTGGAAATTAACGATACTATTGTTCGGAAAATAGATACAGAATTAATGGATTCTTTGTATCATCCTCTTTTTTATTGGTTACGCCAGTATCTACCAATGATGAGAGAGGAATACCGTCCGATTAGCATTTTTGTGGATGTTTTTAAAAGTCGATCGAAGCCGAGTCAAAAAGTGACGCGAGAGGCTCTAGACAGATTAGAAGGTCGATATCTTACTCCCGACTTATCCCAAAAAGCTATCCAAACGATAGTAGATATTCAAAGTCAACCTTTGTCTGAACAAGATGCAGAAGCTATAAAAAAAGAAGCTGAGTTTATTAAAATTCAAATCGCAGAAATCCAAAAAAATAGCGGGGCAAAAGTAGTTTTATTTGACATACCGCAAGAGTCACGAGTTAACGCTGCAATCAGGAGAAAACAAGTCCAAGAATTGGCTAAAAAGCTGTTTCCGTCCGATCGTTTTGAGTGGCTGCCACCCCCGAAAGAGCGAGAATGGCGTACCAATGATGGCATCCACTTGATCCGCAGCGACGCTAGAGATTTTGCCGAGTTTTTGAGAGATAAATTGCTGAGTACGGTAGCGACGGGCTCTGTTGGCACCGCGCCTAGAAAAGAAAGCTTGTAATTTACTTTGAAGTGTGGCATACTACATAACGATCAAGTCTGGTTAAAGAACGATCGTGAGGTTGGTACTGAGGAGGGAGAGTCCTCAAAGCCCTAAAAGCCACAGGACAAACAATTCGATTATCAGTATTAACCCGGCTTGATATGAGTTCAGCGTCAATAACATCGAACAATGCCACGCTTAAATCAGATTATTGCGATCGAAAAAGGCATCAAAAGCCGATCCGTCCAAGAACTCGCAGAAGCTCAAAAAGCACTCCAGAAGCCCGCTGTGCTTTCTGGAATCTCCCGTACTTACCGCCCCAAAGACGAAGAAGGCGAACAACTGCCGCCAGAGTCCAAAAAAGTTGAAGTCAAAGCCGAAGAGATTATCCGCAAAATGACTGAATTTTTGACCAAACTCTTCGACGTAACCGCAACCAAAGATTGGACAAATTGTAGCGCCCGCGCTGACATAACTGTAGACGATCAGAACTGCTGGGTTTTATGGTAATTTATCAATCAAAGTGATACGACTTCCCCAAAAAAAAAATGCAAAACCAAGCTCTAAACCGATACAGCGTCCGTCATTTCCAATCTAAAATCTAAAATCTAAAATCTAAAATGGTATGATTTACTGCATCAATCCTCAATGCGAACAACGCGAAAATCCTGCTGCTGCTCAAAATTGTCAAGCTTGTGGCACGGATTTGTTAATTGCCGATCGCTATCGCATCCTTAAACCAGTGCGATCGCCCAATCCCGCACGCCCCACAGACATCTTTGAAGTTGAAGATTTGGGAACCGGGGAAAACGAATGGGGCACTGTCAAAATTTTAAAAGTCTTGAAACACGCCCACAACCCCGATTTAGTTCGCTTGTTCAAGCAAGAAGCGCGAGTTTTGATTTGGCTGGCCGGAAAGGGATCTGTTCCCCAAGTCGAACCAGACGGTTATTTCCCAATTAAAATCCCCCAGAACTTCCAGAAATTGTCTTGTTTGGTGATGGAAAAAATTAGCGGAGAAAACTTGGCAGAATTATTAACTAAAAAACAGTACGTTTCTCAAAAACTAGCTCTTGATTGGCTGCAACAAATGCTTTATATTTTGCAGGAAATCCACAAATATCATGTATTGCATCGGGATATTAAGCCATCCAACCTGATGGTTGAAGCGAATGGGAAATTGAGATTAATTGACTTCGGCGCCGCCACAGAAGCAGATATAGATACCGCACCCATAGGTTCTGCTGGATACGCCGCACCCGAACAAATTCTAGGTACAGCAGGCGTGCGATCGGACTTTTTTGCCCTAGGGCGTACTTTTGTACATTTATTAACAGGCATAGAGCCGATCGACTTTCCCGTTAATGAAAAAACTGGTAAAATTAATTGGAGGAACCAGGCTGTAGATATTGACCCGTTACTCCTAGAGTCGATCGACGAATTGATGGAACCGCTACCAGAAAACAGACCTGAAAATACCCAAGTTATTTTAGAAAAATTAAAAATTCACGACGCAGACCCCCTGCAAAAGGGGGACGCAACATCGCTTCAATAAATCTCTTCCAACCTGCGAAAATCCCGCTCAACTTCCGCCCACAAAGCCCGATTGTGAGGGTCAGTTTTCACAGCCTTTTTCAAATAAATTCTCGCCTTATCAACCTGCTTTTCTCCGATCAAATGCCGTCCCCAGCGCTGATAGGCGATCGCCTGCCACTGACGCACCTCCAAATCTTCGGGAACCCGCTGGGCCAAACCCTCAATCAAGGCGATCGCCCGCGGGAACCTGTGATATTTCAGCAACTGCTGCAACTCAACATAAGCATCTTGCTTTAACTTTTGTTCCACCGCCGACAGATCCGCATGAGATTGAACCGCAGCCTCTTTTCGAGTCACCTTAACTGCCTGCGGTTGAGCTTTCACCCCCCGATCCGGCGGTGTCGAACTAGGCGGCACAGTGGAATTGGCAACTTTCGACTCCGCAACATGGTGGGGGGCAACATTCACCAGGAACTTATAAGCCTCAGTAATAGCAATAAACTTATTTTTAGCCTGTTCGTTTCCCGGATTCACATCGGGGTGATACTGTCTCGCTAACTGCCGATAAGAGGTCTTAACTTGCGATAAACTCGCACCTAACCTCAGCCCTAACTGTCGGTAATAATCTGCAATATCCATCTAGCATGAATGAGCGTTGATAGTACCATTAAATATGGCAGAATCCTTCAATGTAAAGATTCTGCCAAAATTTACCGAAAAACTGGGTTGTAGTGCGAGGCTTGCCCGCACTACGGTAGCGCAAAAATAACTTACGGACGATCTTCGATCACTCTGTCAATCAAGCCGTATTCCTTGGCTTCCTCAGCGGACATGAAATAGTCGCGATCCATGTCCTTCTCGATTTTCTCGATCGGCTTGCCAGTATTCTTAGCATAGATACCGTTGAGTTGGTGGCGCAGTCGCAGAATCTCTTTGGCCTCAATCTGAATATCCGTTGCTTGTCCCCGCGTGCCCCCAGAAGGCTGGTGAATCATGATGCGCGAGTGAGGCAAAGCTAACCGTTTCCCCTTCGCACCGGCAGCTAACAGGAAAGAACCCATCGAAGCAGCCAAGCCCACACAAATCGTCACCACGTCTGATTTAATGTGCTGCATGGTATCAAAAATAGCCATGCCTGCCGACACCATCCCGCCTGGGGAATTGATGTATAAAATAATATCCTTACCTGAATCTTCCGAATCAAGATAGAGCATCACAGCGATGATTTGATTGGCAATTTCATCGTCAACGTCCCTGCCCAAGAAAATAATCCGTTCCCGGTAGAGGCGATCGTAGATATTAATCCACTGAGTATCATAACCCCCCGGCATCTTGTAGGGAACTTTTGGCACACCGATAGGCATAATTCGGAACTCCGTTTAGTTGGTAATTGGTGATCGGGCAATTGGTTATGGTTTATTAGTTATTTGTTAGTTGTTATTTCCGGTTTTTTAGTTTGTGGTTATAATGACCAATAAACCCTAACCAATAACTAATAACTAATAACTAATACCCCCTAACCGAATTAGAGGACTCCAGCCGGCAGCGGTTTCGGCAATTCTTCAGAACTTTCAAGAACGCGATCGATCAAACCGTATTCTTTAGCTTCCTGGGGCGTCAGGTACAGCAACCGATCCATATCTTTAGTAATCTTTTCGATCGGTTGGCCAGTACAGCTTGCAAAAATATCAAGCATCGTCGCTTTATTTGCCAGCACTTCCTTAGCGCGAATTTGAATGTCGCTTGCTTGACCCCGCGTGTAAGCCTTGGGTTGGTGCAACACAATGGAAGCGTGGGGCAAACTCGCTCGAAAGCCTTTTGTACCAGCCGCTAACAGCATCGCAGACATCCCCATTGCCGAACCGAGGCAAATAGTGTGTACGGGCGGCTTAATGTACCTGATCGTATCGCAGATAGCGAAGGCTTCTGTTTCAAAGCCGACGGGTTCGCCACTGTAACCAGAAGTGCCGGTCGAGTTGATGTAGATTTTGATCGGCTTCTCGGGGTCTTCGTACTGCAAGAACAACAGTTCAGCAATAATCAGTTCTGTTACCGCAGGCACCAGAGGCATCCCCAGATAAACGATCCGCTCCTTCAGCAACAGGGATGGCAAATCGGGAGGTGGCGTCCGAGAGTTCCCTTCCCCGTAGTATGGCGATTGCACTGCTTTAATGGGTGTGTTCATCAGAAAAATGAGTCTGAAACCCCGTCCTTCTAGGACGGCTTTACATTGGATTGGGGTGGAGGGGTATGGTTGCCCCTCCGTGGAGATGTGGTCTTCTCCAAAACTCCCTTACGGGTAAAGTTAGCTTCGCCAATGTTTTTAGAGCTTGTTAAACTTGCAGCACTGTTTCAGTGACCTTAAAACTGTTTAACTGCAAATGACAGGGCAGGGGACTAGCTTCGCATCCCAGGGTGTCATGACTCAAAAAACGTAGACCTCGAAAGTCTTAGGCTGGTCAGGACGGCTCGCAAGAATCTCTTACAAGCCTCATGCACTTAGGCTGAGGTTCCTGACATAACCGAAATGTTGCCTGAACTGATGGAGCTATTCTTAAAGAAATACTAACGCAATCTTTAGGTATCCCGCATGAAAGTTAGTTTGCTCCCGGTTTTAAACGACCCTAACCTTGACGCTGCTGCGCCCTCAACGCAGCGCCAGCTAGCGATTTCGGTGTCTGCGACGGCAAGCTCGATCGACTCCAGCGTACCCTTAAACCTGTGCCTGATTCTCGACCACAGCGGTTCGATGGGCGGACGCCCCTTGGAAACAGTCAAACAAGCCGCCGGACGGTTGCTGGACAGGTTGAAGCCCGGGGATCGCTTTTGCGCGGTGGCTTTCGATCATAAAGCCAAAGTCCTCGTCCCCAATCAAATTGTGGGAGACCCCAGCAGTATTAAACGGCAAATTGAGCAATTGCGATCGGCCGGTGGCACAGCAATTGATGAGGGCATTAAGTTAGGTATTGAAGAGTTGGGCAAAGGCAAAAAAGAAGCTATATCTCAGGCGTTTCTGCTGACTGACGGCGAAAACGAACACGGCGACGACAGCCGCTGTTTGAAGTTGGCTAAATTGGCTGCCGACTACAACATGACTTTAAATTCTCTAGGATTTGGCGATAACTGGAACCAGGATATTTTGGAAAAGATTGCTGATGCTGGTGGCGGTGCTCTGGCTCACATTCAGCGTCCCGAAGATGCGGTTGACGAGTTTAGCAAACTATTTACTCGCATCCAAGGTGTAGGTTTGACTAATGCTTATTTGCTATTTTCACTGATGCCAAAAGTACGGTTAGCCGAACTCAAACCGATCGCCCAAGTTGCCCCGGATACGATCGAATTACCGGTACAGCAAGAGGGCGATCGTTTTATGGTACGCCTGGGAGATTTAATGAAGGATATAGAGCGAGTAGTTTTGGCTAATATTTATATTGGACAGTTGCCCGAAGGTACACAGGCGATCGGGCAATTGCAAATTCGCTACGACGATCCGAGTGTCGGCCAAGGTTTGCTTTCCGATCCTGTTGCACTTTCCGCTAATGTCGTGAAAGTTTATCAGCCGGCCATTAACCCGATGGTACAGCAGCACATTTTAGCTTTGGCTAAATACCGCCAAACTCAACTCGCAGAAACCCGATTGCAACAGGGCGATCGCGCCGGCGCGGCAACAATGCTGCAAACTGCTGCTAAAACTGCTCTGCAAATGGGCGATAAAAGTGCCGCAACTGTGCTCCAAACCTCTGCTACTCGCTTGCAGTCTGGCGAACAATTGAGTGAAGCCGATCGCAAGAAAACTCGGATTGCTTCTAAAACTATTTTGAAGTAATCGCGCGATTTGAAATTTTCAATAATTTTAAATTTGGCGATCGGACAATTTGGCGATGCGAAATCGCCCCTACAAAAACGAAACCCGCGCCCAGGCGGGTTTCAATATTCTGAGTCTCGCCTGCAAAAAGCGAAAGTCAGTGTAGCCGGATTGTTTCAAGCTGTGGAGCGACAAGAAGCTCGATGGTTTAGAATGTTTCTATCACCTATCAAGAGTGCTTGTATGAACCAGACAATATCTGATAAAGTACGCTGGACTACCGCCGATTTAGAACTATTGCCCGATAACGGCGATCGCTATGAAATTATTGATGGGGAGCTATTTATGACTAGAGCACCGCATTGGGGGCATCAACAGACTTGTGGCAGATTTTTTTCTTGCCTTGATACTTGGTCGATGTCTACTGGTTTGGGACGAGCCGCCATCAATCCGGGTCTTATTTTCACGGACGCTGATAACGTCATTCCTGATGTAGTTTGGGCGAGTAATGAACGCTTGGCTATCTTGCTAGACGAAGCCGGCCATTTAACCGCCGCACCCGAGTTAATTGTTGAAGTGTTATCCCCCGGTGCAGACAATCAGAGACGCGATCGAGATTTGAAACTTAGACTCTATTCAGTGCGAGGAGTGCAGGAATACTGGGTTGTGAATTGGCAATTGCAGCAAATAGAAGTTTATCGCAGGGAACAAGCAAGTTTAAGGCTCATTGCTACGCTGTTGAGCAATGATGAACTAACTTCGCCTTTGTTGCCCGGTTTTAGTTGTTCTGTCGCTCAAATTTTTGCCTAAATTATGAAATCATCATTTTACAATTTAATTGCTACTCTAGTAATCTTTACTATCTTTGGTAATATATCCCTTGCTGTCTCTGCTAAATCCTCAGCAATATTAATAGCTCAAAAAACGATTGTTCAAAATCCTGCTGAAGATTTATTCAATAGTGCTTTAGCCAAATCAGAGGCGGGAGACATTCAAGGGGCGATCGCCGATTACACCGAAGCCATCCGCCTCAACCCCAACTACGCCAAAGCCCACAACAAACGCGGCATCATCCACGGCCGCAATCTCAAAGATTACCCAGCAGCTAAAGCAGATTTCGATCGCGCAATTGAAATCAACCCCAACTACGGCGATGCCTACTACAACCGCGCCAGAGTCCGCGAGTTCTTAGAAGACAAAGACGGGGCGATCGCTGATTATCAGAAAGCAGCCGAACTATATCAAAAAGATGGCAATACCAACGATTATCAAGATGCCATCAAGCATCTTGAAATGCTGCAAAAATAGAGTGCTTTTGAAAACATAGTATAATATCCTTCGCTCTGCGTTCATCCGCATTCATCGGCGGTTAAACATTCCAAATTAACTATTCAAAAAATGCTCGAAACTTCCACCGTCACCGTCACCGTACCCGCCACAACCGCCAACTTAGGCCCAGGATTCGACTGCATCGGCGCCGCTTTAAGCCTCTACAACCGCTTCCAATTCTCCCGACTCGAACCCTCAGCAACCGAGAAACTAAAAATTACTGTTACAGGCTCTGAAGCCGCCAAAGTCAAGACAGATGACAGCAATCTCGCTTATCAAGCATTTATAAAGTTATACGATCGCCTGAACCAATCGCCGCCGCCCGTAGCCATACATATAGATATGCAAGTGCCGCTGGCTAGAGGTTTAGGAAGTTCCGCCACAGCTATTATCGGTGGGTTAGTCGGTGCAAATGAGTTAGCCGGTGCGCCTTTGAGTCAGGTGGAAGTGATGCAATTGGCGATCGAACTTGAAGGACATCCCGACAACGTTGTCCCCGCTTTACTGGGAGGATGTCGCCTCGCTGCTAGCAATGCACCCCCCCAACCCCCCCTTAGTAAGGGGGGGCTAACAGAAGAATTCCCTCTCCGTGAAGCGGGGCTAACAGAACAATCACCCGCACTTACCGAAGCTGCTAGCAATGCACCCCCCCAACCCCCCCTTAGTAAGGGGGGGCTAAGAGAACAACTTCCCCTTAGTAAGGGGGGGCTAAGAGAAGAATTCTCTCTCCGTGAAGCGGGGCTAACAGAACAATCACCCTTAGATGCGGAAATTCTACCATCACCCCCCCTTGCTAAGGGGGGGCTCACACAATCACCCCCCCTTAGCAAGGGGGGGCAGGGGGGGGGTTCCTGGGAAATTTGCGATATTCCCTGGCATCCAAATATTGTGCCCGTGGTAGCCATCCCCGATTTTGAACTGTCTACAGCCGAAGCCCGCAAAGTTTTGCCTGCAGATTACAGCAAGGCTGACGCGATTTTTAATGCGGCACACCTCGGTTTGCTAGTGCGGGCTTTGGAAACTGGCAATGAAAACTGGCTGCGCTGCGCCCTCCAAGACAAAATTCACCAACCTTACCGCCAATCTCTGATTAAGGGATATGAAGCGGTGCAACAAGCTGCCCTGAATGCAGGGGCCTATGAAATGGTAATTAGCGGTGCGGGGCCAACGCTTTTAGCTTTAACGGATGTGGCTAACGCTGTTGCGGTTGAGAAAGGGATGGCGGCTGCTTGGATGGAATTTGGGGTAAAGGCTGAGGTAAGGGCGATCGCCCTCGATACTCAAGGCGCGCAAGTCTCCCTTTAGTTATTTCACTCCTAGACACACAACATCTACATAACCGTGTTTTGTAGGGGCAACCCCCCGTCGTTGCCCCTCTCCGTGGAATTATTCATATTTCTATTCTCTTCCTCTCTCCTTCAAATCTCTGGAAGATCAACTCAAGTCTCTTCTCGATAACTTCTGCCATTCCCTCTACAAAATTTTACCTTTAAAAAAAAGCAGTCATTGTAGGGGCGGATTCACCATAATCTCAGGCTAAAACCAACAATCTCAAAAATCCGCCCCCACCAACGGTAAATACTATTAAGGATCGCGAATTAAATAATTTACACAAGTTTGTGGGGACTAGGGGTTGGGCACTCTTAGCTCGCCCTTTCTGGACGGGCGGGACGCCCATCCCACAAGAACCATCACGCATTGTAAGTTATTTAATTCTCATTCCTAATTAACTGTGACGCAGCGGAATCTCTATCTGAATTTTAGTGCCTTTACCCGGTTCGGAAAAACACTTGAACTCTCCTTTGTGCTGCTCTACAATTATCCGATAGCTGAGAGCAAGTCCCGATGATATGGGTGATTCCGCAGGTTTTGCTGCCAAAAATGGATCGGAAATTTGGGCTGTGATATCTTTGCTATGTGCGATGTCGTTATCAGCAATCTCAATCGAAATTCGCTGACCATCGACTACCTGAGTGGTTATCAAAATCACGGGCTTAAATTTGATTGATTCCAACTCCTCCAACTCTTGAGCCGACTCTTCCAAAGCATCGATCGCGTGATTGATGATATTCAGAAAAGCTTGATTTAGCAGACCTGCATAACACTCAATCTGTGGCAAATTGCCGAATTGTTTGATCACCTTGATGTCTCGCCTTCCCTCGCGAGCCGGCAAGCGGTGCTGCAACAACAACAGAGTATTTTCTAAACCGTCGGAAACATCAAATAACTGCCAGCCCGATCGATCGCTGCGGGAAAAATCCTGTAGCGACAAAATTATTTGGCGGATGCGATCGCTCCCGGTACGCATGGAACTCACAATTTTCAATAAATCGTCCAGAACGAATTCCACATCCATATCTTGTTGTTTTTGCATAATTTCCGCTCCGGGATTGACTAGCTCTTTTTGATACAATCGCAGCAGTTCAATTAAATCGGCTGCGTAGCTTTGGACGTGAGTTAGATTGCTGTAAATAAAAGTAATGGGGTTGTTAATTTCGTGGGCTATCCCAGACACCAATTCGCCCAAACTAGACATTTTTTCATTTTGCAGCATTCGATCGCGCGACAGATCCAATTCTTGCTGGGTTAACTCCAACCGCGCCCTCAACTCGTGCGATCGCTTAGACGCGCGCACCCGCGCCAATAATTCCTGCTTAACTATCGGTTTAAACAGAAAATCGTCAAAGGCCGCATCCAATGCTTGAACTTCATCAAATTGCTCCGGTGTTGTCAGCAGAATAAAATAGGCTGCCGCCAATTCTCGCTCGGCTTTCACCAGCCGGCACACCTCCAAGAAGTTGATTTGACGCGAAGTCCCGTCGCAAATTATCGCATCGGGGGACAATTCCTTCGCCAAGTCTAAACCCTCCTTGTCGTCGGAAACGACTCTCACCTGATGTCCCTCTTGGCTGAGTAACTCTTTCACAACTTGAAAAGTCACAGTATCCGCGACGATCGCCAGAATCTTTGCCATACTTCTATCATCTCCACAAATTACTTTTTAGGATACAACCGCCAGAATTGCGCTGACAGATTTAAAATTCCAAAATAGTTCAATTACATCAAAAAACAGCCCATACCCGCTCCCTCAAAACCCAAAATAGCCCATACCATTTTAGATTTTATATTTTAGAGTAAAAAATTGGTAATGACCGAAAACATCCAGGATACCCGCCACGTGATTCATCCGTGGAGAAATTAAAAACCTGTATCCGAGAAACTTGCCGAACGTATTTATCTCGCGCAAGTCAATGCTTCAATTCTAAAATCTAAAATCTAAAATCTAAAATCGATTGACTTACTGTATAATAGTTGGGAGCTTGCCTAAAGTTGTAGATTTTTTGGGGAATGGTATCACGAGAAGGTATAATTTTAGACGGGTAATGCAAAAATGCAAATTTTCTCCTTCGTAATTAATGTTACATCAGAGCTGTCGGCCGAAAGACTGCGGAGGGCGATCGCAGATACTTTCTCAAATTGCGCCAGGAAACAATAAAAAACTTTAAAATTAATTAATAGTATCGTTAAATTCACCTTCTCGGTCAGCGCCTGAGAATGCCAATTACCAACACCACCTCAACTTTGATTCAAGCCGAAACACTAGAACTATTAGAATGGCCGCGCCTGTGTCAGCACTTGGCTACCTTCGCGGCCACCAAACTCGGCGTCGCCGCCGCCCTTGACCTCGCAATCCCGGCAACTCAAGCTCAAACAGCCGAACTCCTCGCCCAAACTCAGGAAGCTTATCAGTTAGAGAGCCGCGCTGGCGGTGCTTTGAGTTTTGAAGGAATCCAAGACATCGGCACTTCCCTGCAACGAGCCGAACTCCAAGGTTTGCTCAGCGGCGAAGAATTGCTGGCAATTGCTACTACCCTCGCCGGAGCAAGGCAATTGCGCCGGATAATTGACTCTCAGGCAGATGTGCCGACGCTCAAAGAACTAGCAGCCCAATTGCGGACTTATCCCGAACTAGAGCAAGAAATCCATCGCTGTATAGACGATCGCGCTCAAGTAGCAGACAGAGCAACTCCTAAATTAGCAGGAATTAGAGTTCAAATGCGACAGTTGCGCGATCGCATTTATCAAATATTGCAGGGGATTTTGCAGCGCCAATCCAACGCCGTACAAGAACAGCTAATTACCCAAAGAAGCGGACGCTTTGTCATTCCCGTCAAAGCTCCCCAAAAAGATGCCATACCGGGCATCGTTCACGACTCCTCGGCCAGTGGCGCGACACTCTACGTAGAACCCCACAATACAGTCAATCTTAACAACCAAATGCGGCAGTTTCTCAGGCAAGAACAAGCCGAAGAAGAAGCAGTCCGCCGCGCCCTCACCGAGCAAGTCGCAGCAGTAAAACCCGATTTAGACAGATTGGTGGTTGTAGTTACAACTTTAGATTTAGCGGTCGCTAAAGCGCGTTATAGTTTTTGGCTGCAAGCAAATCCGCCGAAATTTATCGAATTGGGAGAGCCAGAATTAGCACCAAAAAATCCCGAAAAAGAAGATGAGGAAAAAGAAGATGAGGAAAAAGAAGAAAACAGTCAATTATTAATTCGCAACCTGCGATCGCAAATTACCCTGCGCCAGTTGCGCCATCCGTTATTAGTTTGGCAGCAACAGCACGAGCAAGGGTTTCCAGTCGTGCCGGTCGATTTAACGATCGGGCCGCACATCCGCGTCGTCGCCATTACTGGCCCCAACACTGGCGGCAAAACTGTCACCCTCAAAACCTTGGGATTGGCAGCTTTAATGGCGAAAGCAGGAATGTTTGTTGCCGCCCGCGAACCCGTAGAATTGCCTTGGTTCGACAATATTTTGGCTGATATTGGTGACGAACAATCTTTGCAGCAAAGTTTGTCTACTTTCTCCGGCCATATCCGCCGCATCAGCCGCATTTTAGAAGTTTTACACAATAAATCGCAGGCTGAAGGGGAAGAAAATTCCAACCTTCCAATTACTAATTCCCAACAGCAAGACGAAGAAGTCATAGATACACAGAACACTGTTTCTGCTCTCCCAATTCTCAAACCTAAATTACAAATTCCCCAACCCCAAATCCCAATTACCAATTCCCAATTACCAATTCCCAAATCTTTAGTTTTGTTAGACGAAGTAGGAGCGGGAACAGACCCCTCAGAAGGCAGTGCATTGGCGATCGCCCTGTTGAAATACCTCGCCCAACATTCCCTATTAACAGTTGCAACTACCCACTTTGGCGAACTCAAAGCCCTCAAATATCAAGACTCCCGCTTTGAAAATGCCTCAGTAGAATTTGACGACAATTCCATGCAGCCAACCTATCGCTTGCTGTGGGGAATTCCCGGACGTTCCAACGCCCTCACCATTGCCAAAAGACTGGGTTTGCTAGCATCCATAGTCGATGAAGCTCAAACCTATGTCGGGGGAGCGTCTCAAGATGTCAATCAAGTAATTGCTGGACTCGAAGCACAGCGCCGGAAACAGGAAACCAAGGCCAGAGAAGCAACTCAACTGCTACACCAAACCGAAAAATTGCACAGAGAAGTTTCTCAAAAAGCAGCCGCTTTGCAAGAGCGGGAGCGAGAACTAAAAATAGCTCAGGAAGTGGCAGTAAATGAGGCGATAGGGTCGGCAAAATCAGAAATTGCTCAAATCATTCGTCGCTTGCAGTCGGGCAATCAGACGGCTCAAAATGCCCAACAAGCGACAGAAACCTTAAATCAAATTTCCCAAAAACACCTGCCCTCTCGGCAACAACCGGCTAAACCCAAACCGAGTTTTATGCCGAAAGTGGGCGATCGCATCCGCATTCCCAGCTTGGGCCAAACCGCCGAAGTCCTCAGCGGCCCCGACGCTAACGAAGAGTTGAGCGTTCGGTTTGGGATTATGAAAATGACTGTCAAACTAGGAGAAATTGAATCCCTCGACGGTCAAAAACCGGAAACGAAAGCTCAATTAGCCAAGGTTGCAGCCCAAGCCCAAGCACTCGCTACGGCTAAAGCCAAGCAAGCAGCGGCGGAACCTGCAAAACCCAATCCCGAAATTGCCATTCGCACTGCTAATAATTCGATCGACTTACGGGGTGCGAGAGTCTCAGACGCAGAAATCGAAATAGACAGAGCTCTTTCCAAGGCTGTGGAATACGGAGTGCTATGGATAATTCACGGTAAAGGTACGGGACAGTTGCGGCGCGGGGTTCACGAGTTCCTCGCGAATCACCCGCAGGTTTCCCGCTTTGAGCTCGCCAGTCAAAAAGAAGGAGGTGCAGGTGTGACGGTGGTTTATTTGAAGTAGTCAGGATTGAGGGATTTCTGGTGGATTACTAATTATATGTTTGGATGCAGCAAAACAAGCTGGAATGAATCTATGATTTAGACTGCCTATAGGGAGTGTAAATGAGTTGTGATTTTTTTTTACGAACCGCGAAGACGCAAAGAACGCGAAGTTTGGAAAGAGAAGAGTGTTTCACGACTCATTTAGATTCACTATCTACTGCAAATGTGGCATAATTAAGAGTTGATTTCCCACTTTAGTAACTGCCTGACTCATGAAAAAAACTCCCTCAAATGAAGTTTTGGTGGGCGACTGTCGTGAAGTGATGAAGACCTTGCCAGAAAATTATATTTCTGCCTGTATCACTGACCCACCTTATAATTATGAATTTATTGGTCATAAATGGGATGACTCAGAAATTCAAAGGCGTATTGAAAGAGTCAATGGCAAGGGAAATAAAACCCTTGTCAAAAACATTCCCTATGGCAGTGGTTTAGCAGGTGGAGTCAGAAATGAAAAATGGTATCAAAGGAATCGTAACAACACTCTGGATTATGAAAAGTGGTGCTTTGAGTGGGGTGAGCAGCTTTTTCGGATCTGCAAACCGGGTGCGACAGTTTTAGTTTTCAACAGCACGCGGACTGTTGCTCACGTACAAGTAGCACTTGAAAGTGCTGGTTTCTATGCGAGAGATATTCTTGTTTATAAAAGATCGAGCGGTATCCCTAAGGGTGTCAATATCAAACAACAGTTAGAGAAGAAAGGATATGAAAATTCTGAAAAATGGGATGGTTGGCACAGTTGTCTGAGGAACGAATGGGAAGCAATCTGCGTACTTCAAAAACCACTGGTCAATAATTACTTGGAAACTCTACAGGAGTATGGTACTGGTCTATTTTATACTAAAGATCGGTTCGGTGGTTTTCAGTCAAATATTTTAGAAGGTATACAGCGTGAGAAAACCGAGGAGTTTAACGTCCATTGCACAGTTAAACCAATCGCTCTCATGAGAAAGCTGGTCGAAATATTTGTACCGCGTTTGGAAAATTCTATTCTAATCGATCCTTTCGCAGGATCTGGAACTACATTGCTGGCGGCGCAAGAATTTGGCATTAGGTATGTTGGCATTGAAATAGTACCTGACTACATAGAGATTATCAACAAGCGCCTTGATAGTTTCAGCGGTATACAGGGAATTCTCCCACTTTTTCAATAAGAAATGACTTTAAATCAAACCCGCTTATTGTTTGTATAAACTCAAACGAATCGTCCCCTGTGTAAACTTTCCAAGTCCCTTTTTGGCACGCTGTAATAGCTGCGGGCAAATTATCTTGTCTAAGTATTAAAAAGACGGGCTCGTAATTAAGATTACGAAGTAGTTCGCCATAAGATTTGAACTTTTTCAGTGTTCCAGAATCTCCTGAGCCAATACGATATTTTGTATCTATTGCGTACCCATCAACAATCAGATCGCACGGCTCATCGCTTTCAACTTTCAATGCTGGCTTAAAGCTACTGCAATATGTTTTACACGTTTCAGTAACTAACGATTGCCAACACATACCTAACTCACGCCCCCAATATTGCCTATTTTCTTTTTTTATTATTGGAGAAATACCAAACACATCCATTAAAATATCGTGTTCTTCATTCTCTTCTGCATAAATTTTTTCGGTAAATGATTTTTGGTATCTTGCTAAAATTTGCTCTAGTCTTCTTTCAGTCATCAGCAGTTACCAGTTCAGCTAGACTAACGGATAATGCCTTGGCTATTTTGCTGGCATTAAGCAGCGTTATATTCCGTTCCCCTCGTTCAACTGAACCAATATAGGTGCGATGTAATTCAGATAGTTCTGCAAGCTGATCTTGGGAAAGATTTCTGAGCTTTCGGAAATGTCTAACTTTTTTACCAAATTGCTCCGTAATATCCATAGATGGCGCCAGATGAAGCCATGACAACTATAATCTGACAGACTATGAGTAGCGACAGACTATAAGTAGCATTCGAGAGCGCTAGGATGTTTGCATTGATATAAGTCCCGATAGTTTCAAGGCACTGATTTGATTTCGGTCACTCTGCGGCGTAGCATGGTTAGGGGTAAAAATCTATGGGTTTTGCCGATCGCGATCGATCTTCCTTGAAACCGCAACTTTTCACCCGCAACTCCGTCCTGCAGTTAGGATTGCCGGAATCAAAGCAACGAGCTATGGAGACAACTTAACAGATGTGCTGTTGCCCACAGGCTGCAAAGCTTTTATCACTGCATACTGTTTGATATCCTGCCTCAACCTGTCTTAATTTCCCGTGCTGAAGCCATGCGCTCGACCGTAAAGCCCTCCGCTCCCACAAACGAAACGGGCCCATCTCCCAACTGGGCAGAATTGACCCAAAAAGCACCAGAACCTACCCAGTTGGACAACATTAAAGCCCAACTGGATTTAGTGCTGTTAGCCCTAGAAGCACTGGCAGAAATTGGCTCAGAGGCGATGCTCAAGGTAGCAGCCGAACTGAATTTAGAGCCAATGGTAGCCGATCGGGTAGCTTTGTGGCGGCTGCGCCAATCTAACCCGCTGCGGAAAGGCCAGGGAGGGCGCAAAAAACTCGATGTGGAGGAAGCTCGATCGCTCGTTTTGATAAGCTGTCATTTGGCCTGTCAGCACCAAGCTTTAATCCGCCGCGCTGTTGCTTTGCTCGAACAAATGGCAGAGCAAAACCGCGAACCTCACACAATCGCTTTGTTGGGAGATTATATTGACAGGTTCAGCAACACTTATAGCTCGCGCATGGAAGATGCAGAAAATTTATCGGCCCGAGAACTGACTAATTTGGCCCTCAAACTCCTGATCGATTTGCTATTTTACAGCAGTCCCGGCGGCCACCGCCGCCTCTGGCTGGCACTTCTAGACCGCGCTAAAAATTAAGCTAAGCATAATGGGAACGAGAATGACAAAGCTCCGCAACAGGCAAGATGCCTGTTCCACCAAAAAATTTATTTGTTGTGGAACAGGCATCTTGCCTGTTGCTAAAAAAGCTTGTTAAGAATGCTGCAAAATATCAGATAAAACATAGTTATTCCCTCTTCCTTCTTCCTTCTTCCCTCTTCCTTCTTCCTTCTTCGCTATGGTTCTCAAACGGTACACGCCCCCCACTTGCACGCTGGAAATTACAGCCAAAAGTTCGCCTCTATCTCGCTGGGCGGGCCAACCGGTGTTTAAATCTTTAAGTTTTGAGCTGCGACTCGACGACCCCAGGCTGCCAGATACCCAACACGTTACTATCAGGGGCGATCGCATTCAACTCGAAACCCTCCACGAAGCTGTTAGCACCTACGTCCAAAACTTGCTCGGCGAATCCCGCGATTGGGAAAACAACCTCAACTCTCAAATCGATCGTACCGCAGCAGGTCCAGACTCGCCAGAAGCATCGGATAACGCAGTTATATTCGATCGAGCCGTCAACACTGCCGAACTAGCAACCTGGGCCCCCAACACAGCCTACCTTCCGGTTCCCCCCCGCTTAGAACCCCGCGGCTTGCTCGCCCACAACTTATTTTTAGGCTCTTTGAGCGCCGCAGAATCCGGGCCAGTAGTTCCCTTGAGCACCCTGCAACTGTTTGACTTAGCCACAGCACTAGATAACTGCGCCGCCGAAGTGATGGCGCTTCCCAACCTCAACCGCGAACCCCGACAACCGCTGTCCTCACCCTGGCTCAAGGTGGCAGCATTGCTGGTAGCCAGCGCCGGCCTGACGACAGGAACTATCAAAATGCTCGATCGAACCGCCACCTCCCCGCAAACCGCCTCAGCCCCCGCCACAGCCCCCGCCAATCCACAATTGAGCACCGTTCCTGGAAACCCCCAGTTAGCTGCCGGCGTTTCCCCCAGTCCAGTTCCCGCCCTACCGACACCCCCAGCACCAACACCCGCAGCCACACCCGCTTTACCGCCCCTGCCGCCCCCGCCCATCAACACCGCCGCCTCCCCCAGCCCCAGCTTACCCCCCATCGCCCTCGCCCCAACTCCAGCCACCAACAGACCCAGCCCTATCCAGCAGCCACCCCTGCTATTTCCCGCCAACGGCAACGCAGCCAGCGCCCCACAGAGCGCCCCAGCTTTCCCTCAAGGGCAAACAATCACAATTCCCGCCCCCGAAGAACCGCCCATTTCCGCCCCCCAAGCACCCGCACCAGTACCCTACGTGCTGCCCCCTCTACCGCCGAGACTGGCTCCCGCCGTACCGCCCCCCCTGCCGCCATCCCTGTCGGCTTCCCGATTTCCTGTTCCCCCGCCCCAAACCTTCCCCAGCCCCATCGAGCCGATTGTCCCCCCAGCCAGTACCGAACTCCCAGCCCTTGAGGACGCTCAACCGAGTGCCGAGTCTGAGGATAACAATCAGGTGGCGGCGAGCAAAAAAAACCGCACTTTATTTGATACTATTCCTCAAGTTTCAGAAGCTAGAACTTACTTTGAGGAACGCTGGAAGCCTCCTGAAGGAATGGAACAAACTTTGGAATACAGCGTGCTGATCGATGAAAATGGGTCAGTTGAAAGTATTATGCCGATGGGAAAAGCAGCCGCAGATTATATCGAGCAAGTTAATATGCCATTAGCCGGCGAGCCGTTTGTTTCTGCCGTTTCTAATGGGAAAAACCCGAAAATTAGAGTTGTTTTGAGGCCGAACGGTCGAGTACAAACCTTTTTGGAAGAGAGTGATTAGGAATGAGAATTAAATAACTTCCACAAGTTTGTGGGATGGGCGTCCCGCCCGTCTTTTTTGGACGGGCGGGACGCC